>CALJIC010000258.1 GCA_937974195.1 uncultured Roseiflexaceae bacterium | reverse complement strand
GGTGGAGCTGCTGCTGCGCCACGATGTGCGGCGCCTCGGCAGCAGCTTCGCCGCCAGGCTTGGCACGCTGTTCGACGACGCCCGCCACGCCGGGCTGCGGCCCTACCGCGAGTTGGCGGTGCTGGTCTATCTGCGCGACGAGCTACTCGAGTCAATTTTGCCGCGTATCAAGCGCCGTCTGAGCTTCTTGGCCCCCCGCGAACTGATGGTCGAGGAACTGCCGCCGCGTGGGCGCATCGATTGGCCGCGAACGATGGCGGCCGGCCTACGCGAACGCCCCGGCGAACCGCCGCTCGCCGTCCACACCCGCCAGCGCCGGCGCCACTTCGCCACGCCGGAGAATCTGCTCACCGTCGCGACCATTCTCGAGTACCGCAACGCGGTGCAGGCCCGCCTCGACATGGAGCAGGAGCAGCACAGCAGCTACGCCCTGCGCCACCCGCTGCGCGAAATCGTCGAGCGCTGCACGCGCGAGCTGGCCTTCCCCCAGTTTGTGGGGTTGGTACACACTTGCGAGCAGATCGTCGCGGGCTACGCCGATCAGAGCAGCGCCGACTTGGAGCGGGCCGTCGAGGAGCAGCTGCTTCCGGGCCGCAACAGCGCCTACGATGATCTGCTGGCCTGGCGCCGCCGCCTCGGCGCGCTGCGGCTGCTCGATCGGCCCACGGGCGAAGAGAGCGCGCCTATGCTCGGCGCCGACCCGGCCCGCGACAACTACCTCTACCAGATCTGGCTGTTCTACGAGCTAGCCGAGCTGCTGGAGCATCGGGGAGCCCTGGAGGAGTGGAACGTCGGCGAGATGCGCTTGCGTTTTCGTTGGGGCGATGGTGAGGCAGCCTGTGTGTACAAGCTCCAGCACGACCGGGCCATCCTGCACCACTGGAGCCGGGCGCCCGGCGTGCGGCCGGATCTCTACATCGAGCGCGATGATCGCGTCGAGGTGCGCCACAATACCGAGCTGATCTGGCGCGAGCCGGGCTACATGCTCGACGCCAAATATTACAAACCGCGGGATAGTGCCCGCGCCCCGGCTGGCACGATCAAACGCATGATCGCCGACCTGCACCTGACCGGCGAGCGCCACGGTGCGCTGCTCTTCGCCTTCCAGAAGAGCGACGAGCGCCCGGCCGATGGGGATGATACCGATGTGCTCGACCAACTGGTGACGGCCGAGGCGACAGGCCCGCTCTACCGGGTTGTGCCCGAGACGGCGGCTGCCCAAGTCGCCCGGCCCGACGCTGCTGTCGCCATCTGGCGCGCCCGCCCGGCGATCGATGGCCGGGATGCCATCCACGCGACCCTGACAGCCGTGCTCGAGGAGGCCCACGCCGCGCTGCGCACGCGCGTGCCGGTGGCCTGCCACGGAGTGTTCATCGACTCGCTGAGCGCGGCCGAGCGCACCGCGCTGGTAGGCAGCGATGGCATCCCGCTCATCGAGACGAACGACATCCTGATCTGCCCCAAACCCCACGTCGGCCCCTGGCGCGCCGACCTGGTGAGCCGCGCACGCCACTGCTGCCAGGACGCCCGGCTCTGCCACATCATCGATCAGCCGGGGGCGCGGCCGCCTGTGCGCCCACCGCGTAGCGCCGAGGATCTACTGCACGAGCTGCAGCATCTTTTCGAGCGTGGCGACATCGGGGAGCTGGACGACGAGACTGTGGGGGCTGTAGCGCAGCGGATCGAAGCTCTGACCCGGCGCTTCGCCGAGTTGAGCGGGGTCTACCGGCGGATCGAGGTCTATTATCACCGCCTGCGCGATATGGGCCTGGAGCGCACGCTGGACCAGTTCGGGCCAAGTGAGAAGGAGTCGCTGGCCCTGGCGGTGTTCCTGGTCGAGCAGCTCGACTCGGTCGGCGCACGCGACTACTCGGCGCCGGCGATCCACATCTCCAGCGTGCTGGAGGTAGAGTTGGGCCGACGAGTGGCGGCGATACCTGGGCTGAGCGAGGGGGCGATTCCGGGCCGCCACGCTACCCTCGGCACGTTGGGCGGCATCAGGCGAAAGCGGCCCGCCGACTGGGCCCAGATCACAAACTACATCGCCGGGATCTGGCGGGCGGCGATCGATCCCGACGATCCACAGGTGCAGATCACTTTCGAGGCCTTTGTGGATGCGCTCTGGGAGATCCGCAGCATCCGCAACCAGGCCGCCCACACCGATCCGGTGCCACGCGATGCCTACAGCCGGCTGTTTCGCAATGTCTGCCAGGTCGGGCCATTGCGTATCGGCGCGCTAAACGCCCTCTTGCTGGCCTGGCCAGCCTGAGCCTGGCTAAAACCACGGCTTTCCTTCTGGGTCCATGTTCTCATACAATGGTGCTTGAACATCAACGAGCCCAGGAGAAACACGTATGGCCCATATCGTTGGGATCGCTGAGATCGTGTTGTGGACAGCGGACAAGGAGCGGGCGCTGGCATTCTACCGCGACCTGCTGGGGATGGAACTGATCTCGCCGCCGACGCTGCGCAACGCCTTCCTCAAGGCAGGCGAAGGCGTAGCCGGCATCCCGGCGATGATCGTTCTGGTGCCCAAAGGCGACGACGTGCTGGCACAGCCGTCGGGCTACCAGTTGCACCACTTGGCGCTCACCCTGCCGCCCGAGGCCTTCGACGCCCAGCACGCCGCCTTGGTCGCAGCCGGCTACACGCCACGCGGCGGCAAGCACCCGGTGCTGGCCAGCCGCACGATGTACGTCGACGACCCCGACGGCAACGAGGTCGAGTTCATCTGCGCGGCGCTCGCCGAGTGAGCCGCCTGCCGGCCGCCAGCGTTTCGGTTAGTCGCATCGCAGCTACGCTTGCGTCATCAGCCAGCGCTGCGGCGTGACGGTGATCAGCGTGTCGTACTCGGCATCGCTTGTGATCGTCCAGTCGTACTTGCGTTGGAAGCCCTGCACGGCCTCTTCGGGCCAGGGGCGCGTGAGCGCGGCAGCCTGGCCCTCGACCACAACCGGGGCGCTCCCGCTCTCCAGAGCCAGGGAGACGGCCGGATTGGCCGTGAGGTTGCGCACCTTTACGCTGCCGCCGGCCACACAGAGATAGATCCTGCCGCCAGCCCAGACAAACCAGAGCGGCACGAGGTGCGGCCGGCCGTTGGGGCGCACAGTTGCGAGCCAGATGATCTGCTCTTGCTCAAGGCGGGTAGCGGTCGTCAGCGGCGGATTGTTCACGCTTGTTCCTCACACGCCCGACGGCTACGCAAGAGTGCTTGTCGCCTCGGCCATCGCTCGGCGCCGGGCGATGATCTGCTGCAGCGCCCGTCGGCGCTCCTGTAGCGCGGCGAGCCGGAAACCGGCTGCACGGTTGTCCCCTGCCTGCCCCACAACGCGGATCTGCTCATCGAGCAGGCCGATCATCTCCTCCAGGCTGGTGAGCACGGCCTGCGCTCGTTGCGCGAGATCACGACGCAGTTGGCCATGATCGGCCTGGTTCGTCGCGTCGAGCAGGGTGCGCACGCCAAGGAAGGCCCCGAGACCCATCAGGACCGCGACGCCGATCCCCGGGACCATCCCCAGCCCGAGGCCGAGCGCTGCCAGGCCCGAGGTGATGCCCGCAGCGCTCAGGCCGATCACCGAGCCTGAGACATATACCGCGGCGATTGGGATGCCCACCGCCGCGAGGCCAGCGGCTGCGACCTTCGTCGCCTGAGCGGCTGCTGCGTCATTGTGGCCGCGCAGGCGGATGGCACGCAACTCGCGTATAAAGCGCCAGATCGCCCGATACTGCTCGTCGCTCACCTGGAGCGCCTGCTGTGCCGTGTTGAGCAAGGCATCCTGTCGCGGGTCAAGCAGATCGTTGGCCCAGGCGATCTCGACCAGATTGAGCAAAAGCGCGTAGCGAACAGTCTCCGGCGCGGCCGCGAATGCCGCAAGCGTATCGGCAAGGCTGGGCGGCTCGACGATATAGCCGAGCACGAGGCGCCGCCCGGCCGGCGAGAGGCCCTCAAGATCGATCAGGTCGACGATCAATTGAAGTTCGTCTTTGTCCAGGCCGCCGTCGGCGCCGGCGAGGGCGTAGAGACAGCCAGCATAGGCCACCCGCTGATGCTCGGGCAGCGCAGCGATGTTGACCGGCTCGGCCGGCGTTTCGCCAGTCACAAACTGCTGGACCTGCTCGAACGCCTCGGAGACTCCACGGCCCGCCTCTGTCGCCACATCCTGCGCGACCTTGCCCGCCTCACGAGCCAGACGCTCGGCCTCTTTGCGCGCTTCGTCCAAGGTGTGCCGGGTCTTGCCGAGCGTCTTGCCAAGCTCGCCCCAGAAGTCGCTCATATTGTGCTCCTTGTTGTCGTGTGGCGCGCCAGCAGGATGAAGGCCGCGCGGTCGATGTTGTCGCCGCCCCAGTATTCTGATGCTCCAAGCGGAGCCGTAGCTCGCCAAGGTGTGCTACGATGGCCGGGGTTCGGCTGTACACAGCATAACATAAGGAGGGGCAGGATGGCTGAGGAAGCAACAGCATACGCCCAGGTGCTGACCATGCTCGCCCGCGACATCATCGCCCAGATCGAGGGGCTGAGCGACGAGGAGCTCAATACCCCCGTGCCTCTACCCGAAGCCAACACCCTCGCCGCCCTGGCCACTCACACCATCGGCGCCGGCGAGTACTGGACCTTGAATCTGGTCGGCGGCAAGGAGATCCCCCGCGATCGTCCTGCTGAGTTCCGCGCGGTTGGCCACGGCCCCGACCTGATCGCCCGCTACGAAAGCTGGATCAGCGCACTGCAGACAATGCTCGCCACCCTGCCGCCGACAGCCCTCGGACCCCTACCCAACCCGCCTGCGGGCCGGCGGATTCGGGCCATCGGCGACGCGCCGATCAGCGGGCGCGACTGTCTGCTCCACGCCATCGAACACACCGCGCTCCACCTGGGTCACATCCAGCTTACCCGTCAGCTTGTCCTCGCCTTGCGCGCTGGCGATCTGACAGTAGCCGGGGGTGATAACCCGGCCAAGGGAGCGCCCGATGCCTAAGCCGATACAGTGGCACATCGTGGTCGAGCGCCTGAGAAATAGTCGCTCGCTTAGTGATACCATCGTTTTGCACTTGGAAGAACAACGCGGTAGCAGAACGGAGGCGAAGGCATGACCAACCCAACCGAGCGCTTCACCAACCGCGTGGACACCTACGTCCGCGCCCGGCCGAGCTATCCGCCGGAGGCTTTGGAGCTGCTCGCGCAGCGTTGCGGGCTCAACCCGCAGGCCGTCGTCGCCGACATCGGCTCGGGGACGGGCATTCTGACCCGGCTGCTGCTTGAGCGGGGCGCAACTGTCTTCGCGGTCGAGCCGAACGCGGCGATGCGCGCGGCCGCCGAGGAAGCGCTGAGCGCCTACACAAACTTTAGGAGCGTGGCCGCCACCGCCGAGGCGACGAGCCTGCCCGACCGTTCCGTCGACCTGATCACGGCGGGCCAGGCTTACCACTGGTTCGACCCGGAGCCGACCCGTCGTGAGTGGGTCCGCATCCTACGTCCAGGCGGCTGGATCGCCCTGATCTGGAACGACCGGCGCACCAGCGGGACGTCATTCCTGGAGGCTTACGAGCAACTGCTGCAGACCTACGGCACCGACTACACCAGCGTCAACCACCGCCGGATCGGCGAGGCCGATCTGCAGGCCTTCTTTGGCGCCGCGCCGCTACAGAAGGCGAGCTTCCCCTATCGCCAGATCCTCGACTTGGCCGGCCTGCAGGGGCGGCTGCTCTCATCGTCCTACACCCCGGCTCCGGGGCAGCCCGGCCACGCCGAGATGCTCGACGCGCTCGCCAAGATCTTCGCCGAGCACCAGATCGATGGGTTTGTGCATCTCGAGTACGACACCCTGGTCTTCTACGGGCAGCTTTGATCACACAGCGAGGCGTCGGCCACACAGGTCGGCGCCTCGCGTGAGGTGTGTTTGGGCTCAGGAGTTGGAAAGGCTATCGCGGATTTGCCGGAGCCGGCGCAGGATCGCGATGATCTGCCCCGATTGGAACATCGAGGCGAGCGTGCCCGCCGAGAAGCGATCGGCGCGGACGTAGGCGGTCACCAGCTTGCGCAGGGTGGCGAGATCCGCCGTCGCCAGCGCGGCCTCGCCGCCTTCAGTGTAGCGGTGCGCCTCGTCCGCCCAACTGACCCAATCGAACGGGGCGATGAACTGCTCGCGGTGGAGCGCCTCGACAAACGCGGTAACCTCCGGGCTCGCCGCCCAATACGGAAACACGCCCCGCTGGGTCTGCCACTCGCCGAAGGAGTAGCCGGGCTGCTCGAAGATCGGCAGGAAGGCCAGGATGCGGTCGAGCTGCTCGGGGCGCAGCTCATCAGACTCAGCCGACACGATAATCCCTCCGACCGCTTTCAGGCAACACTACAGTAGCGCAATATCAGCGCGCAAATGCGCACCTCAATGGCTCGTGGGGCGGGTCTATTTCAGAAAGTCCTCTCTAGGCCACCACCCCACAAGCTCACACCAGGCGCAGGCGGTTGAGGTAGCGCAGCGGGTAGCCGAAGACCCGGGCGCCGATATCACCGCCCCACTCCAGCAACTCGATGCGGCGCAGCGCCACGCTGTCGCTCTGGGTACGGAGCTCATGGCGCGTCGCGGGGCTGTCGGCCTCGATGATCGCCAGGGCCCGGCGCCAGACATCGGCGCGCCAGTTGCGGATCAGCTGCGCCGTACACCACTCGTCGAGCGGGCCGCAGAGCCGATCCACCAGATCCATCGCCCGGGCGTAGGGCTCCACCACCTGATCTTGCACCGCATCGATCGTCTCGGCGATCACGGTGTTGACCAGGCAGTAGTCGTGGTAGCGATCGGCGCGAGTAGCGGGCGCGAGCTCGGCCCACTCCGGCGTGAGCATGTCGTCCAGTACGAGCACCAGGTCGCAGTTGATGTGGGCGTTAACGCCCATCAGCAAGCTCTGGATAACGGTGGTGGTCGGCAGCCGGGTGAGGTCGTGGGCGCGGCGCCAGACGGCAGGGAGCAGCCCCGAACCGCCCTCGTAGGCGTCGAGGGCGACGAAGTAGTACTCGGCGAAGTTCTCGATCAGCGCGCCGACCCAGCGGTTATCGCGGAAGCGGCCCTGTGCGACGCCGCGGAGCATGTTGGCGGTCATAAGCCGGTAGCAGGAGAGGAAGATCGCTCTGCGGTCACCGTCGCGCTCCCAACACGCGATCTGCTCGGCCATGCGAGCGGTGAGATCATAGCTCGATGATGTCATGTGCTCCTCTGCTCACCTTGATCTATCGACAGCCCGCTGCGGGCTCCCGCTCTTTCATCATTGGTTTATGCCAACCGATTCCGCTGCTTGCAACCGAAGTGTGCTGATCACCGGATAGTGATCAGAGCCACCTGATGAGTCCCCAACAAATGAGTCGATCGTGACCCACTCCGAAGAATGCCAAATATAATCAATTCGCATCGAGGAAAGCGGCCATTTCCCATCGGCTGATGAGTGGCCAAAGCCCCATCCACCTTCACGATAGCTATCAGTCAGCACTTGATCGAGGAGGCTATAGCTCTGCTTTGTCACTTAGGTGAGAAGGTGGTACACTGTGGATTATGGTAACTACTCTTCGCCTTCCCCACGCTCCTAGCGCGCCGCTACCTGAGCTTGAAGCCTTTCTGAGCCCACTCCAGGTGCATTTCCAGCGCAGCGAAAGCCGCCAGGCCATGGAGCGCTATCTCACCGGGCTGCTCACCGAACACCCCAACAAGAACTGTGACACCCTGGCCCAGGTCGTCCCCGGCACCTCGGAGCAGTCGCTCCAGGGCTTGCTGACCACGATGCGTTGGGACGAGCAGGCGCTGAACAACCAACGCCTTGCGCGCCTCCACGCACTCCGAACCGAGGGCGACGGCGTGCTCATCATCGACGATATGGGCTTTCCCAAGCAGGGGAATGCCTCGGTCGGCGTGGCCCGCCAGTACTCGGGAGCGCTCGGCAAGGTCGACAACTGCCAGGTCACGGTGAACCTGACCTACGCCGAGCGGACCATCGCCTGGCCGCTGGCCACGCGCCTGTACCTGCCTGAGCGCTGGGCAAACGATGCTGAGCGCCGGAGGAAGGCCCACGTTCCTGAGGTCGTTCGCTTTCAAACGAAGGCCGGGATCGCCCTCGATTTGCTTGATTGGGCGCTTGGGCAAGGCATTCCCTTCGCTGCGATCACCTCGGACGCCGACTACGGCGACCAGCCCTTCTTCCTTGATGCCCTGGAGCGGCGTGCGCTGCGCTACGTGATGCCGGTGCGCCGGGACTTCACCGTGCGCGCCAGCCTGGACCAGGCGCCCGAGCGCGCTGACACGCTGATTGCTGCTCAACCCAAGCGGGCGTGGACGACGCTTGCCTGGCGTGAGGGCAGCAATGGTCGGCTGCGGGCGCGGTTTGTGGCGCTTGCTTGCTGGCGACAGACCGACACACTGGGCTGGGTCGAGGGCTGGTTGATTGGCGAAGTCCCGCCCCGAGGCCAGGCTGGTGACCCGCGCTGGTACTGGAGCAACTTCCCACCAGACACGCCGCTGGCTAAGCTGGTGGAGTACGCCCATCGCCGGCATCAGGTCGAACGGTTTCACCAGGATGCCAAGACCCTGCTGGGCTGGGACCAGTATCAGGGACGGCGGTGGGACGGCTTCCACCGCCACGCGGTCCTGGTCATGCTGGCCTACAGCTTCCTGGTGTGGACCGAATGGCAGCAGCGCGCGCACCGCGGGAAGGCGGGGCGTCGCGCTTTTTCCCCCTCGGCCAGATCGAAGGCGCCAGTCCCTGGCAGCCATCCATCGGTACCTGCTCGATTGGCTGCGCCTGCTTGCCATTGACCAACTCATCCGCGAGGGGCGTCTTGACGACTACCGCCCCGACAAGGAAGTGACAAAGTAGAGTTAAAGGCATCCTCCCTGATGGTCTGGTGACCGTGGTTGATGTTGCGTGGTATGGCACCGAGGCGGTCGAGCTCACCTATAAGGATGCTGCCGGCCGCCTGGGTCACGAGTTGCTCTATCGGGAACGCGAGGCCACGATTGAGCTTGCCGCAGCGAGCCGCCCCTGGGGGTTTGACGGCGATGGAGCGCGATTCCGCCTTGCCTCTGAAGCGTATCGGATCCGTCTCGCGTATCTTTTCGATCCGCTCCTGGCCGTCCACAGTTCCCTCGTTGAGCCACTGCCCCATCAGATCACCGCAGTCTATGGCGAGATGCTCATGCGCCAGCCCCTGCGCTTCCTGCTCGCTGATGATCCTGGGGCCGGCAAGACGATTATGGCGGGGCTCCTGATCAAGGAACTGGTGGTTCGTGGCGATGTGCAGCGTTGCCTGATCGTGTCTCCTGGCAGTCTTGTTGAGCAGTGGCAGGATGAGCTCGATCGTCGTTTCCACCTCCCCTTCGACATCCTCACCAATGACAAACTCGAGGCGGCCCGCACCGGTAACTGGTTTCAGGAGAATCCCCTCGCGATCGCTCGGCTGGATAAGCTCTCGCGGAACGACGATGTGCAGGCAAAGCTGGAGCAGACGGACTGGGATCTGGTGATTGTCGACGAGGCCCATAAGCTCTCAGCGACCTTCTTTGGTGGTGAGATTAGCTATACCAAGCGGTACCGTCTGGGCCAACTGCTGGGGAAAGTAACCCGCCACCTGCTGTTGCTCACCGCGACACCCCATAATGGGAAGGAAGAGGATTTCCAGCTCTTCATGGGCCTGCTCGATGCCGATCGGTTTGAAGGGCGTTTCCGTGATGGCGTCCATACGGCTGACACCTCCGACCTGATGCGGCGGCTGACGAAAGAGCAGTTGCTCAAGTTTGATGGCCGACCACTCTTTCCTGAACGCATTGCCTACACCGTCAACTATACCCTCTCCGACGCCGAGGCGGCGCTGTATGAGGCGGTGACAACTTATGTTCGTCAGGAGTTCAATCGTGCCGAGGCCCTTGAGAACAATGGCCGGAAGGGCACGGTTGGTTTTGCCCTGACGACCCTGCAACGACGCCTGGCTTCATCGCCTGAGGCCATCTACCAATCATTGCGCCGGCGCCGCGAACGGCTCCAGGCTCGGTTGCAAGAGATGCGGGCCGGGAGCGCAGGCGGGCCGCCCGCCGGTCTTGAACTCAATCTCGACGATCTCGACGATCTTGACGACGCCCGGTTCTTTGGGAATAGCCGTGGAGGATCCCATATTTAGTGGGTCCTCGCTTGCCACGGACTGAAGCGTCGGTAGCCATCCAGGTCAAGCGTCAGGCGTTGAAACAGGCGGCCCACGTTGCGCAGCCCGTAACAGCGACGCTTGAGCACCTTGAGCTTGTTGTTGAACCCTTCGACAAAGCCGCTCGTCTCGTGGTGCGTGAAGTACTGATTTCTGCATAGATTGCTAAAGTAGAGTATACTGCTCCAAGTATACACTT
>CALJIC010000257.1 GCA_937974195.1 uncultured Roseiflexaceae bacterium | reverse complement strand
CCCTCAAGCACGCTCTGACTGCACCGCGTACCTCCTGTCAGCATGACAGGAGCGACGCGGTGCTAAACCACAGCCTGGCCGGCCCGGTGCACCGGGCCAACCAGGCCGCGGTATAATGGCCCGGCTACCTCATCATTGCTGATAGGATCTGCCAATGACGCACCCACACCCACCGACCCTCCCGCTGCTGTTCATCGGCGGCCAGAAGACCTGGGAGCTGCCGGAGCTGACGGCGCTCAACACCCTGCCGCCGCACGCGCTCGCGATCCCTCTCCCCGGCACACCGTCATCCGCCGCCGACCCCGCCTCCTCGCCCTGGTTCCAGAGCCTGTGCGGCACGTGGGACTTCAAGCTGCTGCCGCGCCCCGAGGCGGTCACGGCCGAGGCGCTCGCCGGCGACGGGTGGGCGCCGATCCAGGTGCCCGGCAACTGGACGATGCAGGGCTTCGGGACGCCGCACTACACCAACGTCCAGATGCCCTTCCCGCACCTGCCGCCGCACGTGCCGGAGGATAACCCCACCGGCGTCTACCGGCGCAGCTTCGAGGTGCCCGCGTCCTGGAAGGGCCGCCGGATCGTGCTGCACATCGCCGGCTGTGAGGGCGCGTGTTATGTCTATCTCAACGGCGAGCCGGTGGGGCTACACAAGGACTCGCGCACGCCCGCGGAGTACGACCTGAGCCAGCTGGTGCGCTTCGACGCGCCCAACGAGCTCGTCGCCGTCGTGCTGCGCTGGTCGGACGCGAGCTTCGTGGAGGACCAGGACCACTGGTGGCAGTCCGGCATCCACCGCGACGTCTTCCTGTACGCGACGGATACGGTCTACCTGGCGGACCTGTTCGCGCAGCCGGAGCTGAACGACGACCTGAGCGCCGGGATGCTGCGGGTGCGCTGCACGCTCGACGCCGTCGGCCAGCCGCCGGAGCACACGCGCGTCGAGGCGCAGCTGTTCGACCCGTCCGGCAAGCCGGTGTTCGCGCAGCCGCTGAGCGCCAGCTACCGGCAGCTCACCAGCTACTGGGGCGCCGCCCGCCCGGCCCGCCAGGAGGTGACGCTCAAGGGCGATGTGCCCGCGCCGCTGCTGTGGTCGGCCGAGACCCCGCACCTGTACACGCTGGTCGTGACCGTCCACGGGCCGGCGGGGCCGGAGAGCAGCGCCGTGCAGATCGGCTTCCGCAGCGTCGTCGTCCGCGACCGGCAGCTGCTCGTGAACGGGGTGCCCGTGATGATCAAGGGCGTCAACCGCCACGACCACAGCGACACCGCCGGCAAGGCGGTGAGCCGCGAGCTGATGGAGACCGACATCCGCCTGATGAAGCAGTTCAACATCAACGCGGTGCGCGCCTCCCACTACCCGAACGACCCGTACTGGATCGAGCTGTGCGACCGCTACGGCATGTACCTGATCGACGAGGCGAACATCGAGTCGCACGCCTACTACTTCGACATCTGCCGCGACCCGCGCTACACGCACGCCTTCGTCGACCGGGTGCGCAACATGATCGAGCGGGACAAGAACCACCCGTCGATCATCGCCTGGTCGCTCGGCAACGAGAGCGGCTACGGGCCGAACCACGACACCGCGGCCGGGCTGGCGCGCAGCCTCGACCCGAGCCGCCCGCTGCACTACGAGGGCGCGATCTCGCGCTGGATGGGCGAGAGCTGGGAGGGCGGGCGCAACGTCACCGACATCATCTGCCCGATGTACGCCTCGATCGACGAGATCGTGGCCTGGGCCGAGGAGGGCGGCGACGACCCGCGGCCGCTGATCCTGTGCGAGTACTCGCACGCCATGGGCAACAGCAACGGCTGCCTCTCGGACTACTGGGAGGCGTTCGAGAAGTACCGCGGCCTGCAGGGCGGCTTCGTCTGGGAGTGGGTCGACCACGGCATCCGGCGCACCGACGAGCAGGGGCGCACGTACTGGGCCTACGGCGGCGACTTCGGCGACACGCCGAACGACGCGAACTTCGTCTGCGACGGCCTGGTGTGGCCGGACCGCACGCCGCACCCGGCGATGTACGAGCTCAAGCACCTCATCCAGCCGGCGCGGGCCGAGCTGGCCGATGGGGCGTCCGGCACGATCCGGATCGTCAACCGCCAGGACTTCCGCGGCCTGGAGTGGCTGCGCGGCACCTGGGAGCTGACGGTGGACGGCGAGCCAGTGGTGTCCGGCGAGCTCCCGGAGCTGCGCGCGGCCCCCGGCGAGGCGCAGACCGTCGCGCTGGACCTGGGCGCGGCCGCCGATATGCCCGGCGAGCGCTTCCTGACAGTGCGCTTCTACCAGCGCGAGGCGACGCCGTGGGCGCCGGCCGGCCACGAGGTCGGGTGGGACCAGATCGCGCTGCCGGCGGTGGCCGGCGCTGAGGCGCCCGCCGCGGCTCCGGCGGCGGTGCAGGTCGAGCAGCGGCCGGGGCGGATCGTGCTGAGCGCCGGCGAGCTGCGGGCGGAGTTCGACACCGAGAGCGGCGCGCTGGTCGCGCTCGGCGCCGGCGGGGAGAACCTGCTGCAGCGCGGCCCGCTGCTGAACGTCTGGCGCGCGGCGGTGGACAACGACGGGCTCAAGCTGTGGGACGACCCGCGCAAGCCGCTCGCCCGCTGGAAGGAGCTCGGCCTGCACAACCTCAAGCACAAGCTGGAGGGAATCCGGCTGATCGAGCAGGGGCCGGATGCGGTGACGGTCGAGATCGCCCACGCCGCCTCGGGCCGCGAGCAGTGGACGGACTTCAGCCACATCCACCGCTACACCGTGCTGTCCAGCGGCGAGCTGCTGGTCGAGAACGAGGTCCGGATCGGCGAGGGGATCAGCGACATCCCGCGCGTCGGGGTGAGCCTGGTGCTGGCGCCGGGCCTCGAGCGCCTGGAGTGGTTCGGGCGCGGGCCGTGGGACAACTACAGCGACCGCAAGGCCAGCGCGATCGTCGGGCGCTGGCAGAGCACGGTCAGCGAGCAGTACGTCCCGTACATCATGCCGCAGGAGCACGGCCACAAGACCGACGTGCGCCGCCTCGCGCTGTCCGGCGAGGACGGGCGCGGCCTCGAGGTGCGCGGCCAGCCGACCTTCGAGTTCTCGGCGCTGCACCTGAGCGACGACGACCTGTTCCGGGCGACGCACACCACCGACCTGGCGCCGCGCCCGGAGGTCTACCTGAACATCGACGCTGCCCAGCGCGGCCTCGGGACGCTGAGCTGCGGCCCGGACACGCTGGAGCGCTACCGGCTGCTGGAGAGCGAGTACCGCTTCGCCTTCCGGCTGCGCCCGGTCGGGCGCCAGTAGGTGGCGCTGACGCGGCCTCGCCCGCTGGAGGGGTTTGGAGAGACCGGGAGCCCTCTGCCGGAGATACCCGCTGCTCTGCGGCGACGAAGTCGCCGCAGAGCAGCGTGAAGGACTCCTCGCAAACGGAAAGGAACAACGATGTCCACCCAACCGCTGCGCGCCGGTGTCCTCGGCGTCGGGACGATCGCCACCGTTCCCTCCGGGTACCTCCCCGGCATGCAGAAGATGCAGGAGGAGCTGACCATCGTCGCCGTGGCCGACCCGGTGATCGACCGCGCGCGGGCCGTCGCGGCCCAGTACGGCATCCCCGAGGTCTACGAGAGCCTGGACGCGATGCTGGAGCGGTCGGATATCGACCTGGTGGTGAACCTCACGCCCATCCCGTACCACAGCGAGACATCGCGGAAGATCCTCCAGGCCGGCAAGCACCTGGTGGTCGAGAAGCCGATCGCCGCGACGGTCGAGGAGGCCGACGAGCTGATCGAGCTGGCCAACAGCCAGGGGCTGACCTACGTCGTCGCGCCGCCGAACATGCTCTTCCCGAACCGCGTCGAGGCCAAGCGCCTGATAGCGGCGGGGGCGATCGGCAAGCCCTGCTTCGCGCGCGTGCGCGGCTCGCACGGCGGCCCGGCGGCCTACGCGTGGCCGCTCGACCCGACCTGGTTCTACCAGGAGGGCTCGGGGCCGCTGCTCGACATGGGGGTGTACGCCATCCACGACATCACCGGCATCCTCGGGCCGGCGAAGCGCGTGGTGGCGTTCTCGGGCATCACCGAGAAGGTGCGCACCGTGCGCGGCGGCCCGTTCGACGGCAAGAAGATCGAGGTGACGGTGGACGACAACACGCTGCTCATGCTCGACTTCGGCGAGTCGACCTTCGCCGTGGTGGACGGCACCTTCAACGTGAACGCCGCCAAGAGCCCGCAGGTCGAGATCTTCGGGCGGGCCGGGACGATCAACCTCTACAACCAGCACATGGAGCCGGGCAACCCGCCGCTCGAGATCTTCCGCCTGGACGCCGCGCCGGGCATCGACGGCTGGATCACGCCGCACCCGTTCGCCTTCCGCGAGGACGGCACCGCGCGCTACGGCCGTGCGATCATGGTCAAGCACCTGGTGGACTGCGTGCGCAGCGGCGCCCGCCCGGTGCTGAGCGCCGAGCACGCCCGCCACGCGCTCGAGATCATGAACCGGGCGATCGACTCGGCCCGCAGCGGCCGGGCGATCGACCTGCAGACGACCTTCTGACCGCCGCTCAGGCGCAGAGCTTCGCCGGGGCTTGCAGCCCCTGGACCCCAGCTTCTGCTGCACTGCCGTGCCGTCCGCAATCGCGGCGCCGCTGCGCGCGGCTGGCGCCAGGGGCTCCGCGCCCCTGGACCCGCGGCAG
>CALJIC010000256.1 GCA_937974195.1 uncultured Roseiflexaceae bacterium | reverse complement strand
GCAAGCGATGCCGCCTCCTCCGCACTCCCCGTTGTCATGCCTCCGCACACCGGCCGCCCAGCCAGACCTCACCGGCGCACACACGCCGGCGCAGGCTGCGCCTCCAGGCTGCCCCGCACACGAGCTGTCGCCGGCATCGCAGCCACGACGTGCATTCCAGCAGATGGGCATGACAACGGGCGTCGCGCACCGGACGCGCTCCCTTTGGGGTTCGAAGGGGCGTAGCCCCTCGCGGGGGTGCCGGGGGCTGGCCCCCGGCCGCCTGCCGCGCGCAGCGGCACATACATCCCCTCTCGACGGCAGTCGAGAACGAGCGCCCGCCGCGCGCAGCGGCAGCCCAGGCTGATGCTGCTCCAGCTTGGCAGCCTGCCATGCCAGGCGGTGTCTGAACCGCCTGCCGCGCGCAGCGGCACACACATCCCCTCTCGACGGCAGTCAAGAACGAGCGCCCGCCGCGCGCAGCGGCAGCCCAGGCTGATGCTGCTCCAGCTTGGCAGCCTGCCATGCCAGGCACTATCCTGAACCGCCCGCCGCGCGCAGCGGCACACACATCCCCTCTCGACGGCAGTCAAGAATGAACGCCCGCCGCGCAGCGGCTCATACACCGCCCGACGGCAGTCCCGAGAACGAGCGCCTGCCGCGCAGCGGCATCCCAAGCCGAAGATGGCAACGGGCGTCGCGCACCGGACGCGCTCCCTTTGGGGTTCGAAGGGGCGTAGCCCCTCGCGGGGGTGCCGGGGGCTGGCCCCCGCCTGCCACACTCAGCGGCACGCACCGCGCAGCGTAGCTGTAGCTGTAGCCCTACCGCGCCTCCGCCGACGGCGGCGCGGGCGCATCGGCCGCGGACTCCTCCTCCGCCTGGCGCAGCTCGCGCCTGTACATCGCCGCGTAGCGGCCGTTGAGCGCCAGCAGGCTCTGGTGCGTGCCCTGCTCGACGACCCGGCCCTCGTCGAGCACGACGATCTGGTCGGCGTCGCGCACCGACGCCAGCCGCTGGCTCACCACCAGGCACGTGCGCCCCGCGCGGGCGCTGCTCAGCTCGCCGATGATCTCGGCGGCGGTGTGCGCGTCCACGCTCGCCAGGGCGTCGTCCAGCAGCAGGATCTGCGGGTCGCGCACCAGCGCCCTGGCGATCGCCGTGCGCTGCTTCTGCCCGCCGGAGAGGGTCGCGCCGCGCTCGCCGACGACCGTCGCCAGGCCCTTCGGCAGCTGGGCCAGGTCGTTCGTCAGCCGGGCCGCGCGCGCCGCCTCGTGGATGCGCTCGTCCGGCACGTTCTCGAGCCCGAGGGTGATGTTGTCGCGCAGCGTCATGCTGAACAGCAGCGTCTCCTGCGGCACGTAGCACACCGCCCGCCGCAGCGTCTCCAGCTTGAGGCGCCGGATGTCGATGCCGTCGATCAGCACCTGCCCCTCGTCCGGGTCGCGCACCCGGCCCAGCAGGCTCAGCAGCGTGCTCTTGCCGGACCCGGTGGCCCCGACGATGCCGAGGGTCGTGCCCGCCGGGATGTCGAGCGTCACGTCGCGCAGCGCCCAGCGGTTCTCCCCCTCGGCGCGCACGCCCACGCCCACCAGCTGGATGTGGCCGCGCAGGGCCGGGGAGATCGCGTCCGGCGCGTCGGCGATCCGCGGCCGGCGGCGCAGCACCTCGCCGATGCGCCCGGCCGCCGCGCTGCCCTGCTGCAGTCGCTCGAACGCCTGCGAGAGCGACTGTGCGGCGCTGCTCAGCAGGCCGAGGTAGACGATGAACTGCACGTACTGCCCGACCGTCAGCTGGTTCTGGACGATCATCGCGCCGCCCACGCCGACCACCAGCGTCGCGGCGAGGCGCACCACCAGGCTCGGCAGAGGCGAGATGGCGCTGTTGCGCAGCACGAAGTCCAGGCTGCGCTGGGCGTACACGTCGTTGGAGCGCTTGAAGTGCTCGACCGTCGCCTGCTCCTGGGCGTAGGCCGCGAGCATGCGCGCCGCGCTCAGGTGCTCCTGGGCGAACGCGGAGAGGTGCGCCATCTGGGCCTGGACCCGGCTGAACGAGCGCTCGAGCACGCGGCCGAAGTACACCTGGGCGCCCACGCTGAGCGCCAGCAGCACCACCACCAGCGTCGCCAGCAGCGGGCTGGTGAGCGCCATGAGCGTGGTGCCGATCAGCAGCAGCAGCAGCGCGTGCATCGACATCTGGAAGCCGGCGCTGTAGAAGCGCCAGATGTAGATGAAGTCGTTCGAGGCGCGCGAGAGCAGCTCGCCCGTGCCGTACTGCTGCAGCGTCTCCCGGTCGAACAGCAGCAGCCGGTCGAACAGGTCCTTGCTCATCCGGTAGCTCACCCCGGCGGCGATCTCGCCGGTGAGCATGCGCAGCAGGTAGCGGAAGAGCGCCAGCGTGCAGGCCAGGCCCACCAGGCCGAGCGCGTACAGCAGGAGAACCTCAGGGCGAACGCCGCGCAGCAGCTCATCGATCGCCATGCCGAGCAGCGTCGGGCTGAAGGCGCTCGCGCTGGCGCCGATCAGCGCGTAGATCGCGCCGACGACCAGGTGGCGGCGGTACGGCTGCATGTACGGCAGCAGAAAGCGCAGTCCGGTGTTACGCATAGGGCATCTTCACACGTGGCGGGGAGCTCGCAGAGGCGGGCGGCAGGGAGCGCTCACATTCCGGCACGCATCATACTGCGCTGCGGCGGATTTGTCCAATCCTCTTGACATCCGGCGCGCGCCCGTGTATATTGAATGTACGTTCATTCAAAAAGGAGGGTTATGTCGCCACGACGAGCCGAGCAGAACGAGGCCATGCGCGCCGAGGCGCGCGCCCGCATCATGGAGGCGGCGCTGCTCCTCTTCAGCCAGCACGGCTACGACCAGACCTCAGTGCGGATGATCGCGCAGCAGGCGGGCGTCTCACAGGGGCTGATGTACAACTACTTCGCCAGCAAGGAGGAGCTGCTCGTCGAGATCTTCCGCGCCAGCATGCGCGATGTGCGCGAGTCGTTCGCGCAGGCCGCCGCAGCCGGGCCGGAGGATCGGGTCGAGACGCTGATCCGCGCCGCGTTCACGATCATCCGGCGCAACCAGAGCTTCTGGCGCCTCTCGTACGCCTCGCGGATGCAGCCGTCGGTGCTCGCCGTCCTCCAGCCGGAGATCCAGCCGTGGACCGGCGAGATCCTGCAGACGATCGAGCGCTATCTGAGCGAGGCCGGCGTGCCGGACCCGCAGATCGAAGCGCGCATCCTGTTCGCCCTGATCGACGGCGTCTGCCAGCACTTCGTGCTCGACCCGGAGGGCTACCCCCTCAGCGCCGTCGTCGAGACGCTGGTCGCGCGCTACCGCACGCTCACGGAGCGCGCTGGATAAGGAGCACTCTATGAACACCCCGAAGTGGCTGGACCGGCGCGAGTACCCGTTCCAGCATCGCGAGATCCAGCTCGAGGCGGGCCGCATGCACTATGTGGACGAGGGCGAGGGCCCGCCGGTGGTGCTGGTCCACGGCACGCCGGCATGGTCGTTCCTGTACCGCAACCTGATCAAGGAGTTGTCCGGCGCGCACCGCTGCATCGCACCCGATCACCTGGGGTTCGGGCTCTCGGAGCGGCCGGCGGGCTTCTCGTACCGGCCCGAGGACCACGCCCGCAACCTCCGCGAGCTGATCGAGCGGCTCGGGCTGAAGGATGTCACGCTGGTGGTCCACGACTTCGGCGGGCCGATCGGCCTCTCGTACGCCGTGGAGCGGCCGGAGAACGTGGCGCGGCTGGTGATCTTCAACACCTGGATGTGGTCGCTGCGCGGCAACCGCGAGGCGGAGCAGATCAGCAGGCTGATGAGCGGCCGGCTGGGGCGCTTCCTCTACGAGCGGCTGAACTTCTCGCCGCGCGTGCTCGTCCCAGCGGCATCGGGCCGCAAGCTGCCCCGGGCGATCCACCGCCACTACATCGACGCCGCGCCCACGCCGGAGGCCCGCCACGCCATGTGGGTCTGCGCCCGCGAGCTGGTCGGGTCGAGCGACTGGTACGAGGGGCTGTGGCAGCGGCGCGAGCGCCTGCGCGACATCCCGGCGCTGCTGCTGTGGGGCCTGAAGGACCCCGGCGTGAAGTCCGGCGTGTTCGACCTGGCGCGCTGGCAGGGAGTCTTCGCCGACGCGCGCACGGTCACCTTCCCCGAGGCCGGGCACTTCGTGCAGGAGGATGAGGCGCCGGCGGTGGCCGGGGAGGTGCGGCGCTTCCTCGGCGCCGTGCCCGCCCACGTGTAGACGCGCAGCCTCCGCTCAGGCGACACCCGCGCGCCGCTTCCAGCGCTCGGTCCAGCGGCGCAGCCCGGCCATCCCCTCCGGCGTCGGGCCGCCGGGCTTCCCCACGCGGTGCGCCAGGTCCCGCTGCATCACTGCGCCGGCCCAGGCGTAGAACGCCGCCATCTCCTGCGGCGGCCCCGCGGCGCGGCGGTAGCCGGCCTGCCAGGCGAACGCCAGGGCATACCGGCCGAGGCGCAGCACCAGCGGCAGGCGCCGGCCCATCGGCTCCGCCAGCAGGATCGAGTGGGTGCGCGCAACATCGGCGCGCGGGTCGCCGGCGCGGGCGTTGGACCAGTCCAGCACCGCGCTGATCCGGCCCTCGGCGGCCAGCACGTTCAGCGGGTGGTAGTCGAGGTGCAGCAGGGCCGGCCGGCCCTGCGCCAGCGAGCGCAGGCGGCGCTGGAGCGCCTCCTCGCCATCGCCGCTCCAGCGCAGCCAGCCGTCGGCGTCGCCCAGCAGCGGGGCCGGCGGCGCGACGGTGTGCAGCTGGGCCTGCGTGCGGCCGAAGGCGAGCCCGAGCCGCCAGAACTGGTGTGGCGCGCGCTGCAGCGCCTGCACCAGCACCTCGCCCGGGCACCACTCGAGCAGCAGCGCCGGACGGCCGCGCCACTCGCCGGCCGCGCAGACGCCCGGCACCGGGAGGCCGGCCGCAGCAGCCGCGTCCATCACCAGCTGCTCCTTGCGGCATGTCTGCTCCTGCCCGGGCCGAAAGAGCCGCAGCGCGAACGCGCCGCCCGGCCGCTCGACACGCCAGATCAGCAGGTCGAAGCCGCCGCGGACGCGCTCGGCCGTGCGGGCGTCCGCCACGCCGAGCGCCGCCAGCACCTCGAACGGGTCGATGTTCTCTTCCACTCCCCCTCCCTCTCCAAGCTAGGCCGCCAAGAGTGTAGGCGCTGCGGACAGGCGCGTCAACCTCAGGCCGCGCCGAGATGCTATACTCCTCGGAGCATTCCTGCTCTGCGGCGACAAAGTCGCCGCAGAGCAGCGAGAAAAAATAAGGATCTCGGAGGGCCTGCGGCCCTCCGAACCTCCCGGCAGGAAGCGGCCCAGGCGCCTGTGGCCCTCCGAGCCTCTCAGTGGGAAACGTCCCGGCGCCTGCGGCTCCGCGCCGCCCGGCGGGAAGCGGCCAGAAGCCCAGCTCCGCGCCGCCCGACACAAAGCGACTCAGGTCTGCGGCCCTCCGAACCTCCCGGCAGGAAG
>CALJIC010000255.1 GCA_937974195.1 uncultured Roseiflexaceae bacterium | reverse complement strand
GCGGGCGCGGCTGTTTTCGCAGGAAGTTGGTGTGCAATGACGCAGACGGACGAGTACAAGCGGCAGGCGGCGGAGCGGGCGCTGGACTTTGTCCGGAGCGGGATGGCCGTCGGCCTCGGCTCAGGGACGACCGCCGAGATCATGTTGCGCGGGCTGGCGGAACGGCTGCGCGACGGCCGGCTGGGCGACATCGTCGGGGTGCCGACGTCCGAGCGCACGGCCGCTCTGGCGCGGCAGCTCGGCATCCCGCTGACGACGCTCGCCGAGCGCCCCGAGCTCGACGTGGCGTTGGACGGCGCCGATGAGATCGGGCCGGGCCTGGCGCTGATCAAGGGCCTGGGCGGGGCGCTGCTGCGCGAGAAGATCGTCGCCGCCGCGTCCCGCCAGTTTATCGTCATGGCCGACTCGACCAAGCTGGTCAGCCGGCTCGGCGCCCGCTCCCCGGTCCCGGTCGAAGTCATTCCGTTCGGGCGCCCGCTGTGCGAGCGCAAGCTGGCCGGGCTGGGCGCGTCGCCGAAGCTGCGCACGAGCGCCTCGGGGGAGGTGTTCCGCACCGACCAGGGCAACGAGATCCTGGACTGCGCCTTTCGCACGATCGACGACCCGGCCGCTACCGCCGCGGCGATCAGCGCGATCCCGGGCGTCGTCGGGCACGGCCTGTTTATCGGCATGGCGACGGCCGCGGTCGTCGCCGGCCCGGATGGGGTTGTGGTACTCACCTAGCGCCGCGGCAGGTGTTCGCCGGGCATGCTGCGCGGGCTGTGCAGCATCTTGCGGCGCGGCGGCGGCCCTGGTACAATCCACTCTATGGCTGCAGAGGTAAATCTCCCGACCACCAAGACCATCCCCGACGTCGAGTACGTCGTCGTCACCGACGAGGAGCTCGAGCGCCCGTACCGCGTCATCATCGAGAACGACGACGTCACGCCGATGGACTTCGTCGTGCTGGTGCTCGAGATGATCTTCGAGCTCGACTCGACCCGCGCGGAGCAGGTGATGCTCGAGGCGCACACCAACGGCCGCGCGCACGTCGCGACGCTGCCGTACGAGGATGCGCGGCAGCGCGTCTACGCCGCGCAGAGCCTCGCGCGCCAGTTCGGCTACCCCCTCAGCTTCTACCTCGAGCCCGACGAGTAGGATCGCGCCTGCTACCCGCGCGACTGGCGCGTCTTGTAGCTCGCGAACTGCGCCTGCTTGCGGTCGGCCTCGCTCAGCCCCTGCTCCATTCGCCCGGCGAGCTCACTGTACGAAGCGGTCACCTGCGCTGGCGTGTAGACGGCGGCTGCCGCAAGCGCCTGGACCAGCGTCGACCGCGCCTCCTCACGCTGGCCGGCGCGCTCGAGCCTGAGCGCACGTGCCGCGGCGGTCGCAAGCTCGACCTCGCTCGCGCGGGCCAGCAGCTCCTTGTAGATCGGCGCCAGCAGCACCTCGGCCTCACGGGCGTAGGTGAGCGCCAGCTGCGCCTCGACCGATATGGCGCGGCCGTCGAGGTCGGCGTAGCCGAGCTCGCCGCGCAGCACGACGCTGGTGCCGGGCGCGTCGGGCGGCGTCAGCACCCGCGTGTAGATCGCCCGCCGCTCGCCCGCCGCCAGGTCGCCCAGGAAGATCCGCAGCTGCTCGCCCTGCCGCTCGTGCGGCAGATCGCCGAGCACCTCGACCGCCACGCCGCGCGGCACGTCGATGGTGAGGAACGCCTCGCGCCCGACGACCGTCAGCAGCTCGCCGAGCTCCTGGCGGAACACGTCCGGGATCTGCTCCGGCCGCTCGATGTAGTAGAAGTGGCCGCCGCCCTGCTCGGCCAGCGCCGTGAGCAGCTGCTCGTTGAAGTCCAGGCCGACGCCGAAGGTGGAGGTGGCCACGCCGCGCCGCCGCAGCTCCCGCGCGTGGTGGATCAGCTCCTCCACGTCGGTGATGCCGCGGTTCGCCAGCCCGTCGGTGAGCAGCAGCGCGCGGTTGACGCCCTCGACCAGCTCGTCGCCGATCTGGCGGCAGCCCTCGAGCCAGCCGCCGGCCAGGTCGGTCATCCCGCCGGGGCGCAGCTCGTCGATGCGCCTGAGCAGCTCGCGCCGCACATCGTCGGTGACGCGCGTGCCCGCCGCGACCAGCGTCACCTGGTCGTCGTACGCGACGATCGCGACCCGGTCGCGCTCGTCGAGCGCGCCGAGCACGTGCCGCGCGGCCTGCTGGACGAAGCGCAGCTTGTCGCCATGCATGGAGCCGCTGCGGTCCAGCACGAGCGCCAGGTTCAGCGGCGGCCGCGTGCGGCGCTCCGTCAGCTCCGGGACGGCTATGATCCACTCGACGGTGCGCTGCGAGGAGACTTCGATGGCGACCAGCCGCCGCTCGCACTCCGCGGTTAGCGTAATATCTGCCATGGCACCCTCCGTCTTGCGCTCTATCGGTTACTCTGCGAATAGCTCGCCCGCGCGCTCGAGCAGCTGCCTGACGCGCTCCTGCAGTCGCTCTGGCAGCGGGTCCCGGATGTGCAGCTCCACTCCGGGCGCGAGCGTCACCCGCCGCCAGCGCTCCTCCACCGCGGCGTCCTCGCGCCGCTCGCCCGCCGGCCGACGGCGGGGGAGGATCCTCCCGAGCAGCCCGGGCTGCTCCTCCGATCGCTGGGCGACCTCCGGCGGCTGCGATGGCGCCGGCTCAGCTCGCCCGACCCGCAGCGCGTTGAAGAAATCTCCCCCGTGGCTAGAGGCGCCCACCATGTGCCGCGGCGTCTGTAGCGGCGGTGCCGCCGGCTGTGAGGGCAGCTGCGCCCGCCCGGTGTAGCCCGCCCGCCCCTCGGCGATCGCCCGCGGCCCGCTGCGTTCGGCGAGCACCTGCGCGACATAATCGCTCGCGCTCGAGGGCGCCGCGGGCGTGTGCTCGTGCTGGGCCAGCAGCGCCTCCACCTCGTCGGGCGTCAGGCCGCTGAGGATGGCTCGGATCTCGCTCAGCGGCAGGTACGCCTCCTTGAGCCGGGCGATCAGCTTCAGCCGCCGCAGGTGATCCGCGCTGTAGAGCGCGTACGCCCCGCGCGAGTCCGGCGGCGGGAGCAGCCCTTCGGCGGTGTAGTACCGGATCGTGCGCGGCGTGACGCCCGCCGCCTCAGCGAGCTCGCCGATCCGGTAGACCTGGTCATTCGTATCGGTCATGTCAGCGTGTCGGTCCCAGTGTCTGGCGGCCATCACTCCGGCGCGCCATTGCTCGTCTCTTTCTGGAGGTGCTCGCGCCAGGCCCTGAGCAGCTCGGCCTCGCGCTCTGCCCCGAGGCCCGCGCGCAGCGTCTCCCCCTCCGGCCGCGCCCCGTGCCACGCCAGCGTGTCCCGCACGGTCTGATCGAGCGGCCGGAACGTCAGCCCTGCGTCGATCGCCCTGCGGCAGTTCACCCTGCTGAACCCGGCGCTGCTCGCGTCGAGCTCCGGAATCCACAGCGGCAGGTCGGACCACGGCTGCACGCCGCGGTCGAGCAGGAACTGCTCGCCAACCCAGGTGAACGTCGCGCTGCTCCCGCTCGCCGCCGCGCTCGACGCGAGCAGCTCCCCGAACGGCAGCGGCTCCTGCGGCCCGGTGGCGTTGAAGACGCCCGTGGCGCGGCGCTGCACCATGTGGATCGTCCACGCCGCCAGGTCGCGCACGTCGATGAACTGCGTGACCCACTCCGGCCGGCCGGGGGCCAGCACTTCGCCGCCGCGCGCCACCCGCGCAGGCCAGTAGGTGAAGCGGTCGGTCGGGTCGTGCGGGCCGACGATCAGCCCTGGCCGGATGACCAGCACGCGGCCGGGCATGGCCTGTTCGGCCGCGCGCTCGCACAGCGCCTTGAGCGGGCCGTACGTCTCGCCGGTGATCTCCTCCGTCGCCTCGTCGGCCAGCGTGCCGACCGGCGCCTCCTCGTCCGCGCCCGGCTGGCTCAGGTCGGCGTAGACCGAGATGCTCGAGATGAAGGTGTAGTGCTCGACCGCATCGGCCAGCAGGTGTGCCGACGCGCCCACGACCCGCGGCACGTAGCCGCTCGTGTCGATCGCTGCATCCCAGCGGCGCCCGCGCAGCGCGGCCAGGCCCTCTGCCCCAGCCTCGCGGTCGCCGCGCAGCTTCTCGACCTGCCCGAAGAGCTCCGGGTTGTGCCGCCCGCGGTTGAACAGTGTCACATCGTGGCCCGCGGCCAGCGCGGCCTCCACCAGATAGCGGCCGAGGAAGATGGTGCCGCCGAGAATCAACAGCTTCACGCGTTACTCCTCTGTGACAGTTGAACTGACATTCCGCTGTCATCATAACAGAGTAACGTAATACTGTCAATAGCGGATTGTGGAGATCCCAGATAGATGCGACGTCAGAGGCGCAGCCGGTCACACACCGTTTCCGCCGCGTTAGAGTGGCGAAGAGGTCAGAGGTGGCGGGAATGGGGAAGGCCGGAGAGGGTTTCGCTTTCCAGCCCGCACCGCAGCGCACGTTCGGTCTGAGGTGCGGCTGAGGGGCTAGATCAGGCCGGCGGCGAGCCAGCGGTCGAGGACCTGCCGGGCCTCGCGGGCGGCGCGGGCGCGGTGGCTGATCTGGTTCTTGCGCTCGAGCGGGAGCTCGGCGAGCGTGGCGTCCTCGTCCAGCACGTAGAAGAGCGGGTCATAGCCGAAGCCGCCCTCGCCGCGCGGCTCGAACTCGATGACGCCGGGGAGCACGCCCTCCACCAGCTCGATCCCACCGTCGGGGCGGGCGAGCGCGATCGCGCAGACGAAGCGCGCCAGCCGGGCGTGGAAGGGGACGCCGGCCAGCTTCTGCAGCAGAAAGGCGTTGCGCTCGGCGTCGCTCTTCCCGGGCCCGGCGTAGCGCGCCGAGCGAACCCCCGGCTCGCCGCCGAGCGCCGCAACCTCCAGCCCGGAGTCGTCGGCCAGGGTGAGCTGGCCGCTGCGCCGGGCGTAGTACTCGGCCTTTAGCCGGGCGTTCTCGGCGAAGGTCTCGCCGGTCTCCTCGACCTCGTCGGCGATCCCTTCGTCGCGGAGCGTCCGCAGCTCGAGGGGCAGGCCATCGAAGATAGCGGCGTACTCGCGCAGCTTGCCCGGGTTGGTGGTGGCGATCAGCAGCTTCGGCATACTTCGTTCCCCTGTTGCAGATGAGCGCTCGCCCGGCGCTGGGGAGCCATCCCCGGTCTCACCGAAGGAACGCGGCGCCGATCCATGCGACCCCGATGAAGCGCGCGGTCTTCCCGGCGATGCAGGCGATCAGAAAGGTGCGAAACGGCATGCGCAGCGCGCCGGCGGCCACGCCGGCCAGGTCCATCACCGGCGTCGGGATGAACGCCATGGCGAAGATCGTGAGCGCGCCCCAGCGCGAGACCCAGCGCTGGACACGCTGGTAGTGGCGCGAGCGCAGCGCCAGCTCGCTGCCCCCGCGCCCGGCGAGGTAGCCGGTGACCTCGCCGAGCCCCGCCGCCACGCCGCTGATCAGCCCGACGATCCAGGGGTCGAGCGAGCGGCCGGCGATCAGCGCCACGCCCAGCGACGGGGAGGGGAGCACGATCGTGGCGCTGGAGAGCAGCACCAGCACGAACACGCCGCCGTAGCCGAAGGCGCCGAGGCGCTCGACGGCGTCCGCCGGGACGAACAGCAGCCCGACGGCCAGCGCGAGGCTGCCGAGCATCATCACGGCTGACTGGGGCGAGATGGCGAGCAGCGTGCGCCACCCGTCGGCCGGCCGCGCGATCTGCTGTGGTGAGGTGGTTATCTCTTCCGACATGGGCAATTCCGATCTTTACATGTTGGCACGCGAGAGTACCGATATTCGGCGGTGCTGTCAAGCCGGCGGTTTGACGCGTTCTGCTCGCCTCGGCTAGAATAGTGCGTCATTACAGAACAGATGCACGCTGCGGCTCGCAGCGGGCGCGCCCGCCACCGCTTGGGGATACGGGGGAGACGAAGCCCACGCAGCATCTCCCCTCGGCTCGCCAGGGCGGCGAAGCAGGCAAGATAGGAGTCACATGGGTCAGACGGTCGAGATCGAGGGCGCGCAGGCGCGCAGAGAGACACAGCTGGCCGCACTGCTGCGCGCCATGCGCCCGAAAGAGTGGATCAAGAACGCCTGGATCTTCGCCGCGATCGTCTTCTCGGAAGGGCGGCTGTGGCTGGAACCCGGGAGCATCCTGGTGATCCTCGGCGCCTTCGCCCTGTTCTGCATGGCGGCGAGCGCGATCTATCTCCTCAACGACCTCGTCGATATCGAGAAGGACCGGGCGCACCCGAAGAAGCGGCACCGGCCGCTCGCCTCCGGGCGCCTCAGCCCGCAGCTCGCGGCGGCGGCGGCGGTGGGGCTGCTGGTGCTCTCGCTGCCGCTGGCCTTCCTGATCGACTACGTCACGCCGCCGGGAAGCGCGCCCGACGCCGACTTCGGCTTCGCGCTCGTCGCCTACGTGCTGATCCAGGGCATCGCCTACTCCTACTACCTGAAGCACATTGTGATCCTGGATATCTTCACCATCGCGGCCGGCTTCGTGCTGCGCGCGGTCGCCGGGGCAATGGTGCTGGACGTCGCGATCACGCCCTGGCTGGTGATGTGCATGGGGCTGCTGGCCCTGTTCCTGGGGGTCTCGAAGCGGCGGGCCGAGCTGGAGCTGCTGCAGGGCGGCGCCGGCGAGCACCGGCGCATCCTCGACGAGTACTCGCTGCCGCTGCTCGACCAGATGACGTCGATCATCATCGCGGCGACGATCATCGCCTACGCGCTGTTCACCTTCACCGCCCCCACGCTGCCGCACGAGCCGTTCCCGGTGATGATGGTAACGGTCCCGATCGTGGTGTACGCGATCTTCCGCTATCTGTACCTGATGCAGCGCCACGGGGGCGGCGGCAACACCGCCGACCTGGTGCTGCGCGACCGGCCGCTGGCGATCAGCATCGGGCTGTGGGGCCTGGCGTCGCTCGTCATTCTGGCTGTGTTCTGAGGCGTCTGCAGCGCGTATGCTCGTCTTCGTGAAGCTCGGCGGCTCGGTGATCACCGACAAGACCCGCGCGGAAACCCCTGACCACGAGACGATCCGGCGCCTGGCCGGCGAGCTGCGGGCCGCGCTGGATGCCTCCCCGTCGCTGCGGGTGATCGTCGGCCACGGCAGCGGCTCGTTCGGGCACGTCTACGCCCAGCGCTACGGCATCAACCGCGGCCTCGCGCCCGACGCGGACTGGCGCGGCTTCGCGCTAACGGCCGCGGCCGCCCTGCGCCTGAACCGGATCGTCGTAGACGCCCTGCTGGATGTGGGCGTACCGGCGCTGGCGCTGCAGCCCTCGGCGTCGCTCCGCGCCGATCGGGGCGCGCTGGTGGCGTGGGACACGTGGCCGCTCGAGCAGGCGCTGGGGCGCGCGCTGGTGCCGGTGGTCCACGGCGACGTGGCGTTCGACACGGCCCAGGGCAGCGCGATCATCTCGACCGAGCAGCTGCTGGTCCACCTCGCGGGCGTCGAGCAGCTGCGGCCGGAGCGCATCGTGCTCGTCGGCGAGGCGGGGGTCTACACCGCTGACCCGCGCGCCGACCCGGGCGCGACTCTGATCCCGCACATCGACTCGACGAACATCGACGCCGTGCTCGCCGGGGCGGGCGCGTCGCACGGGGTGGACGTGACCGGCGGGATGCGCGGCAAGGTCGAGCTGATGTGGCGCCTGGTGACAGCCGACCCGCGCCTCACCGTCCAGCTGATCGGCCCGGCGCCCGGCCTGCTCTCGCGCGCGCTGCTCGGCACGGCCGCCGGCGAGGGGACGGTGATCAGCGTGTGAGCGCGGCGCGCAGTTCCTGTAAAACGACCAAGGGCTCGATCGCGCTCGATCGAGCCCTTGGTCTTTTCGCGCCCGCTCTGCGTGCTACGCGTCCGAGAGCGTGAGCACCGTGCTGGTGCGCTCGAACATCATAAAGGACAGCGGCAGCCCGATCACCGTCGCCGCGATGCCCCAGGCGGCCAGCATCCACAGCAGGCTCAGCCACCAGCCGATCAGTACGAAGTACACCGCGCGCACCGCGACGCTCGTCGCGCTATGGGCGGGCGGCCTGGGCGGCTGCGGCCGCTGCTGGCGCAGGGTCATCACCTGCGGCATCATCGAGAGCATCCACAGCCCGATCGGCAGGCCGATCAGCGTCAGGTTGAACAGCCAGGCGGCGACCACCCACGCGAAGCCGAGCGGCAGCCCGATGAAGAAGAACCAGAGCGCCCGGACGACGAGCGGCAGCTCGGGCTGCGCCATGTGCGTGACGTAGACGTGCTGGTGGATCGTGGGCCCACCGGCAGCCGCGAGCGCGGGTGCCGGCGCCATGGTGATCCCGCGGGGCGTCGTGGGCGGGTGGTCGAGCGACACGCCGCACAGGACGCAGAAGCGGCTGCCGGGCGGGTTGGCGGTGCCGCACGAGGGGCAGCGGCGCACAGGGGCGGCCTGCGCCGGGGCGCGGAGCTCGCGCGGGGGCTCAGCGGCGGCGGAGAGCGGCGCGGCGCAGGCGATACAGAAGGTGGCGTCGGGCGCGTTCGCTGTGTCGCACCGTGGGCACAGGGTATTCTCAGGCATGACAGTCTTCTTTCGCTTCAGGACACACTGCGGCGTCACGGGGTTTGACGCCCGCCCGCCGCGCAGTGTTGCGGGCCGCCCCGGATCGATCGCAAATCGTACGCGCCGCCCCACGCTGCGCCGCCTATACTACAGGTGGCGACGCAACCCGGCTCGGAGGCCGCGCGTACATCCCAATGTAGTAGCACAACGTCGCAGCAAAGGAGAACGCCCGATGGCCCTGCTCGACCTGGTCGAATTCACCGATCCTACCGGCCACACACTTGTCGCCCGGGTGCCGCCGAACGGCGACGGCGAGCTGCGGCTCGGCTCGCAGTGCATCGTGCGCGAGGGCCAGCTGGCGTTCCTCGCCCGCGACGGGCGCTTCCTCGACATGCTGGCCCCCGGCCGGCACACTCTCAGCACGAACAACATCCCGCTGCTGATTGAGTTCATCAAGCCGGTGTTCCAGGGCGGGCGCAGCCCGTTCCGCGCCGACGTCTACTTCGTGAGCCTGCACCAGCACACGGACCTGAAGTGGGGCACGCCGCAGCCGATCCCGATGCGCGACGCCCAGTTCGGCATGGTGCGCCTGCGCGCCTTCGGCACCTTCATCGTGCAGGTCGCCGAGCCGCGCCGCCTGCTGTCTGCGGTGGTGGGGACGCGCGGCCGGCTGCTGGTGCAGGACGTGGAGGAGCAGCTGCGCAGCTCGATTGTCGCGCGCGTCGCCGACGTGGTCGCCGAGCGGATGCGCGAGCGCAGGCTCTCGGTGCTGGACCTGGCCACCGAGTACGACGAGCTCTCGGAGATGGCCCACGCGGCGATCCGGGCGGACTTCGCGAACCTCGGGCTGGAGCTGGTGCGCTTCTACATCAACACGATCAGCGTCCCGGAGGATCTGGAGCGCCGGCTCGACCAGGCCGGCGGGGTCGCGGCGCTGGGCGGCCTGAGCGACTTCACGCGCTACAACGCGGCCGAGGCGCTGCGCGATGCGGCCCAGGCTGGCGGCGACGGCGCGGCGGGGGCTGGGCTGGGGCTCGGCGCCGGGCTGCAGCTCGGCCAGCTCCTGGGCCAGTCGCTCGCGGCGCCTGGGCAGCCCGCAGTAGCCGCGGCCGTCGCCACGGGCGCACCGACCTGCCCGCGGTGCCGCTCGGCCACGCCTGTGGCGGCCAAGTTCTGCCCCGAGTGCGGCGCATCGCTGCGCGCCGGGTGCCCCAAGTGCGGCCACGCCACGCAGCCGGGCGCGAAGTTCTGTATCGAGTGCGGCGCGGGGCTCGTGTCCTAGCCGCCGCGCCTCGCGATACCCGGCAGTCGACCGGTGCGGATCGGCCTGCGCCGTGGGGCGGGTGGGGCCTCGGCGGCACTGGTGAGCCCCGGCTGCACTCACGCTTCTCTCATCCAGCCGGCCGCCGAGGGGTGCTATACTCGCTTCAAATCCCATCTCGCCCCTGGCTGATCTGAGGTCGAACTGTGCATCGTACTCACGTTCTGTCCCATCTGGTCGCGCCAGCGCTCTTTCTGGCCGTGGCGCTCGGTGCGCTTGCGCCCGCCTCGACACTGGCACAGCAGGAGCCGCCTGCGCCCACACCCGCCACACCATCCGTTCCGACAGTCATTCCGACGCCCACTCCGCGCCCGGCCGGCACCCCACCGCGGGTTGGCCTCCAGGTCGGCCACTGGAAGAGCAACGAGCTCCCCGACGAGCTGTCGCGGCTGCGCACCTCGACCGGCGCGTACGTCCGCGGCCTCGCGGAGGTCGACGTCAACTTGGATATCGCGCGGCGCGTTGCCGCGCTGCTGACGGCGCAGGGCATCGTGGTCGATCTGATCCCGGCGACGGTGCCGCCCTCGTACGACGCCGACGCCTTCGTGGCGATCCACGCCGACGGGTCGAGCTCATCGCGGGCGCGCGGGTTCAAGCTCGCCACCCCGTGGCGCACCTCGCGCGCCTCGCAGCACCTGCTCGAGGCGCTCAGCGCGGAGTACGCCGCCGCCACGCGCCTCCCGCGCGACGGCGGGATCACCGTCAATATGCGCGGCTACTACGCCTTCAACTACCGGCGCCACACCCACGCCATCGCCAGGACGACTCCGGCGGTCATCCTCGAAACGGGCTTCCTCACCAACCCGGCCGACCGGGCGCTGCTCACCGGCCAGCCGGACATCGTGGCGGCCGGGATCGCCAACGGCATCCTGCGCTACCTGCGCGAGCGCGACCCGTCCGACGGCGCGGCGCTGATCCCGCCGGAGTTCGGCTCGTACCGCGCGGCGAGCCCCACGGTGGCCGTGCGCGCCGCCCCGAGCGACACGGCCCGGGTGCTGCTCCAGGCCACTCCCGAGAGCCGGTTCTTCGTGTTCCGCGAGCGCGACGGCTGGTTCGAGGTGATGGTGCGCGGTAACCGGACGGTGACCGGCTGGGTGCGCGTCTCCGATCTGGTCGCGAGCAACGAGCCGCCGCCCGCGCCGCCGCCGTCCAGCGACTCGTGATGGCAGTTGCCCCTACGACCCTGGTCTTCTGCGGTAGCCCCGGCGCGGGAGTCGGGCTGGCTGCCGCGGCCGCCGCGCTGCGGCTGGCGGATGGCGGCCAGCGCACGCTTCTGATCGGCCTGAGCTCGCCGGACGCGCTCGCGGAGCTGCTCGGCGTGCCGGTGGGCCCCGAGCCCAGCCAGGTGCTCGCGGGCCTCGACGCGCTGGCGCTCGACCCGGCCGCCGAGCTGGACCGCGCCTGGGAGGAGGGGCGGCGGGCCATGCCGCCTCAGATGGCGCGGCTCACCGGCGACGAGCTGCCGCTGCTCCCCGGGATGGGCGCGCTGTTCGGCCTGCGGCGCCTGCGCGAGCTCGCGCCGCGCTACCAGCGCGTGGTGGTGGACGCCGGAGCCCACGATGCGCTGCTGCAGGTGCTGGGCCTGCCGGACACGCTGCGCTGGGCGGTGCGCCTGCTGCTTGGGCTCGACCGCGGGCCGGGCGCGAGCGTCGCCTCGCAGACGCGGGCGCTGCTGCCGGCGAGCTTCCTGCCGGTCGAGATGATCGACCGGGTGCAGCAGATCCGCGTCGAGGCGGAGCACCTGCGCGCGGAGCTGCTGCGCGCCTCACAGGCGGTGTACGTGCTGCGCCCCGACGCGCCGGCGCTCGCCGAGGCGCAGCTGGCGCTGCCGGCGATCCAGCTGCACGGGCTGCCGGTCGTCGCTCTGGCGGCGGGGCCGCTGCTCCCGGCGCAGGTGAGCGCGGGCGCGCTGCTCGGGCGCCAGGAGCGGCTGCTGGAGCGCGTCGCGGCGACCTGGCCGGGCCGTCCGCTGCTGCGGCTTGAGGCGCAGGCGGCGGAAGGGCTGGAGGCCGTGCGCGGCCTGGCCGCCCGCCTCGATCTGTTCCCAAGCGCGCCCGCCGAGCCTCCGCTGCTCGAGACCTTCGGCGGCGAGCCGGCGCTGGCGATCGACCTGCCGGGGCTGCCCCAGGGCGCGCTGAAGCTCACGCTCAGCGGCGATGACCTGATCGTGCGCATCGGGCCGTACCGCCGGCACGTGCTGCTGCCCGAGCCGCTGCGCGGCATCAGCGCCATCCGCGCGACCCGCGAGGGGAGCCGGCTGGTCGTGCGGCGCCGCGGCTAGCACCGCGCCGGAGAGCCGCGGGCGCTCCAGCTCGCGAAGGCGTCGCTTCCTGTGCCGCGCGCTCGCGCAGAATGAGAGTCGCTCCTCCGCTACGAACACACGTCAACGGGTTGACAAACTCCCGGCCGTAGCTACACTGCTTGGCGAGCATGCGCGCCGCGCTCGGATCGCGTGCTCGCGTGCTCTCGGCTGGTGATGGAGCTTGCGTGTCGCACGGAGAGGCGTAGGCCGTCCACACCGCACCGACGGAGAACCTCCCACACCTATGAGGCGTTTCACCCTTCGCGCCGCGGCTGTGGCTGCGCTCCTGCTCGCCGTGCTCCCATACGCCACGCCCGCCAACGCGGCACCGCGCTGCTTCCCTGAGGCCGGGATCGGGGACTGTATCGACGGGCGCATCCGCGAGTACTGGGAGTCCCAGGGCGGCCTGCCGGTGTTCGGCTACCCGCTCGGCCCCGCGTACCAGCAGCAGACCGAAGCCGGGCCGATCACGGTCCAGCTGTTCGAGCGCGCCCGCATCGAGCACCACCCGCAGAACCAGCCGCCCTACGATATCCTCCTCGGGCGGCTCGGCGCCGATGCGCTGAGCGCGCGCGGGCGGGGTGCCGCGCCGCCCGAGGCCCCGCGCGACGGCTGCCTCCACTTCCCCGAGACCGGCCAGAATGTCTGCGAGCCGTTCCTCTCGGCCTACCGGCGCCACGGCATTGACCTGGGCCAGCCGGGCGTCAGCCACGCCGAGAGCCTGGCGCTGTTCGGGCTGCCCCTGACGCCCGCGCAGCCGGCGGTGCTCTCCGACGGGCAGACCTACACCGTGCAGTGGTTCGAGCGGGCGCGCTTCGAGGACCACGGGGCGCAGGGCGTGCTCTTCGGCCTGCTCGGCCGGGAGCTGCTGGAGGCCGGCGCCATCCACGCGACGGCCGCCCCGCCCACCGACCGCGGCGGCTTCATCCAGGTCTCGGGCGGGCAGCTGACCCGCCTCGGCCGGCCGGTGCTGCTCAAGGGCTTCAACTACTACCCGCAGGGGCGGCCCTGGCATGAGATGTGGTACTACTGGGACGGCCCGCAGGTCGAGCGGGAGCTGCGCACGGCGCGCGAGCAGCTCGGGATCAACACCGTGCGCGTGCTCGTGCCCTACGAGATCGCCGAGAGAGGCGGCAGCCGCGGCCAGGTGACGCCGGAGATGCTCGGCTGGCTGCGCGAGATGGTGCAGATCGCCGGCGACCTCGACATGCGCGTGATCGTCACGCTGTTCGACTTCTACGAGGGGTTCGCCCCGGCGGGCAGCGGCGAGTTCGAGGAGAACCTGATCTACCTCCGCAGCGTGATCGGCAACTTCATCGGCGATGACCGCATCATCGCCTGGGACCTGCACAACGAGCCGGACCACTACTCGCTGTGGCGGGAGGGCCGCGAGCAGCAGGTGCTCGACTGGCTCGGGCGTATGGCCGACGAGGTCCACCGGCTGGCGCCGAACCATCTGGTGACGGTCGGCATGGGCAACTACCAGAACTTCTTCGTCCCGGGGCCGGACGGGCGGCGGGTGATCGACTACAGCGACGTGATCAGCCTGCACAACTACAACGCCGCGGACACTGCGCGGCAGGTGGACGAGCTGCGCGCGGCGAGCGGCAAGCCGGTGCTGCTCGGCGAGTTCGGCTGGCCGACTGGGCCGCGCTGTCTCATCCCGGGATATACTGAGGAGCAGCAGGCCGCGGTGTACCGCGAGGCGCTGGCCCAGGCGCAGGGCCGCGTCGCGGGGGTCATCGCCTGGACCATGCGCGACTTCGACGTGGGGCCGTCGCGCCGCTGGGACACGCGCGAGGAGCACTACGGGCTGTACCGCCCGGACGGCAGCCTGAAGCCGGCCGCAGAGGAGTTCAAGGCCTACGTGGTCGAAGGACTGCCGGCGCAGTTCGACACCTCGCTGCCGCTGACGTCGCGCGGGCCGAACACCTCCGGCGGGATGCACGCGCCGATGCTGATACGCGAGTCGGGCTTCTACGTGAAGGGGCTGTTCCGGCGCGCTTGGGCGCTGCTGGGCGGCCAGGAGCGCTTCGGCCTGCCGGTCAACGAGGCGTATCGCTTCGTGGACGAGACGGGCGACGACCACATCGTTCAGTATTTCGAGCACGCGATTCTGGAGCTGAACCCGGCGGCGGCCCGCAGGCCGGGCTTCGCCGAGCTCAGCGAGATCGAGCAGGTCCGGCGCCAGGTGATCGTGCGCAGCCTGGGCAAGGGCGGCGGGCGCGCGGCGTTCGAGGCCCAGTGCCGCTCGGTGGGCCAATGATCCACGGAGGGCACGGAGGACACGGAGAAGGAGTCACGGAAGAGCGAAGGGTTCCCAACGTTGTGTCTCGGCGATAAGGAGATAATCGTGGCGAAGATCGGACGCAACGACCCCTGCCCGTGCGGCAGCGGCAAGAAGTACAAGAACTGCCACCTTCCGATCGAGGAGGCCGCGCGGGCCGAGCAGCTCAGGCTGCGCCGCGCGGTCGACACCCTGCTGCCGAAGGTGATCGACGCGGCCCGCGAGCTGCCCGAGGCGATCCCGGCGGCGCTGACGCGCTACTGGGACGGCAAGTACACGCCCGAGCAGCTCTCGGAGCTCGACGATCTGGAGGAGCGCGGCGCGGACCGCTTTCTCACCTGGTACGCCTTCGACTACGTGCAGGAGGACGGGCGCACGCTGGTCGAGCGCCTCGCGAGCGATCCGGCCGGCCTCGAGCTAGCCGAGGAGGAGGCGCGCCTCCTGCCGGCCTGGGCCGACGTCCGGCTGCGCGCCTACGCCGTTCAGGAGGTGCAGAAGGGCCAGAGCCTGCGCGTGAGCGAGCTGGTGGAGGGGACGATCTACGACGTCGCCGACAGCGCCGCCTCGCGCCGCATGCAGGTCGGTGAGGTGCTGGTAGGGCACCTGGTGCCGGCCGGCGAGCAGTTCTTCATCGGCGGCGCGGTGGCCCACCTGACCGAGGACACGCGCGACAAGCTGCGGGACTTCGCGGAGCTCCACCTCGAGGCGCTGCGCCGCGACCGGCCGGACGCGACCTGGGCCGATCTGCTGCGCACGCGCTCCGAGGTGCTCAACCACTTCGTGATGCAGCTGCCGGTGGAGGCGCCCGACCCGACGCTGCTCGACCGCATCCTGCTGCAGACGCGCGTCGCGCTCCAGCTGGCCGGCGAGTCGATCGGCATTCGGCGCGAGTCGCCGGAGAGTGAGGAGTCGCCGGAGGGCGAGCGGGCGCCGGAGAGCGATGACTCACCGCCGGCGTAGCCGGGGAGTCATTTCCCGACCCCGAGCGCCCGCTCCACGACGGCCACGACGCGCTCGACCGTCTCGAAGGTCGGCGTGAGCCGGTTCTTGGTCAGCGCGAACGCGATGCCGCTCGCGGTGCTGCCGTAGGCGTGGCTGCCGCCGAGGCCGCCGACGCCGAACGTGTGCTGCGTCTCGTGCGCGTTCGACATGAACTGGCCGATCGAGTACCCCAGCCCCCAGGCGGTCGGGAAGCCGAAGACCTGGTCGGTGCCGCTCATCGCCACCGCCGTCACCTGGCGCAGGCGCTCGGGGGAGATCAGCCGCACGCCGTCCACCTCGCCCAGCAGCGCGGCGTACATGCGCGCCACGGCCCGCGCGGTCACCGTGCCGCCGGCCGGGATGTTGGAGCTGCGCACCCTGGCGCTGTTGGCGTGCGCGGCCGTCAGGTCCGGGCCGAGCCTGAGGATCGGCGAGTCCTCGGGCAGCTCGCCGAACATCTCCTGGTTGCGCGGGGCCTCCTCCAGCTGCGCCAGCCGGTGCTGCTGCGACTCCGGGATGGCGAAGAACATCTCGTTCTCAACCCCCAGCGGGCGCGCCACCTCGTCCCGCAGCGCCTCCGAGATCGGCTTGCCGGTGGCGCGGCGGATGATCTCGCCGACGATGTAGCCCCACGTGATGGCGTGGTAGCCGATCTTCGTGCCCGGCTCCCACCACGGCTCGGAGTCGGCGATGATCGCGCACATCTTGTCCCAGTCGCACAGGTCGTCCACCGTGAGGCCGCGCGGCAGGCCGGGCACCCCCACCGACTGGCTGAGCGCGTGGCGTATGGTCGCGGTGTGCTTGCCGTGCGCGCCGAACTCCGGCCACAGCTCGGCGATCGGGGTGTCGTAGTCGAGCACGCCGCGCTCGGCGAGCACGTGCACGATCGTCGCCGCGACGCCCTTGCCGATCGAGTAGCTGAAGAACGGTGTGTCGGACGTGACCGGCCGGCCGGTCGCCGGGTCAGCGACGCCTGCGACGGCGTCGACCACCAGGGTGCCGTTGTGGTACACGGCGACCTGCAGGCCGCGCTCGGCCCCTGACTCCACCAGCTCGTCGATGACCTGCTGAACCTGCTGCTGAACGTCGTTCATTGCGGCCTTCCTCCTCAGTGCTCTTCTCGCTGCTTTCAGTGTTGGGGCGTACGCGGTGGCCCTGCGGGTCGCCCGCGTCAGCGCTCCGCGGGGAGGTGTGGAGGGCCGCAGGCCCTCCCCGAACCCCTCCTGGAGCGCGGGGATGAGGTCACCGCGTAACTCCTGTCAATGTTATAGGAGCAGCCATAAGATGGTCGTTCGGCCGGCCCCGGAATCGACAATCGGCGCGAGGGAATTGTCGGGGTGGCTGTGCGTCGCCTCGCGGCCGTTCGCAGGGCGAAGCTATCGGACGGCGCGCTGCGACGCGGGCGCCTTCTGCCGGCGGCGATCGCGCGGAGCCGAGGGGAGGAGACAGTTCAGTTGTCCGGGCGGCGTCAGTGGGTCACGCCGATGGCCGGTACTGCGCGATCGCGCTGCTCGCGTGCGGGCGGCCGCTGCGCTCGTAGGCCTCCAGCAGCGGCGCGATATCGTACGGGAGGCGCCGGAACTCCAGCGCGACCCGCCCGCCGTCCACGGTCAGCATGGCGTACTCGGCCCACGGGTCGACGCGGAACGCGTCTGCGGGCTGGTGGTGGCTGTAGGCCATCCCGACGCTGCCGGGGTTGAAGTGGATCTGCGGCCCGGGGCCGATCCGGCGCACGAACTGCACGTGGGTGTGGCCGCCGCAGTACAGATCGGCCGTGTGGCCGCCCAGGAGCGCCGCCAGCTGCTCCTGGGGGATGTCGGGGAGGATGACGTCGTCGAACGAGCGCGGCGAGCCGTGATAGGCCAGCAGCTTCATCCCGCTCCCGAGGTCGACTTCGACAGTGGCGGGGAAGGCGGCGATGAACGCGCGATCCTCCTCGGAGAGCTGCTGCAGCGACCACTCGCGCACCTCGTGCATCGCGCGCAGGCGCTCGGGGCTGATCGCTTCGTCGCCGGTCTCCTCGCCGCTCAGCAGCCAGGCGTCGGCGTTGCCCATCACCACCGGGCAGCCCAGGGCGCGCAGCCGCTCGACGACCTCCGCCGGCTGCGGCCCGCCCTGCACGGCGTCGCCCAAGCAGACGAGCTGGTCAAACCCCTGCGCCTGGAGGTCGCCGAGCACCGCATCCAGCGCGACGGCGTTGCCGTGGATGTCCGAGATCACTGCGATTCGCATCTGTGGTCCTCCGGAAGCTTGCAAACGATGGCGTACGCGGCGGTGCCGCCCGCCCTTCTTACGGGAAGGTGTGGGAGACCATAGGCGTTCCCCTTCAGCGGGCGCGCCGAACGGTGTCCGGGGTCGATCGAGCGTGTCTGCGGCGAGCGCGTGGGCGTCTTCTGAGAATCGAACTCCTGCCAGGGTACGCCCCGGCGCTCGTCCGCGCATCTGTCGCTGGTCGGAACTCTGCTCGGGGAGGTGGCATGGTATTATTCCGTCCGGAAGCTGGCCGGCGAACCGAGTGCATATGCTGAAATCGATCGCGCGCCCGACGATACAGGAGCTCTCCTTCAGCCCGCCCCGCCGCCTCGACCTGCGGCTGGGCCTGGCGCTGATCTGGCTGCTGGCGCTCCCGGCGCTCTGGCTGAGCCTCACGGCTGCGCCGCAGGTGCGGGTGGAGGTGGGCCGCTGGGGCGACCACACGGTGCTCTTCGGCGTCAACGGCATGGAGCAGGCGGCCCAGGAGGACTACCGCTGGACGACCGGGCGGGCCGAGCTGGTGCTGCCGAACCTGAGCGGCCGCTACGAGCTGCTGCGCATGCGCGCCCACGGCTGGCGGCCCGATGGCCTGCCGAGTCCGGCCGTGCAGCTCGATGTCGCTGGGCGGCCGTGGGGCTCGCTGCAGACGACGCCCGGGCTGAGAGTCTACAGCATCCTGCTGCCGCACGCGCCGGGCGGGGCCGTCACGCGCATCGGGTTCACAAGTGAGACCTACAACCCGCCCGGCGACCAGCGCCAGATCGGGTTCGCGCTGGACTGGGCCGAGCTCCGGGCGCTGGGCCGCGCCGACGGGCCGACGGCGTGGCAGTTCGGCGGCCAGGCCCTCCTGCTCGCCCTCGGGCTGCTGCTGATCCGGCTGCTCGGGCTCCCGGCGCCGCCGACGCTCGGGGCCGCGGCCGCGCTGACCGCCGTCCTGCTCGGCGCGAACCTGTGGGAGCCGCTGTGGGTGAGCCTGGGCCTGCCGGCCTGGCTCGCGCTGGCGGCGGGGCTTCTGGCGGCCACGTGGCTGCTCGCGCCGCGGTTCTACGCGCTGGTGGCCGAAGGGGCGCCGTCCTCCGCACTACCGGCCGCAGCCCGCCGCCCGTGGATGACCCCGGCGCAGGCGCGGGTGGCCTGGGCGCTGGTGGTGGCCGCGTTCGCGCTGCGGCTGGCCGGCGCGGCCCACCCGCTGTTCGACGCGCGCGACATGCCGGTCCACACGCGCTGGCTCGGCATCGTCACGCAGGGGGAGCTGTACCTCTACTCGACGCCCGGCGAGCTGCAGAACCGCCAGACCTTCAACCCGCCGGCGGGCTACGTGCTGCTGCTGCCGCTGCGGCTGGCCCTGCCGGACCAGCGGCTGGCGGTGCAGGTCGGCACGGCGCTGCTCGATGCGCTCGGCTGCCTGCTGCTGCTGCCGCTGGCGCGCGAGCTGCGCCTGGGTGCGCGGGCGGGCCTGCTGGCGCTCGCGCTCTACCTGGCGCTGCCGATCAACATGACCATGATGTGGTGGGGCTTCGCCGCCAACGCCATCGCCCAGTCGCTCTGGCTGCTGCTGCTGTGGGCGATCCTGCGCCTCACCCGCGCGCCGACGCCGCGCGACCTGGTGCTCACGACGGTGGCCGGCACGCTCTGCCTGCTGACACACGTGGGGGCGCTGGTGCTGGTGCTGGCGACCGTCGGGCTGCTGATCGGGCTGGGCTGGCGGGTGCTCGAGAGGGCCGGGTGGCGGGCGCTGGTCTTCGCCGCGCTGCTGGCGCTGGCCTTCACCGTGCCGGTGTACTTCTCGGCGGCCGCGGCGCCGCTGATCGGCGAGGAGCGCGGGCCGGCGACGCTCGACCTGGGGGCGTCCTTCGCCAAGGGCCTGGCCGAGCGCGACGTGCGGTTCGGGCTGGTGTGGCGGGCGCTCGAGATCGGCTGGCTTCCGCCGGTGACCGGGCTGGCGCTTCCCGGCCTGGCGCTGCTGGCGCTGGCGCCCGGGCGCCACCCGCTGATGCGGCTGCTGATCGGCGTCTCGCTCGCGGTCTGCGCCCTGTTCTTCTCGACCTACGTGTTCCTCGGGCTGCTGACGCGCTACATCTACTTTGTGACGCCGCTGGTCTGCCTGGCGGCGGGCGCCGTGCTGGCGAGGCTGTGGGGCAGGCCGGGCGGGCGCCAGGCGGTGAGCGCGCTGGTGCTCCTGGTGTGCTGGAGCGGCGCGGCGCTGTGGTTCGCGGGGGTGCTGCTCCGCATCAAGCCGTCGCTGGTGCCGCTGACTCAGTAGCGACGCCCGGCCGGGGCGTCGCTACTGTGATGGTCTGCGCCATGGTGCCGCGGAGGCGGCGCCCTGTCGCTACGCCGCGGCCGACACATCCGCGGCGGCATCCCGGAACTGGCGCCGGTACAGCTCGGCGTACAGGCCGCCGCGCGCCAGCAGCTCCGTGTGCGTCCCGCGCTCCACGATCCGCCCCTGCTCCAGGACGAGCACCTGGTCCGCGTCGCGCACCGTCGAGAGGCGGTGGGCGATCACGAAGCTCGTGCGGCCGCGCAGGAGGGTCTTGAGCGCGGCCTGGATGAGCTGCTCGGTGCGCGTGTCGACGCTGCTGGTCGCCTCGTCGAGGATCAGGATGCGCGGGTTGGCCAGGATCGCGCGCGCGATGCCGATCAGCTGGCGCTGCCCCTGGCTCAGCCCGCCGCCGCGCTCGCCCAGCTTCGTCTCGTAGCCCTCCGGCAGGCGCATGATGAAGTCGTGGGCGTTGGCCGCCTTCGCCGCCGCCACCACCTCCTCGTCCGTCGCGTCGAGGCGCCCGTAGCGGATGTTGTAGGCGATCGTCCCGGCGAACAGGAAGCTGTCCTGCAGCACGACGCCCATCTGCCGCCGCAGGCTGGCGCGCGTCACCTCGCGTACGTCGCGCCCGTCGATCCGCACCGCCCCCTCGGCCACGTCGTAGAAGCGGCCGATCAGGTTGACCAGCGTCGTCTTGCCAGCGCCCGTGGGCCCGACGATGGCGATCGTCTGGCCCGGCTCGGCTACCAGCGAGATATCCTGCAGCACGAGGCCGTGGCCGTCCGCCGAGCGCAGGACGGCCGGCGCCGGGTGGCTCCCATTGGCCCCGTCGCGCTGCGCGGGCGGGCCTTCGGCGGGGAACGCGGGGCGCGCAGAGGGGCGCTCGCCGTACGTGAACGAGACGTGATCGAACTCCACCCGCCCGACGATCGGCGGCATCTCCTGCGCGTCGGGCGCGTCGGTGACGTCCGGGGACGTGTCGGTCAGGTCGAAGACCCGCTCGGCGGCGGCCAAGCCCGCCTGCGCCGTGGTGTAGAAGCCGGCCAGCGCCTGGATCGGCCGGAAGAACTGCTGCACGTAGGTGAGGAACGCCACCACCACGCCCACCGTCGCGAGCTCCTGCAGCACCAGGTAGCCGCCGAACCCGGCGACGATGGCGGTGGCGACGGTGGAGAGCACGTCAACCGCCGGCGTGAAGGCCGAGGTGATCGCGGTGGCGCTCACGTTCGCGTCGCGGCTGGCGGCGTTGCGCTGGGCGAAGCGCTGCCGGTTCACATCGGTGCGGCTGAACGCCTGCGCCACCTTCACGCCGGCGATCTCCTCCTGGATCTCGCTCGACACGTCGCCGAGCGTGGCGCGCGCCCGGCGGAAGGCGCTGCGCGCCATCCGGGAGAAGGCGTTGGTGACCCAGAGCAGCACCGGGATCACCGCGAAGCTCGCCAGCGCCAGCCGCCAGTCCAGCGCGATCATCGCCACCAGGATGCCCACTAGTCCGAACAGGCTGCCGACCACCTGCACGAGCCCCTGCCCGAGCAGCTGGTTCAGCACCTCGGTGTCGTTCACCAGGCGGCTCATCAGGTCGCCGGCCGGCCGCCGGTCGTAGTAGCTGAGCGAGAGCCGCTGGAGCGCGGCGAAGATCTCGCTCCGCAGCCGGGCGAGCGTCCGCTGGCCGACCTCGCCCATGAGCGCGAACTGCGCGCGCCCGGCGAGCGTGCCGCCGACGTACACCACGAGGAGCTGCAGCATCGTCCAGTTGAGCGCGGCGGTGTCGCCGCCGGCGATCGCGCCGTCGATCGCCCGCCCGATCAGCAGCGGGCCGAGCGCCTGCGACGCCGCCGAGATCAGTGTCAGCACGAGGATGATGGCGAGCTGGCGCCGGAAGGGCCACAGGTACTCGCCGAGCCGCCTCGCGACGGCGCCGCGCTGTGTGGCCTGCTCCTCCGGCAGCTCGGCGAGCCGCTGTAAGCCACCCCACATAGATGAAGTCCTCCGTACCTCGGGGAGATGCCCGGCCGAGGCGTCTTCACAGGTTCAGAGCGTCTCCGCCACCTCGGCTGCGACGCGCTCCCCGCCGAACTGCGAGTCGATGATCTCGCCGTAGAGCGGGCTGTCGCGCAGCAGGTCGTCGTGCGTGCCCTGGGCGACGATGCGCCCCTTGTCGAGCAGCAGGATCAGGTCGGCGGCGCGCACAGTGCTGATGCGCTGGGCGATCACGAAGCTCGTGCGGCCCTTCATCAGCGTCTCCAGCGCCTGCTGGATCTGGTACTCGGTCTCGGCGTCCACCGCCGAGGTGCTGTCGTCCAGGATGAGGATGCGCGGGTCGCGCAGCAGCGCCCTGGCGATCGCGATCCGCTGGCGCTGGCCGCCGGAGAGGGTCACGCCGCGCTCGCCGATCACCGTGTTGTAGCCGTCCGGGAAGCTGGTGATGAACTCGTGCGCCTGGGCTGCCTTGGCCGCGGCGAACACCTCCTCGTCGGTCGCGTCGGGGCGGCCGTAGGCGATGTTGTCGCGGATCGTCCCGCTGAAGAGTGTCGTGTCCTGCAGCACAATGCCGATCTGCTCGCGCAGGCTGGCCACCGTGACGTCGCGCACGTCGTGGCCGTCGATCAGCACCCGCCCGGCGGTCACGTCGTAGAAGCGCGGGATCAGGTTGATGATCGTGCTCTTGCCGCTGCCGGTCTCGCCCATGATCGCGACGGTCATGCCCGGCTCGGCGGTGAAGGAGACATCTCGCAGGATCAGGCCGTCCGGATCGCTGGGCGCTGCGCGTGGGGCGGCCCGCTCAGCGTTGGAGGCGGGCGAGCGCTCGGCGCTCTTCAGGCAGTAGCCGAAGCTCACGTTCTCGAACACCACACGCCCGGAGATCGGCGGGAGCGGCACGGAGCCGGGCCGATCGCGCACCTCGATCTCGGCGTCGAGCACCTCGAAGATGCGCTCGGCGCTCACCGCGGCGCGCGTGAGCTGGGCGGCGATCATGCCGATCATCATCAGCGGCATGGTCAGCAGGCTGAGGTAGGTGTTGAACGCCACGAGCTCGCCGATGCTGAGCGTGCCGCCGATCACCTGGTAGCCGCCGTACCAGATCACCGCCAGCGTGCCGAGGTTGGCGATCAGGAAGACCAGCGGGAAGGCGTTGGCCATGCCCCGCACCGTGCGGACGTTGACTTCCAGCAGCTCCTGGTTGGCCGCGCTGTAGCGCTGCCACTCGTGCGGCTCGCGCGCGAACGCCTGCACCACCCGGGCGCCGGCGATGTTCTCCTGCAGCACCGTGTTCAGGGCCGCCAGCCGCGCCTGGATCTGGCTGAAGAGCGGCCGCATGATGCGCATGAAGTAGCTGATGATGACCGTCATCGCCGGCACGGTCAGGACGGTGATCAGCGCCAGCTGCCAGTTCATGAGCACGAGGGCGGTGATGCTGCCGACGAGCAGCGCGGTGGCGCTGAACATCTGCAGCAGGCCCATCGAGATGAAGGTCCGCACCTGCTCCACGTCGCTGGTGATGCGGGTCATCAGCTGGCCGGTCTGCGCCCGGTCGTGGTAGGAGAAGCTGAGGCTCTGGAGCTTGGCGAACAGGTTGTTGCGCAGGTCGTAGGCCACGCCCTGCGACGCCTTCTCGGACCAGAAGCCCTGGGTGAAGGTGAACACCCCGCGCACGAGCGCGACGCCGACGAGGGCGAGCGAGGCCCACACCAGCACCGGGACGCTCCCCGCGGCGATCCCCTGGTCGATGATGATGCGCAGCACCTGCGGCGCGGCGAGGTTCGCGGCGGTCACCAGCACCAGGCTCACGAAGGCCCCGAGGGTGATCGCCCAGTAGTTCTTCAGATACGGCAGGGCGCGTCGGAGTGCGCTCATGACTCTCCCTTCTCAGGCTCTTTGGGCGGGCGCTGCTGCTCCGGCCCGCACCAGCCGCTCTCCCCAGCGACGCGCACGACGAGCTGCTGGAGCACCTGCAGGCCCTCGTAGAGCTTCGTGCGCTCTGGCTCGTCGAGCTGCTCGACCACGCTGGTGAGCCTGTTCTCAATCTCCCGCAGCAGCGCGGCGTGGGCGGAGTGGCCCTCGCCGGTGAGCTTCACGATCACCAGCCGCCGGTCCTCGGGGTCGGTCTCGCGGGCGACGAGGGCGCGCTTGACCAGGGCGTCGATGGTTCGCGACATCGTCGAGGGGGCGACGTGGTGGCGCTGCGCGAGGTCGCCGAGCGACCAGGGGCGCTCGCGCAGCATCGCCAGCATGCGCAGCTGCCCGATCGAGAGCTGCTCCTCGTCGCCGGCGCGCCGGTGGCGCATCAGGCCGGATAGGATCCGCATCGACATCGGCAGCGTCTCGATCAGGAGCGCGGCGCAGTCTCGTGCGGTTGGTGAGTCTTTATTTGCAGCATACATCAGTCACACGCGCTAAAAATTTAGCAGGTGCAAATATATCACAGCGGCGCGGGCATGTCAATAACAGGACTTACGCGGTGCGGTCAGAGCGTGCTTGAGGGCGAGGGCCGCTGCCTCTCTCGCGCTCTCCCCCGCCGGAAGGGGCTGTGCAGCCCCTTCCGAACCATCCCCGCAAGCGGTGCAACCTCCCTCCACCGCCCGTTGTCATGCCTCAGCACACCAACTGCACGTCTCACCAGCACTGCCTGTTGCGTTGCAGCACACCCGCTGCTCATCTCAGCCACACTGAGCATTGCAGCGCATCAGCCTGTGCTAGAGGCACGAGCATCGGTGGAGGTGGGCCTGACAACGGGCAGACTGGCATGGTACTCGCTCCCTTGCGGGTCCAGGGCCGCAGGCCCTGGCGCGGGTGGTGCAGG
>CALJIC010000254.1 GCA_937974195.1 uncultured Roseiflexaceae bacterium | reverse complement strand
TCTCGGTTCTGAAGTTCTCGGTTCTGAAGTTCTCGGTTCTGAAGTTCTCGGTTCTGAAGTTCTCGGTTCTAATATGAGGAACACAGCGATGAAGAAGCATACAATAGTCGCCCTGGTCCAGGACCGCCCCGGAGTTCTGAGCCGCGTGGTGGGCCTGGTGCGCCGGCGCGGCTACAACATCGAGAGCCTGGCCGTCGGCCACTCGGAGACCCCTGGCGTGAGCCGGATCACGCTGGTGGTCGAGTGGGAGGACGTCGAGCAGGTGGTCAAGCAGCTCTACCGCCTGATCGAGGTGCTCAAGGTCAGCGACGTGACCAACGACCCGACGGTGGAGCGCGAGATGGCGCTGATGAAGATCCACGCCCCGAGCGCCAAGCGCGCCGAGATCGTGGCGCTGACCGAGGTGTTCGACGCGAAGATCGTCGATGTCGGCATCAACACGATGGTGATCGAGATGACCGGCTCGCCGGGCAAGGTCCAGAACTTCATCGATGTGATCCGGCCGTTCGGCATCAAGGAGATGATGCGCACCGGCCGCATCGCGATGGTCCGCGGCGCGCGCGGCCACGCCGCCGAGGAGTTCGTCGAGGGCAACGGGCACGCCGAGCGCGTCCCGGCGCTGAACTGAGCAGGTAGCACCGCGAGTGTTTCCCGGCGCGGCTGTCTGGCGCAGCGGCGGAGGCACCACGCCAAACACACCTATTCCCGAAGCGCCTTTGTGGGCATGTAGAGGAGACCATGGCAGAGATCTACTACGACAACCAGGCCGACCTGGGCCGCATCAAGGACCGCCCGATCGCGATCATCGGCTTCGGCAGCCAGGGCCACGCGCACGCCCTGAACCTCAAGGACAGCGGCTGCGATGTGCGCGTCGGCCTGTACAGCGGCTCGCGGTCCTGGGCCAAGGCCGAGGGGCTCGGCCTGCGAGTCTGTACGGTTGCCGACGCCGTCAAAGAGGCGCAGATCATCATGATCGTCACGCCGGATACCGGGCAGGCCCAGCTCTACCGCGACGAGATCGCGCCGCACCTGGCGCCGGGCAAGACGCTGATGTTCGCCCACGGCTTCAACATCCGCTTCGGCCAGATCGTGCCGCCCGAGGGCGTGGACGTGAGCATGGTCGCGCCGAAGGCCCCCGGCCACCGCGTGCGCGAGGTCTTCGAGCAGGGCGGCGGCGTGCCCGCGCTGGTCGCCGTCCACCAGGACGCCTCCGGCCACGCGCTCGAGGACGCCCTGGCCTACGCCAAGGGCATCGGCAGCACCAAGGCCGGCGTGCTGCGGACGACCTTCGCCGAGGAGACGGAGACCGATCTCTTCGGCGAGCAGGTGGTGCTGTGCGGCGGCGTCTCGGCGCTGGTCAAGGCCGCGTTCGAGACGCTGGTCGAGGCCGGCTACCAGCCCGAGGTGGCCTACTTCGAGTGCATGCACGAGCTGAAGCTGATCGTCGACCTGTTCTACCAGGGCGGCCTGAACTACATGCGCTACTCGGTCTCGGACACCGCCGAGTGGGGCGACTACACCGCCGGGCAGAAGATTATCACCGACGAGACCCGCAAGGCGATGCGGCAGATCCTGGCCGACATCCAGGGCGGCGCGTTCGCCGAGGACTGGATCGAGGAGAACCACAACGGCCGGCCGCGCTTCAACGCCTACCGCGCCAAGGACATCGATCACCCGATCGAGGTGATCGGCCGCGAGCTGCGCCGCATGATGCCGTTCGTCAACCCGCGCGAGGTGAGGCCGGGCCAGGGCGGGGCGTAGCGCCATCCGGCGACCAGGAGTCGAGAGCCAAGGGCCGAGAGCCAGGGGCGGGGCCGCGCATCGGGATCGTGGGACGTGGCAGGGAAGTACACCTATCGGAACCTGATCGTCTGGGAGCGAGCGCAGGCGCTGGCGCTAGCGGTCCTCAGGATCGTTCAGCGCCTCCCCAACAGCTGGGGGAACGCCGTGATCGCGCGCCAGATCGTCGCGTCGGCCACGTCGGTTGGCGCGAACATCGCCGAAGGTCACGGGCGCTTCACGCCGGGGGCGCATCGCAACCACCTGTCGATCGCCAAGGGCTCGGCGGCGGAGACGGACAGCTGGCTCGACCTGCTGCGCCGCGCCGGCCATATCTCAGATGAGGAGGAGGCCGCCCTCCACGCCGAGTGCCAGGAGATCATGGCCATGCTCACCAGCAAGATACTGGAGCTCCAGAAGCTTGAGCGGGAGGCATCGAAGCAGGTGCAGGAAGATCGGGAGATGTACGTGGTGGCGGGCCAGGAGGATCTCCCCCCGCCCCCGTTCACCCCCGAAGATTACCGCCAGTAAGCCCACGCTCTGAGCTCTCGGTTCTCGGTTCTCAGCCCTCGGCTCTGGGTCCTGGATACTCAGCCTGGGTTCTCAGCTCTGGCTCCAGGTTCTCGGTTCTCAGCCCTGGGTTCTCGGTTCTCGGTTCTCGGTTCTCGGTTCTCGGTTCTCGGCTCTCGGTTCTCAGCCCTCGGCTCTCGGCCCTCGGTTCTTCACAGGAGATGATGACAATGGCAGACGATCACGTACGAATCTTCGACACCACCCTGCGCGACGGGGAGCAGGCGCCGGGCTGCACCATGACGCTGGAGGAGAAGCTGGAGGTCGCCCGCCAGCTCGCCCGGCTGCGCGTGGACATCATCGAGGCCGGGTTCCCCGCCGCCTCCCCCGGCGACTGGGCCGCCGTCCACCAGATCGCCAAGGAGATCGGCACGCCCGACGGCCCCGTGATCGCGGCGCTCGCGCGGGCCAACACCGATGATATCGACAAGGCGGCCTCGGCGGTCGCGCCGGCGGCCAAGAAGCGCATCCACGTCTTCATCTCCTCCTCGGACATCCACATCGAGCACCAGCTGCGCTCGACGCGCGAGGCCGTGCTGGAGAAGGCGCGCCAGATGGTCCGCTACGCGCGCTCGTTCTGCGAGGATATCGAGTTCTCGCCCATGGACGCCACCCGCTCCGACCCGGAGTACGTCTACCAGATGCTCGCAGCGGTGATCGCCGAGGGCGCGACGACCCTCAACATCCCCGACACCGTCGGCTACGCGACGCCCGAGGACTACGGCGCGCTGATCGCCGGCATCCGCCAGAACGTCCCCGGCGCGGACAAGGTGATCATCTCGACCCACTGCCACGACGACCTGGGCATGGCGGTGGCCAACAGCCTGGCGGGCGTGCGCGCGGGCGCCCGGCAGATCGAGTGCACGATCAACGGCATCGGCGAGCGCGCCGGCAACGCCTCGCTCGAAGAGGTCGTCATGGCGCTCCACACCCGCCGGCAGTTCTTCGGCCTCTCGACGCAGATCAACACCCGCGAGCTGGCGCGCAGCTCCAAGCTGGTCAGCACGATCATCGGCATGCCGGTGCCGCCCAACAAGGCGATCGTCGGCGCCAACGCCTTCGCCCACGAGTCCGGCATCCACCAGGACGGCGTGCTCAAGAACCGCATGACCTACGAGATCATGGACGCCACCACGATCGGGCTGGACGGCAACGAGCTGGTGCTGGGCAAGCACTCCGGCCGCAACGCCTTCCGCACGAAGCTGGCGGCCATGGGCTACGAGTTCGACAGCGAGGAGGAGTTCCAGCAGCTCTTCGCGCGCTTCAAGGAGCTGTGCGACAAGAAGAAGACCGTCGATGACCGCGACATCGAGGTGCTGATCGCCGGCGGCTCGCTGCACACGCCCGAGATCTACCGGCTTGAGCACGTGCAGGTCACCTGCGGCACTGGCGTCACGCCGGTGGCGACGGTGCGCATCGCCGACCCGGACGGGAACGTCCACACCACCGCGGCGCACGGCACCGGCCCGGTGGACGCGATCTACAAGGCGATCGACCGCGTGGTCCAGCGGCCGGTCGAGCTGATCGAGTTCTCGATCAAGGCCGTGACCGAGGGCATCGACGCGGTGGCCGAGGTCTCGGTGCGCATCCGCGAGCCGGGCGAGACGGTCGAGGAGGTGGAGTACCGCGTCGGGCGGCACCGCGGGCCGCAGATCTACAGCGGCTACAGCGCCAACACCGACACGATCGTCGCCGCCGCCGAGGCGTACATGGGCGCGCTGAACAAGATGCTCGCCGCGCGCCAGCAGCGCCTCAGCGCCGAGAACGCGGCCTACGCCGCCGGCTACGACCGCAGCCACCCGACCTACGCGGTCGACCTGTTCGGGAACAACGCCGTCGGAACAACCGACGAGTAGCGGCACTGTAGCGCAGCGTGCTGCGCCCCTGCGAAGGACGACGTACGGGCGCAGCGTGCTGCGCCCCTGCGCCCCAACGAAGGACGATGAGCACCATCGCATACCTCGGCCCGCCCGGCTCGTACAGCGAGCTGGCGGCCATGGCCTACGGGGCCGAAGGCTCCAGCTACCTGCCGCTCGCCAGCATGCCGGCGGTGGTCACCGCCGTCGAGACCGGCGCGGCCGACGCCGGGGTGCTGCCGATCGAGAACGTGCTGGAGGGCAGCGTTCCGATCACGCTCGACCTGCTGATCCACGAGACCGACCTGCGGATCACCGGCGAGACTGTGATCCCGATCCAGCACTTCCTGGTGGGCCGGCCCGGGCTCGCGCTGCACGAGATCCAGGTGCTGTACGCCCACCCGCAGTCGCTCGGCCAGTGCCGCCGCTTCATCGAGCGCTGCCTCCCCGGCGTGGCGACGGTGGCGTCGCTGAGCAACAGCGCCGCCCCGGCCGAGGCGCTGGCCGACGAGCGCCCCGCCGCGGCGATCGCTACGCTGCGCGCCGCCGAGCTCACCGGGGCCGCGGTGCTCGCGCGCGACATCCAGGACCGCGGCGATAATGTGACGCGCTTCATCGCCATCGGCCGCCAGGACGCGCCGCCGACCGGCGACGACAAGACGAGCTTCTGCTTCGGCTTCCGCGAGGACCGCGCCGGGGTGCTGGTGGAGGCGCTCACCGAGCTGGCCGTGGCCGGCATCAACATGACCAAGCTCGAGTCGCGCCCCTCGAAGGAGGTGCTCGGCCAGTATATCTTCCTGGTGGACATCAACGGCCACCGCGAGGAGCCCCACGTGGCGGAGGCGCTGGAGCGCATCCGCGCCAAGACCGGGCTGTTCAAGGTGTTCGGGAGCTATCCCTGCTGGCGCGGCGACGGCCGGTAGCTCGCCGCCGCGCTCACTGAGTGTCAGGATTGTCTATGTGTTCGTGCTCGTTTCAGGAGGTGGTGCCGGCAGCAGGCAGGCGCAGCGTCGCGCCCCTGCTGCCCGCCATTCGCGCCCCGCGCTCATCGGCAGCAGCTCCGCGGGCGTATGGCGACACACCCCGCTGGCTGGCTGCGCTGTTTGGTGAGGTTGACGCCTGGACGAAGCGGCGACGCGGCTGCCGCAGCCCGTCGATTCGTCCGCGAACTGTGGGGCAGAACAGCCGCCGGCGACTGATAGCTGGCTACTGACTACTGAGGAGCACGACGTGCAGATCCTTCTCTACGATACCACCCTCCGCGACGGCACGCAGCGCGAGGGGCTCTCGCTCTCCGTCGAGGATAAGCTGAAGATCACCCGTGAGCTCGACGCGTTCGGCGTCCACTACATCGAGGGCGGCTGGCCGGGCTCCAACCCCAAGGACGCCGAGTTCTTCCAGCGCGTGCGCGGCCTCGAGCTGCGCCACGCCCGGATCGCCGCCTTCGGCAGCACCCGGCACGCCGGGGTGCGCTGCGAGGACGACGCGAACATCCGCGCGCTCGTGGCCGCCGAGACCCCGGTGGTCACGCTGGTCGGCAAGAGCTCGACGCTCCACGTGGAGCGGGTGCTCGAGACCACGCGCGAGGAGAACCTGGCGATGATCGCCGACAGCGTCTCCTTCTTCAAGCGCCTCGGCAAAGAGGTGATCTACGACGCCGAGCACTTCTTCGACGGCTACAAGCTCGACGCCGAGTACGCGCTCGCGACGGTCCAGGCCGCGGCGCGGGCCGGGGCGGACTGCGTGGTGCTGTGCGACACGAACGGCGGCGCGCTTCCGGAGGAGATCGCGCGCATCGTCCGGGCCGTGCGCGAGCGCCTGGCGCCGGAGGGCGAGGGGTCCAGCTCGCCCCTGCTCGGCATCCACACCCACAACGACGGGGCGCTGGCGGTGGCGAACGCGATGGCGGCGGTGCAGGCCGGCTGCGTGCACGTCCAGGGGACGATCAACGGCTACGGCGAGCGCTGCGGCAACATGGACCTCATCCCGCTGATCGCCAACCTGCAGCTGAAGCTCGGCTACCGCTGCGTGAGCCCCGAGCAGCTGCGCCGGCTCTCGGAGGTCTCGCACTACGTCGCGGCGGTGGCCAATCTCAACCCGGACACCCACGCGCCGTACGTCGGGCGCAGCGCCTTCGCCCACAAGGGCGGAATCCACGTCGCCGCGGTCGCCAAGGTGCCCGAGAGCTACCAGCACATCGACCCGGAGCTGGTGGGCAACCAGATGCGCGTGGTGGTAAGCGAGCTCGCGGGCCGCGGCAACGTGCGCATGCGCGCCAAGGAGCTCGGGCTGGAGCTCAACGGCAACGAGCGCGTGGTGCTGCAGCGCATCAAGGAGCTCGAGAGCCGCGGCTTCCAGTTCGAGGCCGCCGAGGGGTCGTTCGAGATGCTGGTGCGGCGCGCCGCGCCGGACTACGAGCCGCCCTTCGAGCTGCTGGACTTCACTGTGATCGTCGAGGAGCGCGGCACCGCGCCGGTGCGCTCGCAGGCCATCGTCAAGCTGCGCGTCGGCGGCGAGGTGATGCACACCGCCGCCGAGGGCGACGGGCCGGTCAACGCGCTCGACCAGGCCATCCGCAAGGCGCTCCTGCCGCACTACCCGGAGCTGGCCGAGGTGCACCTGGTGGACTACAAGGTGCGCATCGTGGACGAGCACCTGGGCACGGCGGCCCGCCCGCGCGTGCTGATCGAGTCGGCGCGCGGCGAGGAGCGCTGGAGCACCGTCGGCTGCTCGGAGAACATTATCGAGGCCAGCTGGCAGGCGCTGTGGGACAGCCTTGAGCTGCCGCTGCTGCGGGCGCGCCAGGCGGCGCGCGCCCAGGCTACGGCCTGATGTCGCCCGCGAGGGGCAGGATGACCCGGAAGGTGCTGCCCTGCCCCTCGTGGCTCTCGACGTCCACCGAGCCGCCGTGCTGGGTGACGATCTCGCGGATGACGTACAGGCCGATGCCCATGCCGCTGATCTTGCGCGGGTCGATGTTGCCGGCGCGGTAGAACTGCTGGAACAGGCTCGGCAGCTCGTCGGCCGGGATGCCGAGGCCGCAGTCGGCCACCTCGATGACCGCCCGGTCGCCGCGCCGCTCCAGCGTCACCGCGATCGGCCCGCCGTTGGGGCTGTACTTGATGGCGTTGTCGATCAGGTTCTGGAAGACCTGCGCGAGTCGCAGCTCGTCGCCGTTCACGATCAGCGGCGCGTCGGGCGCCGTGAGGCTCAGGGTGTGCTGGCGCAGCGAGGGGCGGATCTCGTCGACCACGCGCCGCACCGCGGCCACCAGGTCCAGCGGCGCCGGCTCGATCACCAGCCGGCCGGACTGGATGCGCGAGTGGTCGAGCAGCGCGTTCACCAGCCGGTTCAGGCGCTCGCTCTGGTAGGCGATCGTCTGCACCACGCGCTGGTCGCGCTCGCTCAGGTGCTGCTCGCGGCTGATGCGCCGCAGCAGGAGCTGGGTGTTGCCAAGCAGCACGGTCAGCGGCGTCTTCAGCTCGTGCGACGCCACCGAGAAGAAGTCGTCGCGGACGCGGATGGCCGCCTCGGCGCTGGCGCGCGCCTGCACCTGCGAGCGGATAAGCCAGAAGAGCACCAGGCTGATCAGCGTGCCACTGATCACCAGGATCGGCAGCATCCTGCTGGCGATCGAGCTCTCGAAGGTCACGCGGGGCTGGTAGTGCAGCGTCCACGGCCGCCCCGCGACCGCGAGCGTGGTGGTGATGCTCAGCGTCGACTGCACGTCGGGGCGGAAGCCCGGCGAGCGGTGCAGGAGGTGCTCGGGGGCCGGCTCGAGCCCGTCGTACACCTCGAAGGCCACCAGCGGGTCGGTGCGGGTGCCGAAGATGCCGACGAACAGGTCGTCGGCGCGGAACGGGCTGTAGGCGAAGCCGATCAGCTGCTCGCGGCGCTCCTCCAGGGTGTCGGGGGTGCGGCCGCCGCGGTAGACTGGCATGTAGATCAGGAAGCCGGCCTGCTTGTCGGCGTCGATCTCCTGGACCAGCGTGACCTTGGCGGAGGCCGCCGGCTGGCCGGTGTCGCGGGCCAGCTCCATCGCCGCGCGGCGCGTCGGCTCGGAGAACATGTCGTAGCCGATCGCCGTCTGGTTGCGGCGGTCGAGCGGCTCGAGGTAGACGATCGCGTGGTACTCGTCCCGCGGGCCCGCCGGCCAGACCTGGAAGTCCGGCTGGCCCTGGGCGCGGACCGAGGCCACTAGCTCGTCCAGATCTTCCGGCGCGACGCGCGCGCTGAAGCCGAGGCCCTGGGTGCCGGGGTAGCGCTGGGGGAGGCTGAGCTGCTCGACGTAGGCGCGGAACTGCGCGCGGCTGATGGCGTCGTCTGCTGCGAACAGGCCGGCCAGGCCGCGCAGCATCGAGATGTAGGTCTCGATCCGCGCCTCGATGGTGCTCTGGGTCTGCTGGACCTCGTGCTCGAAGCGCAACTGCTCGGTAGCGTCGGCCGTCGTCGCCACGGAGAATGCAGTGACAAGCGTTAGCAGCAGCGAGCCGGCCAGCACGGCATAGGGAATGGCGCTGGTCGGGACGCGCGGCGCGCGACGCTGCACGGCCCGGCTCATCGAGACTCCTTCAGACGCTACGACGTTACCATCGGAGGAGCACGCTGTAGTCTAGTATAATTGGTGGCGTTTCGCAACTACCAACGGTGGTGCGCTCCGCACGCCGGCGGCCGGCGCGGCGTCCGCCACACCATAGGAGAGAGATCATGCCGATCGCAGCAAGCAAGGTGATCTGGTTCAACGGCGAGCTGGTTCCGTGGGAGAAAGCCACCGTGCACGTGATGACCCACGCGCTGCACTATGGGTCGTCGGTGTTCGAGGGCATCCGAGCCTACAACACGCCGCGCGGGACGGCGCTCTTCCGCGTCGAGCCGCACATCCGCCGCCTGTTCGACTCGGCCAAGATCTACCGCATGGAGGTGCCGTTCACCCACGAGCAGCTGGTCGAGGCCTGCCGGGCCGTCGTGCGCGAGAACGGGCTGACGAACGCCTACCTGCGGCCGCTCGTCTGGCGCGGCTACGGCGAGCTCGGCGTGTTCCCGCTCAAGTCGCCGGTCGAGGTGATGGTCGCGGCCATGGAGTGGGGCGCCTACCTCGGCGCGGAGGGCCTCGAGCAGGGCGTGGACGTGCAGGTCTCCTCCTGGAACCGCGTCGCGCCGAACACGCTCCCGGCCATGGCCAAGGCCGGCGGCAACTACCTCTCCTCGCAGCTGATCGTGATGGAGGCGGTGCGCCACGGCTACGCCGAGGGCATCGCGCTCGACGTCAACGGCCAGATCAGCGAGGGCTCGGGCGAGAACGTGTTCGTGGTGCGCGACGGCGTGATCTACACCCCGCCGGTCACCGCCGCGCTCCTGCCGGGCATCACCCGCGACGCGGTGATCACCCTCGCCCGCCACCTCGGCTACGAGGTGCGCGAGCAGAACCTGCCGCGCGAGGTGCTCTACCTGGCGGACGAGATCTTCTTCACCGGCACCGCCGCCGAGGTGACGCCGGTGCGCTCGGTGGACCGGCTGCCGGTTGGGAACGGCGGGCGCGGCCCGATCACGGCCGCCATCCAGAAGGCATTCTTCGGCCTCTTCAGCGGCGAGACTGAGGACCGCTGGGGCTGGCTGACGCTCGTATAACAACGGTGGCCGGGTGAGGGGTGGCGGGCGCACCCCTGGTACGGGAAGCCTGGGCCGCTCACCCCGCCGCCTCTCGCCCGGTGAGCGCGAAGCGCGCCACCTTCATCACCAAATAGAGAGCCGAGGACAACGAACGATGGACACCCCTCCCCGCACATTATTCGAGAAGATCTGGGACAGCCACGTGGTGCGACCGGAGACCCCGGAGACGCCGGCGGTGCTGTACATCGACCTGCACCTGATCCACGAGGTCACCTCGCCGCAGGCGTTCACCGAGCTGCGGCGGCGCGGCCTGCGCGTGCGCCGGCCGGACAAGACCCTGGCGACGATGGACCACTCGACGCCGACGACGCCGCGCGGCCCGGACGGGATCATCCCCGTGCTCGACCCGCAGGGGCTCGCGCAGCTCAAGCAGCTCGAGCAGAACTGCCAGGAGTTCGGCATCCCGCTGTTTGCGCTCGGCAGCGACAAGCAGGGCATCGTGCACGTGATCGGCCCCGAGCAGGGCCTCACCCAGCCCGGCATGACCATCGTCTGCGGCGACAGCCACACCAGCACCCACGGGGCCTTCGGCGCGCTGGCCTTCGGCATCGGCACCTCTGAGGTCGCGCACGTCCTGGCGACGCAGTGCCTCCTCCAGAACAAGCCGAAGACGATGGAGGTGCGCGTGGACGGCCGGCTGCCCAAGGGGGTGACGGCCAAGGACATCATCCTGGCGATCATCGCCAAGAACGGCGTCGGCGGCGGCACCGGCTACGTCTTCGAGTACACCGGGGAGGCGATCCGCGCGCTCAGCATGGAAGAGCGCATGACGATCTGCAACATGAGCATCGAGGGCGGCGCCCGCGCCGGCATGATCGCCCCCGACGACACGACCTTCGAGTACATCGCCGGGCGGCCCGCCGCGCCCAAGGGCCGCGACTTCGAGGCCGCCGTGGCGCGCTGGCGCACCCTGCCGACCGACGAGGGCGCGCGCTACGACGCGACGGTGACGCTCGATGCCTCGCAGCTGAAGCCGATGATCACCTACGGCACGAACCCCGGCATGGGCATCCCGATCGACGGGCGCATCCCGACCCCGGAGGAGCTGCCCGACCCGTCGGCGCGCCAGGCGCTCGACGCGGCGCTGCGCTACATGGCGCTGCAGCCCGGCCAGCGGCTGCTCGGCCAGAAGATCGACATGGTCTTCATCGGCAGCTGCACCAACTCGCGCATCAGCGACCTGCGCAGCGCCGCGCAGCTGTTCAAGGGGCGCAAGGTGGCCGAGGGCGTGCGCGTGATGGTCGTCCCCGGCTCGCAGCAGGTGAAGAAGCAGGCCGAGGCCGAGGGGCTGCACGAGATCTTCAAGGCCGCCGGCGCCGAGTGGCGCGAGGCCGGGTGCTCCGCCTGCCTGGCCATGAACGACGACAAGGTGCCGCCCGGGAAGTACGCGGTCTCGACCAGCAACCGCAACTTCATCGGCCGCCAGGGGCCCGGCGCGCGCACGCTCCTGGCCAGCCCGATCACGGCCGCGGCCGCGGCGGTCACGGGGGTCGTCACCGACCCGCGCGAGCTGCTCAACTGATCTCTTTTTCTGTCGGTCTGCGGCTGCGCAGCAGCCGCAGACCGACAGAATCAAGAACGATTTTGGGGAGGCGAAGCCTCCCCAAACCCCACCGCCGGCGGTGGGGCGGAGACCGAGCGGGCCTCGGTGCGGGCGCTGCTTCCCGCAAGCGGGAGGTGTGGAGGGCCGCAGGCCCTCCGCAGACCTACAGAAAGAGAAAAAGATACCGGGGAGGCGACGTCTCCCCAGACCCCAAGGGGTGCGGGGCGAGGCCCCGCGCAACCCAATACATCGAGGAGACACAAGCCAGTGGAGCCGATCAAGACATTCACCGCGCGCATCGCCGCGCTGCGGGCCGAGAACGTGGACACCGACCAGATCATCCCCGCAGAGTTCCTGAAAGTGACCAACAAGGACGGCCTCGCCGAGGGGCTCTTCAAGTCCTGGCGCTACCGGCCCGACGGCACCCTCAACCCGGACTTCGTGCTCAACCGGCCCGAGGTGCAGGGCGCGCAGATCCTGGTGGCGGGCGATAACTTCGGCTGCGGCTCCTCGCGCGAGCACGCCCCCTGGGCGCTGCAGGGCTACGGCTTCAAGGCGGTGATCAGCACGTCGTTCGCCAACATCTTCTACAACAACAGCCTCAAGAACGGGCTGCTGCCGATCACCGTCGACCAGGAGACGCTGGAGCAGCTCTTCAGCCTGTTCGAGGAGGACCCCTCCACCACGCTCACGGTGGACCTGGCCGCGCAGACGGTGACGCTGCCGGACGGGCGCAAGGTCACCTTCCCGATCGAGCCGTTCGCCAAGCACTGCCTGCTGTACGGCGTGGACCAGATGGGCTTCCTGCTCGGCGAGGAGGCGGCCATCGCCGCCTATGAGGCCGCCAACGGCGACCGCGTCCGCACCATGGATGTGCTCCAGTAGCCGCCTCCAGGCCGCTTTCCGCCGGGGAGGTAGAGCCTTCCCAAGCCCCTCCGCGGGGCGAGGCCGCCGCGTACGCTGTAGCTGGCAGTTTGCACTTCTTCTGGATTGAGTCCATGAAAGCAACAATCACAATCCTCCCCGGCGACGGGATCGGGCCGGAGGTAACCGCCGAGGGGGCGCGGGTGCTGCGGAGAGTCGCCGAGCGCTTCGGCCACACCTTCGAGCTGCGCGAGGCGCTGCTCGGCGGCTGCGCGATCGACGCCACCGGCACGGCCCTGCCGGACGAGACGCTGCGCCTGTGCCGCGAGTCGGACGCGGTGCTGCTCGGCGCGGTGGGCGGCCCGAAGTGGGACAACCCGGAGGCCAAGGTGCGCCCGGAGCAGGGCCTGCTCGGCATCCGCAAGGCGCTCGGGCTGTTCGCCAACCTGCGCCCGGTCACGGTCCACCCGCGCCTGGTGCCGGCGTCGCCGCTGCGCCCCGAGCGGCTGGAGGGCGTAGACCTGCTGGTGGTGCGCGAGCTCACCGGCGGCATCTACTTCGGCGAGAAGAAGCGCGAGACGCTCGACTGGCGCGCCTGGCCGAAGGTCGGCGAGCCGGTGCGCCCGGCGGAGAAGGCCGCCGCTGAGGGGCGCGTCGAGGAGCGGGCGCTCGACGCCTGTGTCTACACGACCTCGGAGATCGAGCGGATCGTGCGCGTCGCCGGCCAGCTCGCCCGCGGCCGGCGCGGCAAGGTCACGTCGGTGGACAAGGCCAACGTGCTGGAGACGAGCCGCCTGTGGCGCAGCGTGACCACGCGGGTGATGCGCGAGGAGTTCCCGGACATCCAGCTCGAGCACATGCTGGTGGACGCCTGCGCGATGCACCTGATCCGCCGCCCGGCCGACTTCGACGTGATCGTCACCGAGAACATGTTCGGCGACATCCTCACGGACGAGGCCTCGATGCTGGCCGGCTCGATGGGCATGCTGCCGAGCGCGTCGCTCGGGACTGCGGGGCAGGGCGCCACCCGCATCGGCCTCTACGAGCCGATCCACGGGTCGGCGCCCGACATCGCCGGCACGGGCAAGGCGAACCCGCTGGCGACGATCCTGAGCGTGGCGCTGCTGCTGCGCCACTCGCTGGGGCTCGAGGAGGAGGCGCGCGCGGTGGAGGCGGCCGTGGGCGCGGCGCTCGACGCCGGCTTCGTCACCGCCGACGTGGCGGCGCCCGGCGAGCAGCTGTTCAGCACCTCCGAGGTTGGCGCGGCGGTCGCCGAGCGCATCTGATCCGCGGCGAATACCACACGAAGGCCGGCACTGCGTCGCAGGCGCCGGCCTTCGCGTTCTTCTCCGGCTCGGGTCAGGCGGCCACCTGCGCGGCGCGCGGGGTGGCCACCTCCACGGTGATCCGCTCGCGCTCCAGCGCCGCCCGCACCTGGTCCCGGCTGCTCGCGTCCGGCGCCAGCGTCTCGTCGCGCGGGATGATCATCACGCCCCCGCCGTGCTGGCCGAGCACCTGGCGCAGCGTGTTGAGCCCCGGCCGGTCGAGCTCGCTCACCGGCCGGACGTCGTTGAACTCGCCGACGATCGTGTAGCCCTGAGCAGCGGCGTGGGCGCGGCACATGTCCAGGTCGTTCACCATCGCGAACTCGCCCCGGCTCTCCTCGGCCGAGGTCCGCAGATAGATCGCGCACGGCGTCATTGGCGGCCTCCTCTGCTGATGCTGCTATCCTGCGGGCTCGGCGGAGCAAGAATCGTTCCCTGGCC
>CALJIC010000253.1 GCA_937974195.1 uncultured Roseiflexaceae bacterium | reverse complement strand
CTCTGCGGCGACTGCGTCGCCGCAGAGCCGCGAAACATAGCGGAAGGCGGGCGGCACGCCCGCCGCACCGCGTCAGTGGACGATCAGCACCGGGCAGTTGGCGTGGTGCGCCACGGTGCTGCTGACGCTCCCCAGCAGCAGCCCGGCGAGCTGCCCGCGCCCGCGCGACCCGACCACGATCAGGTCGCAGCCCTCCTCGGCCGCGACGCGCAGGATCGCCTGCGCCGGCGGCCCCTCGATCAGCTGCGTCTCGACCTCCAGCTCGGCGGGCAGGCGGGCGCGCGCCGCATCGAGGATGTTCTTGCCGAGCAGCGTGCGCGCCGCGAGCATCTCGTCGTAGTGCGGCGTGCCGAGCATGTCCGAGACGTGCGGATACGCGTGGAGCAGCACCAGCGCGGCGCCGTAGCGCTGCGCCATGTCGGCGGCCATGTCGAGCGCGGCGTCCGCGTGCGTCGAGCCGTCGTAGGCGACCAGGATCTTTTTCATCGAGCAACCTCCGTCCTCTGCTACTGCCACCAGCCTAGCGCGCCGGCGCCCGCGGTTGGGATAAGGACTCGCATCCTAGGCGGAGGGTTCGACAACTGTGAGCTGGTTCACAAATGGCTACAGGCCGTGGCAATCCCTTCCCTCGCACCCGCTGGGCCTGGTGCTATGCTCCGCATCGAAAAGCGTATCGTCCCGGCGCCGGCGGCTGCGCTGCCGCGGGGCCGGACATCCGGAGTGGTGATGATGATCTCCTTCACAACCGCGACTCCGCGCACGATGACCCCCGCCGACGCGGTGTCCCTGGTGCAGCCGGGACAGCGCGTGTACATCGGCAGCGGCTGTGGCGTCCCCACGCCGCTGCTCGAGGCGCTGGCCGCGCGCGGCCCGGAGCTCCGCGCAGTCGAGGTCGTCCACATCCTGACGGCGGGCACCGACCCGACCACCGCCCCCGAGCTGGCCGAGAGCTTCCGCCACAACGTGTTCTTCGCCTGCGCCAACTCGCGCAGGGCGCTGCACGAGGGCCGCGCCGACTTCACGCCCGTCTATCTCTCGGAGATCCCCAGCCTCTTCCGCTCGGGCCAGCTGCCGATCGACGTGGCGCTGATCCAGGTCTCGCCGCCCGACGAGCACGGCTTCTGCTCGCTCGGCGTGGAGGTGGGCTGCACGCTGCCCGCCGCGCTCCACGCGCGCACGGTGGTCGCCGAGATCAACGAGCGCATGCCGCGCACGCTCGGCGACAGCTTCATCCACATCTCGCGCATCGCCGCGTTTGTGGAGACGAACCGGCCGCTGTGCGAGGCCCCCCAAGGCACGCCGGACCCGGTCGCCGAGCAGATCGGCCGCTACGTCGCCGAGCTCATCCCCGACGGCGCGACGCTGCAGCTCGGCATCGGGGCCATCCCCGACGCGGTGCTGCGCTGCCTGAAACACAAGCGGCACCTCGGCGTCCACTCCGAGCTGTTCTCGGACGGGATCATCGAGCTGGTCGAGGCGGGCGTCATCGACGGCGAGGCCAAGGCCGTCCACCGCGGCAAGCTGGTGGCCGGCTTCCTGCTCGGCACGCGCCGGCTGTTCGACTGGGTCCACAACAACCCGATGGTCGAGATGCACCCGACCGACTACGTGAACGACCCGTGGGTGATCGCGCGGCAGACGCGCATGGTGGCGATCAACTCGGCCATCCAGATCGACCTGACCGGCCAGGTGTGCGCCGACAGCATCGGCCCGCGCATCTACAGCGGCGCGGGCGGGCAGGTGGACTTCATCCGCGGCGCGGCGCGCTCGGAGGGCGGGCTGCCGATCATCGCGCTGCCCTCCACCGCCAAGGGCGGGACGATCTCGCGCATCGTGCCGACGCTCGATCAGGGGGCTGGGGTGGTGACCAGCCGCTACGACGTGCGCTACGTGGTGACGGAGTACGGCGTGGCGCACCTGCACGGCAAGACGCTGGCGCAGCGGGCGCGGGCGCTGATCGACATCGCGCACCCGGCGTACCGCGAATCGCTCACCGCGGCGGCGCGCGAGCTCCAGTACCTGTGAGGGGTGCTGTGTGGAGGGCCGCTGGCCCTCCGCACACCCCCGCCGAGACGAGAGAGACGATGATCCAACAGCTAGACACACTGCGGGCGATGCGCGAGCGGGCGCTGCTGGGCGGCGGGCCGGAGCGGATCGCGCAGCAGCACAGGCGCGGCAAGCTCACCGCGCGCGAGCGCATCGCGCTGCTGCTCGACCAGGACTCGTTTCAGGAGCTGGGCGCGCTCGCCACCCACCAGAGCTCCGAGTTCGGCATGGCCGAGCAGCGCTACCCCGGCGACGGCGTGATCACCGGCTTCGGCAAGATCAACGGCCGGCGCGTCGCCGTCTTCGCCCAGGACTTCACCGTGCTCGGCGGCTCGTTCTCGGTGGTGCAGGCGCAGAAGATCTGCCGCATCCAGGACCTGGCGCTGGAGAGCGGCGTGCCGCTGATCGGCATCAACGACTCGGGCGGCGCGCGCATTCAGGAGGGGGTGCGCAGCCTGGCGGCCTACGGCGAGGTCTTCGTCCGCAACGTGCTCGCCTCGGGCGTGATCCCGCAGATCTCGGTCATCCTCGGGCCGTGCGCCGGCGGCGCGGTCTACTCGCCCGCGCTGACCGACTTCGTGATCATGGGCCGCTCCAACAGCTACATGTTCATCACCGGCCCGGAGGTGATCAAGGCGGTGACCGGCGAGGCGGTCAGCCTGGAGGAGCTCGGCGGCCCGGTGGTCCACGCCAGCAAGAGCGGCGTCGCCCACCTGCTGGCCGACAACGACGCCGCCGCGATCGAGCTGGTCAAGCAGCTGCTCAGCTACCTGCCGCAGAACAACACCGAGGACCCGCCGGCGATCGCCGCCTACGACGCCGCCGGCCGCATGGACGACGCGCTCAACGAGGCCGTGCCGTGCGACGAGAGCCAGCCCTACGACATGCTCGCCGTGATCGGGCGGATCATCGACCACGACAGCTTCCTCGAGATCCAGCCCGACTACGCGCCGAACGCCGTGGTCGGCTTCGCCCGGCTGGACGGCTACTCGGTCGGCATCGTCGCCAACCAGCCGATGGTGGCGGCGGGCGTGCTCGACATCAACGCCAGCGATAAGATCGCGCGCTTCGTGCGCACCTGCGACGCCTTCAACATCCCGGTGATCACCTTCGTGGACTGCCCCGGCTACCTGCCCGGGGTGGCGCAGGAGCACGACGGCATCATCCGCCACGGCGCCAAGGTGATCTACGCCTACTGCGAGGCCACCGTGCCGAAGATCGCGGTGATCACCCGCCGGGCGATCGGCGGCGCCTACCTGGCGCTCAGCTCCAAGCAGATGCGCAGCGACCTGGTGTACGCCTGGCCGAGCGCGCAGATCGCGGTGATGGGCGCCGAGGGCGCGGTGCGCATCCTGCACCGGCGCGAGCTCGAGCAGGCCGCCGACCGCGAGGCGCTCGAGCGGGAGTTCGTCCGCGCGTACCGCGAGGCGTTCTTCAACCCGTACAAGGCGGCCGACGTCGGGCAGATCGACGAGGTGATCGAGCCGCGCGAGACCCGGCCGCGCCTGATCCGGGCGCTGGAGCTGCTGCGCACGAAGGTGCAGCAGAACCCGCCCAAGAAGCACGGCCTGTTCCCCGTCTGAGGAGGTGGCGCAGTGGAGCTTCTGCCGGCCGGCATCTGGATCGCGCTGCAGGGGATGGCGCTGGTCTTCGCGCTGCTCGCCCTGCTCTGGGGAGTGGTGGCCGCGCTGCTGCGGACCGAGCGCGAGCAGGCCGCGCCCGAAGCCCCGGCCCGCCCCGGCGCCAAACAGGAGCTGGCGCCCGCCCTCGTGACCGCGATCACCATCGCGGTGCTCACGCACCGCAGGCTGCAGCGCAAGGAGGCCGCGCCCGCCGCGCGCAGCCACCAGCCCGGCGCGCTGCTGCACGCCAGCCGCTGGGTGGCGGCCGGGCGCACGCGCCAAAACCGCAGCTGGCCGCCGGGGCGCGGCTAGCCCGAGCAGGAACGAGCGATGCGACGCTATACGATCGAGATCGACGGGACATCGTACGTCATCGACGTGCAGGAGGAGGCCGGCGGCCGCTTCCGGGTGCGCGTGGGCGACGCCGAGTTCGATGTGCGCCTCAGCGACGGCGAGTCGCTGCCGCAGGTCGCGGTCACGCCCGCGGCCCAGCCGGCGCCGCCGCCCGTGAGCCGCCCGGCGCCCGCGGTGCGGCCGGCGACCAACGGCGGCGCGCAGGGGCTCGTCACCGCGCCCATGCCGGGGCAGATCGAGACGGTGCTGGTGCGGCCGGGCGAGCGGGTGGAGCGCGGGCAGGAGCTGCTGGTGCTGGAGGCCATGAAGATGCGCAACAGCATCCGCGCCGCACAGCCCGGGGTGGTGGCCGAGGTCCACGTGGAGGCCGGGCAGATGGTGCAGCACGGCGAGGTGCTGGCCCGCATCGACCGGGAGGACGCATGAACACGGACGTGCTGTGGCGCCTGCTGCCGGGGCTCGGCCAGGTCACGCCGGGCGCGCTGCTGATGGTGGCCGTCGGCGGCCTGCTGATCTACCTGGCGGTCGCCAAGGGCTTCGAGCCGATGCTGCTGCTGCCGATCGGCGCCGGCGCCATCCTCGCCAACCTGCCGCTGTCGCCGCTGGTCGAGGAGCACGGGCTGCTGCGCGTGCTGCACGAGATCGGCGTGTCCAACGAGCTCTTCCCGCTGCTGATCTTCATCGGCATCGGGGCGATGACCGACTTCGGGCCGCTGCTCGAGAACCCGAAGATGTTCCTGCTCGGGGCGGCGGGCCAGTTCGGCATCTTCGGCACGCTGCTGCTGGCGCTGCTGCTCGGGTTCGACCTCAACGAGGCGGCCTCGATCGGGATCATCGGCGCGATCGACGGCCCGACCTCGATCTACGTGAGCAACCAGCTGGCGCCGCACCTCCTCGGGCCGATCGCCGTGGCGGCGTACAGCTACATGGCGCTGGTGCCGATCATCCAGCCGCCGATCATGCGCCGGCTCACCTCGCAGCGCGAGCGCCAGATCCGCATGCCCTACACCCAGCGGACGATCAGCCGGCGCACGCGGGTGCTCTTCCCGCTGCTGATCACCGTCGTCGTCGGGCTGCTGGTGCCGATGGCGCTGCCGCTGGTGGGGACCCTGATGCTCGGCAACCTCATGCGCGAGTCGCAGGTGGTGGAGCGCCTCGCCGGCGCGGCGTCGAACGAGCTCGCCAACATCGTGACGCTGTTCCTCGGGCTGGCGGTGGGCTCGACGATGCAGGCCGAGGCGTTCCTGCGCATCGACACGCTGTTCATCCTGGCGCTCGGCATCCTGGCCTTCGCGCTCGACACGGCGGCCGGCCTGCTGTTCGCGAAGGGGCTGAACCTGGTGAGCCGGGTGCGCCTGAACCCGCTGCTCGGCGCGGCCGGCATCAGCGCCTTCCCGATGGCGGCCCGCGTGGCGCAGCGGGTCGTCCAGGAGGACGACTTCGAGAACTTCCTGCTGATGCACGCGATGGGCGCCAACACCGCCGGCCAGATCGCCAGCGCCGTCGCCGGGGGCGTGGTGCTGGCCCTGCTCGGCGGTGGCTAGCGATGCGGCGGCCGTCCCCGAATGACAATCGGCGGTTGCGGCCCCTTCACCCGCCGGGCAGATCCGCCGGCCTATACTGGGGTCAGCCGCAGGGCTGACGCGGGCCGCCGCACCTCTTGGAGGAGCTTGGGAAGGCAACGACCGCGGAGCTGCTGGCTGCTGCCGCGCCGGTGCGGCAGCGCACCACATCGCGAATAACCGCGTTCCCCGCCGCCGGCTCAACCGAGCCTGCCGAGGCCTTGAGGCGGCGGCCCGCTGCGGAGGTTTCTATGAAGCGTAGCTTCGTAACCATCGACGGCAACGAGGCGGTTGCCGCAGTAGCCTACCGGGTGAGCGACGTGATCGCGATCTACCCGATCACCCCCTCGACCGGCATGGGCGAGCAGGCCGACGCGTGGGCTGCGGCGGGGCGCCCGAACCTGTGGGGCACCACGCCGCTGGTCGTCGAGATGCAGTCCGAGGGCGGCGCCGCCGGCGCGCTCCACGGCGCGCTGCAGACCGGCGCCCTGGCGACCACGTTCACCGCCTCGCAGGGCCTGCTGCTGATGATCCCCAACATGTACAAGATCGCCGGCGAGCTGACCCCGGCGGTCTTCCACGTCGCGGCGCGCTCGGTCGCCGCCCAGGCGCTGTCGATCTTCGGCGACCACAGCGACGTCATGGCCACCCGCGCCACCGGCTGGGCGCTGCTCGCCTCGCACCAGGTCCAGGCGGCGCAGGACCTGGCGCTGATCGCCCACGCCGCGACGCTCGAGGCGCGCGTGCCGTTCCTGCACTTCTTCGACGGCTTCCGCACCTCGCACGAGATCAACACCATCCAGCCGCTGAGCGACGCCGACATGCGCGCGATGATCGACGACCGGCTCGTGCGCGCCCACCGCGACCGGGCGCTCTCGCCGGAGCGGCCGGTGATCCGCGGGACGGCGCAGAACCCGGACGTCGCCTTCCAGGCCCGCGAGCGCGCCAACCCGTACTACCTGGCCTGCCCGGAGATCGTCCAGCGCACGATGGACCGCTTCGCGGCGCTGACCGGCCGCCAGTACCACCTGTTCGACTACGTCGGCGCGCCGGACGCCGAGCGCGTGATCGTCCTGATGGGCTCCGGCGCCGAGACCGCCGAGGAGACGGCGCGCTTCCTCGCCGACCGCGGCGAGAAGGTCGGCGTCGTCAACGTCCACCTGTTCCGGCCCTTCTCAGTCCAGCACTTCCTCGCGGCGCTCCCGCCGACCGTGCAGGCGATCGCGGTGCTCGACCGCACCAAGGAGCCCGGCAGCGCCGGCGAGCCGCTGTACCTCGACGTGGTCGCGGCGCTCGCCGAGGGCCAGCAGGCGCAGCGCAGATTCGAGCAGCTGCCCACCGTCATCGGCGGCCGCTACGGCCTCTCCTCCAAGGAGTTCACCCCGGCGATGGTGAAGGCGATCTTCGACGAGCTGCGCAGCCCCGCGCCGAAGAACCACTTCACGATCGGGATCGAGGACGACCTGACCCACACCAGCCTGCGCTACGACCCGGCGTTCTCGATCGAGCCCGCCGGCACCGTGCGCTGTATGTTCTGGGGGCTCGGCGCCGACGGCACCGTGGGCGCCAACAAGAACGCGATCACGATCATCGGCCAGGAGACGGAGAACTACGCCCAGGGCTACTTCGTGTACGACTCGAAGAAGTCCGGCTCGGTCACGATCTCGCACCTGCGCTTCGGCCCGCACCCCATCCGCGCGCCGTACCTGATCAGCGAGGCCAACTTCGTCGCCTGCCACCAGTTCGGCTTCCTGGAGCGCTTCGACGTGCTGCAGCACGCGCTGCCCGGCGGCGTGTTCCTGCTCAACAGCCCCTACGGGCCCGACGAGGTCGAGCAGCACCTGCCGGCCGACGTGCGGAAGACGATCCTCGAGCGCCGCCTGCGCTTCTTCGTGATCGACGCCACGGGCGTCGCGCGGGCCACCGGCATGGGCGGGCGGATCAACACCGTCATGCAGACCTGCTTCTTCGCCATCAGCGGCGTGCTGCCGCGCGAGGAGGCGATCGCCCGCATCAAGGACAGCATCCGCAAGACCTACGGCAAGCGCGGCGAGGCGGTGGTGCAGCGCAACTTCCGCGCGGTCGACCAGACGCTCGAGCGGCTCTACGAGGTCGACACATCGCGCTGGAGCGTGCCGGTGGCGACGAACGGGGCGGCGCGCAGGCCGCCGGTGCCGGATGAGGCGCCGGAGTTCGTGCGCGAGGTGATCGGCCCCATGATCGCCGGGCGCGGCGACGAGCTGCCGGTGAGCGCGCTGCCCGCCGACGGCACCTTCCCCAGCGGCACCAGCCGCTGGGAGAAGCGCAACCTCGCGCTCGAGATCCCGATCTGGGACCCGGACATCTGCATCCAGTGCGGGAAGTGCGCGCTCGTCTGCCCGCACGCCGTGATCCGCACCAAGGTGTACCCCCCCGAGTGCCTGGAGGGCGCGCCGGCCTCGTTCCTCTCGGCCCCGGCGCGCTTCAAGGAGGCGCCGGACATGCGCTACACGCTGCAGGTGGCGCCGGAGGACTGCACCGCGTGCGGCCTGTGCATCGAGGCCTGCCCGGTGAAGGACAAGCGCCAGGCCGGCCGCAAGGCGATCAACATGGAGCCGCAGCTGCCCATCCGCGAGCGCGAGCGGGCCAACTGGGAGTTCTTCCTGCGCCTGCCCGACCCGGACCGGACGCAGTTCGGGCTCGGCACGATCAAGAACTCGCAGCTCATGATCCCGCTGTTCGAGTTCTCCGGCGCCTGCGCCGGCTGCGGCGAGACGCCCTACATCAAGCTGGTGACCCAGCTGTTCGGCGACCGGGCGATCATCGCCAACGCCACCGGCTGCTCGTCGATCTACGGCGGCAACCTGCCGACCACGCCCTACACCGTCAACGCGGACGGGCGCGGCCCGGCGTGGGCCAACTCGCTGTTCGAGGACAACGCCGAGTTCGGCCTCGGGATGCGCCTGACGCTCGACAAGCACGCCGAGCACGCGCGCGAGCTCCTGACCAGCCTGGCGGACGAGATCGGGCCGGAGCTGGTACAGGCGCTGCTCGAGGCGGACCAGACGACCGAGGCCGGGATCGCCGCGCAGCGCGAGCGCGTCGCGCAGCTGAAGGAGCGCCTGGCGGCGCTGCAGGCGGTAGCGGCCGGCGACGCGTCGCGCAACGGGAAGCCGTCGGTCGCGGAGCGCGTCCACGAGCTCCTCAGCGTCTGCGATGCCCTGGTGCGCAAGAGCGTCTGGATCATCGGCGGCGACGGCTGGGCCTACGACATCGGCTACGGCGGCCTGGACCACGTGCTCGCCTCCGGCCGCGACGTCAACATCCTGGTGCTCGACACCGAGGTCTACTCCAACACCGGCGGCCAGGCGTCCAAGGCCACGCCGCCGGCGGCCGTCGCCAAGTTCGCCGCGCGCGGCAAGGCGGCGGCGAAGAAGGACCTGGGGCTGATGGCGATGAGCTACGGCAACGTCTACGTGGCCCAGGTCGCCATGGGCGCCGACGACCAGCAGACGCTGCGGGCGATGCTGGAGGCCGAGGCCCACGACGGGCCGTCGCTGATCATCGCCTACAGCCACTGCATCGCCCACGGCATCGACATGCGCCGCGGGCTGGAGCAGCAGAAGCTGGCCGTGCAGTCGGGCGCGTGGCCGCTGTACCGCTACAACCCGGCGCGCGAGGCGGAGGGCAAGAACCCGCTGACGCTCGACTCGAAGGCGCCCAGCATCCCGCTCGAGCAGTACCTCTACAACGAGACCCGCTTCCGCATGCTGCTGCAGAGCGACGAGGCGCGCGCCGAGGAGCTGCTCGAGCAGGCGCGCCGCGCCGTCGAGCGCCGCTGGCAGCGCTACCAGCAGATGGCGGCGCTGCTCGCGCCCACGAGCTGAGCGGCGCTGCGCGGGTGTGGCGGGAGGGCTGCGGGCGTCGCTCGCAGCCCTTCGGCCACACGGCACACCGCAGTGATCCTAGCAAGGAGCTTCCAATGGTCGACCTGACCACTTTTTACCTCGGCCTCCGGCTGCGCAACCCGCTGGTGGCCTCGGCCTCGCCGCTCTCGAAGAAGCTGGACCGCATCAAGCGCCTCGAGGCCGCCGGCGCCGCCGCGGTGGTCATGCACTCGCTGTTCGAAGAGCAGATCCTGCACGACGCCCACGCGCTGGACCACTTCCTGAGCCGGGGCAGCGAGAGCTACGCCGAGGCGCAGAGCTACTTCCCGGACCTCGACCGCTACAACGTCGGGCCGGAGGCCTACCTCGAGCACCTCCGCCGCGTCAAGGAGGCGGTCAGCATCCCGGTCATCGGCAGCCTGAACGGCATATCGTCGGGCGGCTGGATCGAGTACGCCCGGCTGATCGAGCAGGCCGGCGCCGACGCGCTCGAGCTGAACATCTACTACCTGCCGACCGACCCGTCGCTCAGCAGCGCGGAGCTGGAGGACACCTACGTCGCGCTGGTGCGCGATATCCGCGCGCAGGTCCGCATCCCGCTGGCGGTGAAGCTCAGCCCGTTCTTCACCGCGCTGCCGCACATCGCCACCCGCTTCGTCGATGCCGGCGCCAACGGGCTGGTGCTCTTCAACCGCTTCTACCAGCCGGACTTCGACCTAGACACGCTGGAGGTGGTGCCGAACCTGACGCTGAGCACCTCGGCGGACCTGCGCCTGCCGCTGCGCTGGGTCGCCATCCTCTACGGCCGCGTCGACGCCGACCTGGCGCTGACCGGCGGCGTCCACAGCGGCCTCGATGTGCTCAAGGCCATGATGGCCGGCGCGCGCGTGGCCATGCTGGCCTCGGAGCTGATCGCGCGCGGCCCCGAGCGCCTGGCGGACATCCTGGCCGAGCTCCAGGCGTGGATGCAGGAGCGCGAGTATGAGTCGATCGCCCAGATGCAGGGCAGCATGAGCCAGATCGCCGTCGCAGCGCCGGCGGCCTTCGAGCGCGCCAACTACCTGCAGGCGCTCAGCACGTTCGACGACCGCCTGGTCTGACGCGCGGTGGAGATACCTTACTCCTCGGTGGACGCTTCTTATCGCCGCCGGGCAGGGCGCCGGCATACCATGAAGACGTCACCGGCGTAGCCGGCACGAGGAGGTCGCCGTGAAACGTCGCCTGGTCTTCGACCGCAGCAAGAAGCTCGAGCTGGCCGTGCTCGCACTCGGCCTGGGCGGGCTAGCGCTCGTCGCCTGGCGATACGCCGGCGTCGCCTCCGCGCCGTTCTACGCCTTGTATATAGCCGTCTCAGCGGCGGTCGGGCTGGCGCTCTACTTCACGTGCGCGCGCTACGACCAGCCGCTGAGGCGGCGGTTGCTGCACCTTCTGCTCGGCACGAGCCTGTTCGGCGCCGCGGCGTTCCGCGACTCGGCCGCGGCGCTCTTCCAGATCGAGGGGCTGTTCTTCGAGCTGTTCTCCGGCATCTTCGCCGGCGCGCTGCTCCACTACCTGATCGCCAAGATCTTCGGGCCGCTCCTCTTCGGCCGCGTCTGGTGCGGCTGGGCGTGCTGGACGGCGATGGCGCTGGACCAGCTGCCGTACAAGCGCAGCCCGGGCCGGCTCGCGCCCGGGTGGGGCCAGCTGCGCTACGCGCACTTCGGCCTGAGCGCCGCGCTGGTGGCGACGCTGTGGTACGGGCTGGCCTACCGGCCGGGGGCGGGCGGAGCGACGGCGCTCGCCTGGTTCCTCGGCGGCAGCGCGCTGTACTACGCCGCCGGCGTCGCGCTGGCGCTGGCCCTGCGGGACAACCGCGCCTTCTGCAAGTACCTCTGCCCGGTCGCCGTGCCGCTGAAGCTCGGCGCGCGCTTCGCGCTGCTCAGAGTCCGCGGCGACCCGCAGCGGTGCGAGGGGCACGGCGCCTGCGTCGCGGTCTGCCCAATGGACATCCAGGTGACGGACTACCTGGCCCGCGGCGAGCGCGTCATGTCGAGCGAGTGCATCCTGTGCCAGGCGTGCATCGAGGTGTGCCCCGAGCACGCCCTGGCGCTCTCGTTCGGCCGCGAGCGCGGGGGCGCCGAGCTCCTGCGCCGCCGCCCGCCTGAGAAGGCCGCGTAGGCGCGGTGGGAGTGGTGTGGAGGGGTGGAACGGCGGGGCGCAGCACCGCCCCGGCCCGAAAGGAGGATATCGATGTATCGGACACTCATGGTCCCGCTGGACGGCTCGGCCTTCGGAGAGCACGCGCTGCCGCTCGCGCTCACGATCGCGCGCCGATCCGGTGCGGCCGTACATCTGGCTCACGTCTGCGTCCCGCCCTCGCCGCACGACCTCGTCCACCTGCTGCACCCCGACAGCGATGACCTCTCGATGCAGGCGCGCATCCGGCTGTACCTCGACCAGCTAGCCACGAATCTGTCGGAGCGCTGGGAGGTCCCGATCACCACCAGCGTGCTCGTCGGCCCGGTCGTGCCGACGCTCCGCGAGCACGCGCTGGCGCTGGGCGCGGACATGGTGGTGCTGACGACCCACGGCCGCGGCTCGCTGGCCCGGCTGGCGGTCGGGAGCGTCGCCGACGCGCTCGTGCGCTCGCTGCCGCTGCCGGTGCTGCTGACGCGGCCGCGCGACGGGGTGCTCGACCTGCTGGAGAGCGCCTACGAGCGCGTCTGCCGGCGGGTGCTGATCCCGCTCGACGGCTCGGCGCTGGCGGAGGCGGTGCTGGAGCCCGCGGTGGCGTTCGGGCAGCTGTTCGACGCCGAGTACACGCTGCTGCAGGCGATCGACCCGCCGCTGCTCGGCTACGCGCTGACGGCGCACGCCACCGGGATCGACCAGCGCGCCCTCGACGTATGGCGCGAGGAGTCCCTGGGCTACCTCGAGCAGGTCGCCCAGCGGCTGCGGGAGCGGCAGCTTCAGGTCAAGACCGACATCGCGCTCGGCTACGCGCCGCAGGCGATCCTGGAGTACGCGCACGAGCACACCTTCGACCTGATCGCGCTGGCGACCCACGGGCGCAGCGGGGTGGCGCGGATGCTGATGGGCAGCACCGCCGACGCGGTGGTGTGCCGGTCGAGCACGCCGGTGCTGGTGATCCGGCCGCCGGCGATCACCGAGCGGCGCGAGCCCGCCGAGCACGAGATGCTCGAGCGCATCCCGACGTAGGCGGCAGAGATCACCCGGCGGAGAGCTCGCGCAGGAAGCCCGCCAGGGCGGCCGCGTGAGCGGTGGGGTCGGGGAAGGCCTCGCCTCCCCGCATAGCGGCGGACAACACGACCGCAGAACTCGTGAGAGAGGAGGCGACCATGCAAGCGATACAAACGATACTGGTGCCGCTGGACGGCTCCGCGTCGGCCGAGCAGGTGCTGCCCTACGTCCGGATGCTCGCGCCGATCCTCGGCGCCCGGGTCCACCTGCTCCGGGTGCTCGAGACGGTCGACGGCTTCGATGAGATCATCCCGATGATGTACGTCACCGGCGAGCCGCCGGAGCGGACACGGGCCCGCGTGGAGCAGATCTGGAAGCGGCTGCGCGAGGCCGCCGAGGGCTACCTGGAGCCCCGCGCCGGCCAGCTGCGCGCGCTCGGCCTGGTGGTCAGCGGCGAGGTGTGCGCCGGCTCAGCGCCGGAGGCGATCGTGGAGGCCGCCACCAGCGCCCAGGCGCCGCTGATCGCGATGGCGACCCACGGCTACAGCGGCATCAAGCGCTGGGCGATGGGCAGCGTCACCGACAAGGTGGTCCAGGCGAGCACGGTGCCGGTGCTCGTCGTGCGCGCCTACGCGCAGGCCCCCGCCGATCCCCCCACGCTGCGGCGCGTGCTCGTCCCGCTCGACAGCTCGTCGTTCGCGCGCCAGGCGCTCCCGATCGCGACGGAGCTCGCCAGGCGCAGCGGCGCCGAGCTCGTGCTGCTGGAGGCCGTCGACGGGCAGAGCGCCGTCGGGCTGCAGCGGCTGGGCCGCCCGATCCCGGAGCTGGAGGAGCTGACCCAGGAGCTGCGGCGGCGGGCGCAGACCGAGCTCGATATGCTGGTCGCCGGGATGCGCTCGGAGGGGATCAACGCGCGCGCCGTCGTGGAGGTCGGCGCCGCCGCGGATGTGATCGTCGACCAGGTCGCCGAGCAGCAGGCGGACATGGTGGTGATGGCGACCCACGGCTACAGCGGCATCAAGCGCTGGACGCTGGGGAGCGTGGCCGACAAGGTGCTCCAGGCGAGCGCGGCGCCGCTCCTGCTCGTGCGGCCGAAGGAGGAATAGGACGGCGGAGGTCGCCCGAGGTGCTTACCGCCAGAGACATCGCCGGCGTGCTCAGCCACTACGACCTGGGCACGCCGGTCGAGTTCAGCCCCGCGGCCCACGGCTACGTCAACGAGACGGCGTTCGTCAGGACCACCCGCGGGCGCTACGTGGTGCGCCGCAACCACCGGCGCTTCACCGAGCCGCTGCTGCGCTACCGCCACGCCCTGATCGCCTGGCTGCGCGAGCGCGACGCGCCCGTGCCGCCGCTCATCCCCACCCGCGACGGCGGGACGCTGCTGCAGCTCAACCAGCGCTACTACGAGGTCCAGGCCTTCGTCGAGGGCGAGGCGCACGACCCCTGCCGGCCGCAGCAGCTCGCCAGCGTGGGCGCCACGCTCGCCCGCTACCACCGGGCCGTCATCGGCTTTCCGCCGCCGCCCGCAGCCGCCGCGCCGCGCTACAGCCCGTGGGGCGTGGACGCGCTGGCGACGCAGCTGATCGAGCGCGACGTGATGGGCGAGCTCCACGAGCCGCTCACCTGGTACAGCCAGCGCTCGGCGCAGCTGCGGGCCGCGCTGTCCGACGCCGTGTACGCCGCGCTGCCGCACCTCGTGATCCACGGCGATATCCACAGCGATAACCTGCGCTTCAGGGGGGATCAGGTCGCGGCGCTGCTGGACTTCGACCAGGCGAGCTGGGACGCGCGCCTGGTGGACCTGGCGGATGCGCTGGTGGCCTTCGCCAGCGAGCCGCGCCGCGAGCAGACCTGGGGGGTGTTCTCGGGCCCGCTCGACCTGGAGCGCGCGCTGCTCCTGCTCGGGGCGTACGCCGCCGAGGCGCCGCTCACCGGGCAGGAGGCGGCCGCGCTCCCGCCGATGATCGAGGTGCTCTGGCTGCAGGGCGAGCTGGGGCGGGTGCGCTCGACGCCGGAGGGCGCGCCCGAGTACCACGCCTCCGTGCTCGACCAGGGGCGCGCGCTCTCGGCCTGGATGGCAGCCAACGGCCCCGCCCTCGCCGAGCAGTGGGCGGAGGCGGGCGCAGGCGAGCCCCTGTGCCTCGGCTGAAGCGAGCGCCGCGCTTAGCTATCGGCCTGCGGCCGCACCAGCAGCACCGGCACCCGGCTCTGCCGCAGCACCTGCTCGGCGACGCTCCCGAGCAGCAGGTGGATCAGCCCCGTGCGCCCGTGCGTCGCCATGGCCACCAGCGTGGCGCCCTCCTCCACAATCGCGGCCACGATCGCCGTCGCCGGGTCACCGAAGCGGACCGTGATCCTCACCTCGTACCCGGCCTCCTCGAGCTCCTGCGCCTCCGGGCGCATCTGAGACACCAGATGCGCGCCCAGGCTCGCCTCGACCTGCGTGACGTAGATCGGGTGGCGGGCGCGGGCCGCGTCCCGCTCCGAGACGTACAGCGGCGTCCCCCAGGCTGTGGTGAGGACGCGCGGCGGGTTGGCGACGAGGGCGCTCGGCGGCGGCGCGACGTGCAGCAGGATCAGCTCCACATCCTCCGGCCGGAACAGCCGGCGCACCTGGCCGAGGACCTGCCGGCTGAACGCCGAGCCGTCCAGCGGGATGAGGATTCGCTGTTTCGTCATTGAGACCACCTCATTGTGTTAGGAGTCACACGGTCAACGCTGACCGGCCTCCTCAGCGGGGAGGTGTGGAGGGCTTGCGGCCCTCCACAGACTCTTCTTTCACCGCTCTGCGGCGACTGTGTCGCCGCAGAGCGGCGGGAAGAGGGTGTTCTGGGGAGGCGAGGCCTCCCCAAGCCCCTCTAGCGGGTGCGAACTACCGCGTCAGTCCTGCTGGGACGCTGTAGCTGCGGCGTCAGCGCTCGACCCTGGCCGGCGCGCGGCCGAGAATGTAGGTGTGCGCGTTCATCGCCGCGCGGGCGCCCTCGCCGACCGCGATCAGGATGTGCTCGCTGAAGGTCGTGGTCACGTCCCCAGCCGCGTACAGCCCGGGCATCGTCGTGGCGTTGCGGTCGTCCACCTTGATCAGACCCGAGAGCTCAGTGACGGCCAGGTCGCGCACCATCGCGCTGTTCGGCCGCAGCCCCAGGTCCACGAAGACCGCGTCGACCGCCAGCCGGCGCAGCGGGCCGTGCGGCGGGGACAGCACGATCTCCTCGACGTTGAAGCCGCCCAGAAGCTCCTCGACCCGGTAGCCCTCCAGCACCTCGACGTTCGCGCGGTACTGCAGCGCCAGGCCTAGCGGCGAGACCAGCGCCGCCCGGTTCGACACGATCAGGTACACCTTCTCGGCGATGCGCGAGAGCTCGTTCACGCCGCGCAGCGCCCGCTCGGTGTCACCGATGACCGCGGCGTACTTGCCGGCCAGCGCCGGGGCGTGCGTCGTCGCCGAGTAGCCCAGCCCGTGGCCGAGCAGCTCCGTGGCGCCGGGCACGTCCAGAGGAACGGGCGTCACGCCCGTCGCGACGATCACCGCGGTGCTCTCCAGAACGCCGTTGTGCGCCGTCTCCACCTGGAACACCCCGGCCGTCTTCGTGACCCTGGAGACCTCGTCGAGCAGCACGTGGTCCGGGCGCTCGCGCAGCTTCCGCTCGAAGGAGCTTACGATCTCCTCTCCGGCAATATACTCCGGCGAGGCCTGGCCCAGCAGCTGCTGGTGCCAGCCGGCCTTGCCGCCGAGTGTCTTGGCGATCAGCAGCACGTCGAGCTGTTTGCTCAGCGCGTACATCGCGGCCGAGAGGCCCGCCGCGCCGCCGCCGATGACGATCAGGTCGCGCATGTCATACCTCCTGTGTGGACCGGGAGGGCAAGCGCCCGCTGGGCCCGTTCGACATGCCCATGCTACCGTCGCGCGGCGCCGCTGCCGATGCGCCTTGACCACCATCGGTGGGGATGTCGCAACACGCCCACGCGAGGCCGCAACCCGTGCTACGATGTGGGCCGGGCTCCACACCCGGGTCGGAGCCGCTGGCAGCGAGACACGACCAATGATTGAGATCCTGCGCAGCAACCCGCTCCTGCTCCTGTTCGTCGTCGCCGCTCTCGGCTACCCGCTCGGCCGCATCACGGTGCGCGGCACCAGCCTGGGCGTCGCCGCGGTGCTGTTCGTCGGCCTGGCGTTCGGGTCGCTCGACCCGGACCTCGGGCTGCCGGAGGTGATCTACCAGCTCGGGCTGATCATCTTCGTCTACACGATCGGCCTCAGCAGCGGCCCGGGGTTCTTCGCTGCGCTGCGCCGCAAGGGCCTGCGCGACAACCTGCTGGTCGCGGGCGCGATCCTGCTGGCGACGGCGCTCACCGCCGCCGCGGCGCTCGCCCTCGGGTTCTCGCCGGCGCTCGCGGCCGGGGTGCTGGCCGGGAGCCTCACCAACACGCCGGCGCTGGCGAGCGCGATCGAGCAGCTCCAGCGCAGCGCGGCGCCCAACCTGGAGCAGCTCCTCGGCGAGCCGGTGGTCGGCTACTCGGTGACCTACCCGATGGGCGTGTGCGGCGCGATCCTGATGATCGTGATCGCCCAGCGGCTGTGGAGGACCGACTACGCCGCCGAGCAGCGGGCCATGCGCGGCATCGCCCAGCGCCGCCTCGCCAACCAGACCATCCGCGTCACCCGGCCGGACGCCGGCACGGAGTCGATCGAGGATCTGGTACGCCGCCACGGGTGGGACGTGATCATCGGGCGGGTCAAGCACCAGGGCGCCCTCTCGCTCGCCGGCGGCAAGACGCGCCTGATGCCCGGCGACCTGGTCAGCATCGTCGGCGCGCCCGCTGAGCTGGCGCGCGTGACCGAGTACCTGGGCGAGCCGGTCGACGAGCGCCTCGAGCACGAGCGCAGCGAGCTCGACTACCGCCGCATCTTCGTCTCGAGCCCATCGGTCGCGGGGCGCCGCCTGCGCGACCTGCAGCTGCCGGAGCAGTTCGGCGCCGTCGTCACGCGCGTGCGGCGCGGGGACGTGGAGCTGCTGCCGCGCGGCGACATGGTGATCGAGCTCGGCGACCGGGTGCGGGTGGTCGCGCCGCGCTCGCAGATGGACGCGGTGACGGCCTTCTTCGGCGACTCGTACCGCTCGCTGAGCGAGATCGACGTGCTGACCTTCAGCCTGGGGATCGCCCTCGGGGTGCTGCTCGGGCTGGTGCCGTTCCCGCTGCCCGGCGGCCTGACGCTGCGGCTCGGCTTCGCGGGCGGCCCGCTGCTCGTCGCGCTGGTGCTGGGCGCGCTCGAGCGCACCGGCCCGATGATCTGGAGCATGCCGTACAGCGCGAACCTGACCCTGCGCCAGCTCGGGCTGGTGCTCTTCCTGGCCGGCGTCGGCACGCGCTCGGGGTACGTGTTCGCCAGCACGCTCACCCAGGGCGGCGGCCTGGCGATCTTCCTGGCCGGCGCGCTCGTCACCTGCGCCGCGTCGCTGGCCGTGCTGTGGGTCGGGCACCGGCTGCTCAAGATCCCGATGAGCCTGGCGATCGGGATGGTCGCCGGCCTCCAGACCCAGCCGGCCGTGCTCGGATTCGCGCTCGAGCAGGCCGACAGCGACCTGCCCAACATCGGCTACGCGACGGTCTACCCGGTCGCGATGATCGCCAAGATCGTGCTCGTCCAGGTGCTGCTGCTTCTATGAGGGAGCGGGGCGGGCCTTCAGGCGCTCGGGCGAGCGCCGCAGGCCGGTTCGAGGCGGGCCGCGCGCAGTCCGGGCGGCCGAGCGGAGGGCGCCAAGCGGCTCTCAGCGCCAGTGGATGTCGCCGTGGATGGCCTGCACGACCGTCCCCTGCGCGTCGAGCAGGATCCGCACCGAGCGCCGCAGCGGGCACGTGAGCACCGGGCAGTCGCCCGCGGCGGCGGCCTCGGGCGAGACGCCGTGCGGGCAGCGGCTGGTGGTGCACATCTCAGCCATCGCGGCGTACCGCGGCGAGTGCGGCGGGCCGTCGAGCATCCGGATGCGGAGCGGCCTATCGAGCAGCTCCGGCGCGTGCTGCTGCAGATATGTGCGGGCGGCGCCCCACACGGGGTACCGCCGTTTCGGCCGGGCCATGTGAACCTCACTTTCCCTCATCGGGAACGCAGCTTCAGCATAGCACGGCCGGGCCTGCAGATGCAGAAGGGACGGCAACCGCCAGTAGCGATCTCATCTCGCGCGAGCGGCGGCGGGCGCTACGCCCCGCCGATCAGCCGCCGCGCCGCCTCGAGGTCCGCGGGGGTGTTGATGTTGAGCAGCGCGCGGCCCCGCGGGTCGTGCCGGGCCAGCTCCTGCGCCTCGATCGTCACCACGCGCAGCGGCGCGAGCGCGTCGGCGACCCGCCGCACGCCCCGCTCCAGCGCCGCCCGCAGCGGCCCCAGGCAGCCGCGGCTGTACACCGCGTGCAGCGGCTCCAGGCCGAGCGCGTTGCGCGCCCGCGCGGCCCGCGGCGCCAGCACATCGTAGTCGCGCGGGCGCGCGAGCATCGCCCCGAGCAGCTCGGCGCTCAGCAGCGGCATATCGGCGGCGACGACCAGCGCGTAGGGCGTGCTGGCCGCCGCAAGGCCGGCGTAGATCCCGCCCAGCGCGCCCCCGTCGGCGTACACGTCCGGCGTGATCCGGGCCGGCAGATGCGGCCACGCCTCCGGGTCGTTCAGCACGACGACCAGCTCCGAGCAGAGCGGCCGCAGCACCTCCAGCGTGTGCTCGAGCAGCGTGGGGCCGCCCGGCCCCCACAGCCGCAGCCGGCGCTTGTCCTCGCCGAGCCTGCGGCTCACACCCCCGGCGACGACCACGCCGGCGGTCGGCTCGAACGTCCTGGCCGCCGTCATCCGCCGAGCCCGAAGCCGGTGATCTTCGCGATCTGGGCGCGGCGGAACACGACGGCCACGCGCCGGTCGCCGAACGAGTGCGCCCCCGGCTCGAGCACGCCCCCGTCGTAGCCCTGGCGCTCCAGCCACCACTCGACCACCGCGTCGCTCTCCATATCCAGCCCGAGGCCGCGGGCCTCCTCCTGCGCGCGCCCGCGGATCTCGGCGACGGCCACCGCGTCGCACACGATCGGCCGCTCGATGCGCACCCGGTAGCGCTGCTGCAGAAGCCGGCCCAGCAGGCCGCCCCGCCCGCCGGTGATCTCGGCCAGCCGCAGCCCGCGCCCGAACGGCGTCCGCTGCTGGCCGGAGTCGATCAGCTCGAACACCCCGTGGACGGCGCCGCCCAGCGCCCACTCGTTCGCCTCGCGCGCGCCCATGGAGCGGATCTCCTCCTGGAAGTCGGAGACGCGCGGCACGCGCGGCGGGGCCATCAGCTGGATCTGCGGCACGGCCAGCTCGCGCCGCTCCCGGCCCTCGGCGTCCAGCCACCGGGCGTCGAGGACGCTCATCGGCGGGTTGCGCCCCAGCCGGTAGCGGAAGCCGAGCCGCTCGCGCCCCTCGGCCGCGTGGGAGGCCGCGCCGATCCGCACCCGCAGGCGCAGCCCCGACGCGCACCCGTCGGCGGCGAACCACTCGCGCTCCACCTCGAAGCGCACGACGTCGCGGCTCGTCCCGTCGCCGGCCCACGAGCGGTCCACCCGGCGCCAGCCGTGGCTGGTGAGCCCGCTCCAGCCGCCCTTGACGGCCCGCAGCGGCACGTACACCGCGACGGCATCCTCCGCGCCGGGCGGCTCTGGCCTGAACCACAGGCCCGGCGGGACCGCCCCGGAGGTCGGCAGCTTGACCGTGCCGCCGACGACGGACTGGGCGCTCCTGGCGTTGGGCAGCCGCACGGTCACCGCGCCGCGCGGGGCGGCCGCCTCTGGGCGAAGGGCCGGCCCCTCGCGCCGGGGCTCCTGCCCCGCGCCCCTGGCCGGGCTGCCGCACTCGATGCAGAACTGCGCCCCTTCTGGCAGCGCGGCGCCGCACTGGCCGCAGAAGCGCGGGGGATCGGATCTTCTGGCGTGCATGTGGTCTGCGATGTCTATCCCTCGGATGCGGAAGATGAAGCGGAGGCCGTTGTGGCAGGGCGCAGCGCGCCGCCCACCCCACGCCGGAGCGCACGCGGCCATCGCGCAGGTGTATCATACAACCACTTCGTCTGTTGCGGAAGGAGACACCCATGGAAGCGCTGACGCAGCCGCGGCTCACAGCCTCGGGCAAGATCATCGACACCGCGCCGGAGGTCTTCGGCGAGCTCCAGCCCGCCACCGACCTGCTCCACGATCCGCAGGCGCTGCGGGACTTCATGGCCGAGGAGGGCTACCTGTACCTGCCCGGCTACCTCGACCGCGAGGAGGTGCTGGAGTGCCGGCGGGTCATGGCCGAGCGCCTGGCGGCCGCCGGCCACCTCGACCCGGCCTACCCGCCGGAGGCGCTCAAGGCCGCGCCCGGCACCAGGGTGACCTTCATGCCGGACCTGGCGAAGAGCAACCCGAAGCTGCAGCGGCTGCTCTACTCCGGCCGCATGATCGACTTCTTCAGCCGCTTCCTCGGCGGCGAGGTGCGCCACTTCGACTACACCTGGGTGCGGGCGGTGGCCCCCGGGCGCAGCACCCCGCCGCACATGGACATCGTCTACATGGGCCGCGGCACCAAGCGGCTGTACACCGCCTGGACGCCGATCGGCGACGTGCCGCGCTCGGTCGGCGGGCTGCTCGTGCTGGAGCGCTCGCACCGCCACGAGCGGCTGAACCGCGGCTACGGCAGCAAGGACGTGGACGCCTACTGCGAGAACAAGGTCGGGCCGGGCTACACCCGCATGGGCGGCGGCGGCAACATCCGCGACGGCGGCTGGCTGTCGGACGACCCGGTGAAGCTGCGCAAGAACCTGGGCGGCCGCTGGCTCACCGCCGACTACCGCGCCGGCGACCTGCTGGTGTTCACCGTGTTCCTGGTCCACTGCAGCCTGGACAACGCCTCGGACCAGATCCGCATCTCGACCGACACGCGCTACCAGCTGGCCTCCGAGCCGGTGGACGAGCGCTGGATCGGCGAGGAGCCGATCGGGCACGGGCCGGCGGGGAAGCGGGGGATGATCTGCTAGAATGGTCCACGGAGGGCACGGAGGACACGGAGGGCGCAGCGTGCTGCGCCCCAGGGAGGACATCGACATTGAACGCAGATGAGCTACGGGCGCTCCAGGCGCCGCTCAAGGAACGCTACCGCGCCGAGCCGGAGGCGGCGCTGGTCACCCTGCGCGCGCAGGGCACCCTCGGCGAGGGGATCACCTGCAAGGTGGCCACCGGCAAGGCGCTGGTCGAGGCCGGGCTGCACCCCGCCACCGGAGGCGACGGGCTCGCGGCGTGCTCGGGCGACATGCTGCTCGAGGCGCTGGCGGCCTGCGCCGGCGTGACGCTGCGGGCGGTGGCGACGGCGATCGGCGTGGAGGTGCGCGGCGGCACCGTCACCGCCGAGGGGGACCTGGACTTCCGCGGGACGCTGGGGGTGAGCAAGGAGGCGCCGGTGGGCTTCCAGGCCATCCGGCTGCGCTTCGACTTGGACACCGACGCCGGGCAGGAGCAGCTTGACACGCTGCTGCGGCTCACCGAGCGCTACTGCGTCGTGCTGCAGACGCTGCGGAAGGCGCCGGAGATCACGGCCACGATCGCGGGCGCGTAGGCGCCGAGGGGCCACATGGCGAGAGCCAAGAGCCAGGACGTGTGCGGTCGCTGGTTCTTGGCTCTCGTGCGTTCCGCGGATGAGCCGGCGCTGGGGCGCCGGCGGCGCTGAGGGCGTGCGCGCCAGGCCGGTGTGCGCTACGGTGGACGGGCGGAGCGGGGCTCCGGCACGGCGCCCCCGGCCGGCACGGCATCGTTTTCGCGAAGCGATCGCAATCCGAAACCGGGCGGCCGCCGCGTCCCCGTGGTTAGCGCTCCTGCGCCGCCCAGAAGCCGAAGGTGGCGGCCATCTCGCGCAGCGCGGCCTGGGCCGGAGCGACGTCGCGGCCCTCGCTGGCCGCCTCGACGATCGCGGCGCTGAGGCCCTCGATCTCCCGCAGCGCGGCGGGGCTGTCGAGGTCGTCAGCGAGCGCCGCGAAGAAGGCCGCGCGCGCCTCGGAGCCGTCGAGCGGCCGGCCCGACCCGCCGGAGGCCGCGAGCGCCGCCTTGAGCCGCTCCACCTTCTCCTCCGTCGCCACCACGTCCGCCGTGACATACTCGAAGTCCTCGCGGTACGGGAACGAGAGCAGGTACCAGCGGATCGCGTCGGCCGAGTGCTGCTTCAGGGCATCCTTGATGAACACCATGTTGCCGAGCGACTTGCTCATCTTCTGGCCATCCAGCCAGGCCAGCCCGCCGTGGACCCAGAAGCGCACGAACGGCCGCTTGCCGGTGACCGGCTCGGTCTGCACGATCTCCGAGGGGTGGTGCGGGAAGATCAGGTCGCGCCCGCCGCCGTGGATGTCGATCTGCGGCCCGAGGTAGCGGGTCGACATCGCCGTGCACTCGATGTGCCAGCCGGGGCGGCCCGGCCCCCACGGGCTCGGCCAGGTCGGGTCGCCGGGGTTGCCGGTCTGCCACAGCACGAAGTCCAGCGGGTCGTCCTTGTTCGGGTCGTCCGGGTTGTTGCCGCGCTCGTTGGCCACCGCCAGCAGCTCCTCGTAGCCGCCGAGCCGCGCCATCTCGCCGTAGGCCGGCTCCTTGGAGACGTCGTAGTACACGTTGCCGTTGCGCACGTAGGCGTGGCCGATCTCGACCAGCCGCTCGATGATCGGGATCATCGTCCCGATCTCCTCGGAGGCCTTCGGGAAGTAGTCCGGCGGGATGAGGTTGAGCGCGCGGCAGTCCTGGCGGAACTGCGCGACCTCGCGCTCGGCGAGCTCGTTCCAGGCCACGCCGTCGCGGTTGGCCCGCTCGAACAGCGGGTCGTCCACATCGGTGACGTTCTGACAGTAGCGGACCTGGCCGCCCTGCGAGCGGATGTAGCGGATCAGCAGGTCGAAGATCAGAAAGGTGTGCGCGTGCCCGATGTGCGTGGTGTCGTACGGCGTCACCCCGCAGACGTAGAGGGTCAGGGCGCGGTCGCGCGGGATCTCCAGCTCGGCCTTCTGGCCGCGCAGCGTGTCAAACAGTCGCATAGTCGACGGATTGCTCCTCGTTGGCTGTCTTATCGCCTGTCTTCACCGGCGGGCGCACGGCGACGATCGTGATGTCGTCGTGCTGCTCGGCCGTTCCCATATGCTCGTGGACGCGCGCCAGCACCAGCTCGACCAGCGCCCGCACGTCTCCGAACGTCTCCACCTCGCCGATCGTCTGCTCAAGGCGCTCGAAGCCGAACAGCTCGCCATCCGGGCTGTGGGCCTCGACCACGCCGTCGCTCACCAGCAGCAGCCCCTCGCCCGGCGCCAGCTGGACCACCTCCTCAGTGTACTGCGCCCCGGCGAACGAGCCGAGCGGCAGGCCGCCGACCTCGATGAAGCGGTTGCCGGACCGCGAGATCAGGATCGGCGCGATCATCCCCGCGTTCGCGATGCGCACCGTCTGCTCGCGCGGGTCGAAGACCGCGAAGAGCAGCGCGGCGTTCATGTGGTTGGCCTTGAGGCGCGGCGCGAGCAGCTGGTTGAGCGCGGTGAGCACCTGCGCCGGGTGCTCGAACTGGCGCCCCTGCGACTCGACGGCGCTCGAGGTCAGGGCCATGATCAGCGCCGCGCCGACGCCCTTGCCCGAGACGTCGCCGATCGCGATCGCCGCCCGCCCCTCGGAGAGCGCCAGGTAGGTGTAGAAGTCCCCGCCGACGTCGTAGGCCGGGATGGAGCGCGCGTACACCGCGAGCGCGTCGCCGCTCCAGGGCGGGCGCTCCGGGAGCAGGCCGATCTGGATATCGCGGGCGAGCGCCAGGCCCTTGCGCAGCTGCTCGTTCTGCTGCTCGATCTCGGCCAGCGACGCCTCGAGGTGGTCGGCCATCTGGTTGAAGGCGGTCGCCACCTCGCCGAGCTCGTCGTCGCCGAGGGCGACGATGCGGTGGTTCAGGTGCCCGTCGCCGAGGGCGATCGCGCCGGCGCGCAGGGCCCGCAGCGGCCGCAGGAAGCGCTGCGCCTGGCGGAAGGCCCAGAACAGCGCCAGCACGCCCACCAGCGCCACCAGCGAGGTGAGCAGCAGGGCGCTGCGCCGCACGTTGGCGAAGGCGTCCGACGAGGGCCGCTCCACCACCACCGCCCAGCCGGTCGACAGCCCCTCCTCGCCGTCCGACACCGGGGTGAGCGCCCCGATCACCGCCTCGTCGCGCGCGCCGAGGTACTCCGCAGCGCTCTGCTCCGAGCGCAGCAGGCGCCACATCTCGCGCGGCGGGGTGAACTGCGGCCGGCCGTCCCTGAGCAGGACGGTGCCGGTCTCCAGCTCGATCAGGTAGGCGTGGCTCAGCGCGGCCTCCGTCGCCAGCCGCAGCTCGCGGGCGATCGGCTCGGCGCTGATCTCGGCCCGCAGCGCGCCCGTGACCGAGCCGGCGTCGTTGCGCACCGGCATCGTCACCAGGAAGGTCGGCCGGCTGTCGCGCCCCATCCGGATCGGGGTGAAGGTCGTCGCGCCCTGGTCGAGCGCCTGGCGGACGCCATCGTCGTCGCCGAGCGCGCGCAGGTCGCCCTCGGCCATGGACTGCAGCCGGTAGACGCGCAGCAGCTCGTTGCCGGCGTCGTCGATCACCGAGAGGTCGATCAGGTTGGGGAAGTTGCGCGCCTGCACGTTCTGCGCCGTCTCGACGAGCTGGGCCCGGTCGGCGCCGGGGCGCACCTGGAGCGCGTAGTTCTCGAGCTGCCGCTCGAGGTCCGTCACGTAGCGCGAGATGTCGCGCGCCACACGCGCCGAGCTCGCCTGCTGGTCGCGGTACACAGCAGCGCGCTCGCTGTTGAGGTTGATCACCAACAGCAGCGCGCCGACGATCAGCAGCGGGAGCGTGGAGGAGATCAGGTATGACCAGCGGAGGCGGCTCGCAATGCTACGGCGCGCCCCTTTGCCGGCGGATACCACCGCAGGGCTCGCAGGCAGCTGCCCCCGAAGTGATGGACGACGCATGATAGCTCCAGGAGAGGAGGCCGCTCGCTCAATTGCGAAGCAGCCGCCGCTATTATACCATACGGGCCGCGCGGGAGAACACTTGGGACGGCCCCGCGCCCTTGCAGCACGCCGCGTACCATGCAGATCGGGATCGACATCAGCCGCATCGCCACCGCCGCCAGAACCGGCACCGAGCACTACACCTACGAGCTGCTGGCGGCGATCGGCCGCCTGGACCGCAGCACCCGCTACACGCTGTACTGCAACCGCCCGCCGGCCTCCCTGCCGCCGCTCGGCGAGAACTTCGCGCTGCGCCCGATCCCGCTGCCGCGCCTCTGGACGCACGCCCGCCTCTCGGCCGAGATCCTGGCACGCCCGCCGGACACGCTCTTCGTGCCGGCGCACGTGCTGCCGCTCGGCACGCCGCTCGCGCGCACGCGCGCGGTGGTCACCATCCACGACCTCGGCTACCTGCGCTTCCCGGAGGCGCACACGCGCCTCGGGCGCATCTACCTGCGCCTCTCGACGGTCTGGAGCGCGCGGGTCGCCCGGCGCGTGATCGCCGTCTCCGAGGCGACGCGCTCGGACCTGGTGCGGCTCGCGCGCGTGCCGCCGGAGAAGGTCACGGTCATCCACCACGGGCTGACGGAGCGCTTCTGGCGGCGCGGGGAGCCCGACGAGCAGCAGCGGGCGCGCGCCCGGGCGATCGCCGGCGGGGACGAGCCCTACTTCCTGTACGTGGGGACGCTCCAGCCGCGCAAGAACCTGGTGCGGCTGATCGAGGCCTTCGCGCGGGTCATCGGCGAGGGGGACGGCGCGGCCAACTGCCGCCTGCGGCTGGTGATCGCCGGCAAGCGGGGCTGGCTCGCCGAGCCGATCGAGCGCCGGGCGGCCGAGCTGGGGCTGGGCGACCGGGTCCGCTTCGCCGGCTACGTGCCGGACGAGGACCTGCCGGCGCTGATGGCCGGCGCGCTCGCGTTCGTCTTCCCCTCGCTGTACGAGGGGTTCGGGCTGCCGGTGCTGGAGGCGATGGCCGCGGGCACGCCGGTGCTCACGTCCACCACCTCGTCCCTGCCCGAGGTGGCCGGCGGCGCGGCGCTGCTGGTGGACCCGCTGAGCACCGAGGCGATCGCGGAGGGGATGGCGCGCCTCGCGAGCGACCCGGCGCTGCGCGAGGATCTGCGGGGGCGCGGCGCGCGGCGGGCCGCGCAGCTGACGTGGGACCGGTGCGCCGCCGAGACGGTGCGGGTGCTGATGGACCCGTGACGGGCGGGCGGGTCACGCGGCGGCCCGCGCCGCGCACACCACACCCGCCACCCACAACGTGCGCCCCGGAGCGCCTCACTGCGCCGCCAGCGGGCTCCCGGGCACGAACATCCCGAGCGACGCCAGCACCAGCTCGCAGTACATCATATTCGCCCACGAGAACCAGGGCCTCGTGAAGCGCCCGGGGTCGTCGGCGTCGAACCCCTCGTGCATCATCCCCGTCCCCGCGTCGGTGCGCTCCATCAGCTCCAGCATGCCCTCGCGCTCCGACGGGTCGGCCGCGGTCAGGCCCTGGATCGCCAGCGCGATGTGCCAGATGTAGCGGTGCGGCGTGTGCGGGCTGCCCACGCCCGCTGCGGCCGCGCCCTGGAAGAAGAACGGGTTCGCCGGGCTGAGCACGAAGCGGCGCGTCGCCAGGTACAGCGGGTCGTCCGCGGCGCACCAGCCGAGGTACGGCAGCGAGAGCAGGCTGGGCACGTTGGCGTCGTCCATCAGCGTGTAGTTGCCCAGGCCGTCGGTCTCGTAGGCGTAGATCCGCCCGTGCTCGGGGTGCTCATAGGTGCCGAAGCGCTCGACGCCGGCGCGGATCTCGGCCCCGAGCGCCTCAGCCTCCGCCCGCAGCGCGTCGTCGCCCAGCACCGCGCCGGCGATCTCGGCCAGGTAGCCGAGCACGACCGCCGCGAACATATTCGCCGGGACCAGGTAGCCGTAGACGCAGCTGTCGTCGCTGGGGCGGAAGCCGGACCAGGTCATGCCGGTGTACCCGACCGGCGCCCCGTAGCCGTCGTGCGAGAGCGTGTCGCTCGGCGGGCAGTTGCGCCGCACGAACCGGTAGGGGCGATCCGCCCCGTCGGCGCCTGGCTGGCCGCGGCGCTGCTCGCGGCGCCACACCTCCAGAATGCGCGCCACGGCCACGCGGAACTGCGCGTCGAAGTGGTCCGTGCGGCCGGTCGCCTTCCAGAGCAGGTAGGCGAGCTGGATCGGATAGCACAGCGAGTCGACCTCGTACTTGCGCTCCCAGAGCCAGTCGTTCATATCCGTCTCGTCGGCGGCGTCCCAGCGCTGGCCGTTCGGCTCAGCGTTGAAGGCGTTGGCGTACGGGTCGATCGTTATGTACATCATCTGGCGCCGCACGACCCCGGCGATCATGTCGGCCACCTCGGCGTCCTGCGCGGCCAGCATCAGGTACGGGCGCACCTGGGCGGCGGAGTCGCGCAGCCACATGGCCGGGATGTCGCCGGTGATCACAAACGTCGTGCCGTCCGGCATGCGCTTGATCGTCGTCGTCAGCGTGTTCGCGAAGCAGTTCCGAAAAAGCGCGGCACGGCGCGGCGTCGCGGCGAGGCGCCGCTCGACATCCCGGATGAAGCGCTCGACGCCGTCGGTCAGGATGGCCATTCATATCCTCCGCAGTAGTTGAGAAGCCGATGCTCAGGCCGGCAGGCGAGCCGCCGGCCGCCCATTGTAGCGTGTTCTGCAGCGCGCTGTGGTATGCTGGGGGGACATCACCGCCCGCAGCATCGGCATAAGGAGACGACGGTGCTATCGCTCAGCTCGCGCGCGCGGGAGGCCGCGGCGCGCATCTCCGCCCCTGTCCGGCGCATCCTGGCCCACAGCCTGATCTACGGGCTGGCGGCCAGCATCGCCGACCTGCTGTTCAACTTCTACCTGGTGAGCCTGGGGTACGACGTGGCGGCGGCCGGGATGCTCGCCACAGTCTACCGCACCGCGGGGGTGGCGCTCGGGCTGCCGATCGGCGCGCTGATCGACCGGGCCGGGGCGCGGCGGTCGCTCATCCTCGGGGCGGCGCTGTACGGCGTGAGCTGGGCGCTCGTCATTATGTCGACGTCGCTGTGGGCGCTGGCCGCCACCTACTTCCTGGCCGGCGCGGCGAGCATCCTCACTGTCACCGCCGTCGTCCCGCTGCTCACCGGCGTCACCGCCGCCAAAGAGCGCGCCTCGGTCTTCGGGCTGAACGCCGCGGCGGCGCTGCTGATCGGGCTGGTGGGCAGCGCGCTCGGAGGCGTGCTGCCGGGCCTCGCCGCCAACCTCCTGCAGACGGCGCCCCAGGCGACCGGCGCGTACCGGCTGGCGCTGGCGAGCGTGGTCGCGCTCGGGCTGCTCTCGATGCTGCCGGTGATCCGCCTCGCCGAGACGAGCGCGCAGCCGGACCCGTCGGCCGCACCCGCGCCGGAGCCGGCGCGCATCTCGCGGCTGGGGCTCGTGCGCCTCGCGCTGCCCTCGCTCCTGCTGGGGGTCGGCGGCGGGGTCTTTCTCCCCTTCCAGAACCTGTTCTTCCGCCAGGAGTTCGGCATGAGCGACGCCGGCGTCGGCGCGATGCTGGCGTGGGCGGCGGTGGGGATGGGTATCGGGGCGCTGCTGGGCGGCCCGGCGACCGCGCGGCTGGGGCTGAAGCGCGCCGCCTGGGTCCTGCGGCTCGCGTCGGCCCCGGCGATGCTCCTGCTCGCCGTGCCGCATCTGGCCACGGCGGCAGCCGGGTTCTTCCTGCGCGGCCTGTTCGTTGCGGCCAGCTACCCGCTGAACGACGCGCTGGTGATGCAGACCACCTCGGCGCGCCAGCGCGGCACCGCCGTGAGCCTCATGAGCCTGCTCTGGTCGCTCGGGTGGGCGGCCGCGGCTGCGATCAGCGGCTGGCTGCAGACCAGCTACGGCTTCACCCCCGCGCTGATCGCGAGCGCCGTGGCCTACCTGCTCTCGGCGATCGCCATCGCCACCCAGCCGGACCCGGAGGAACCGGCCGGCTGATCGCCTGCGCGCCGGCGGGCGCGTCGCGTCACGGCTCCGAGATGACCGCCAGCGCCCGGTCGAGCAGGTCGGGCGCGTCGGCCGGGAGCTGCACGACGTTCGGCAGGCGGGCGAACCAGGCCTTCTGGCGGCGCGCGAAGGCGTGGGTGTTGTACTTGAGGCGCTGCACCGCCTCCTCGAGCGTCGTCTCGCCCTCCAGGTACGGCCGGAACTCGCGGTAGCCGAGGCTCGACATGGCCGGCAGGTCCCAGCCGTAGCCGCGCGCGACGAGCCCGCGGACCTCATCGACGAGGCCGGCCGCCACCATCGCGTCCACGCGCGCGTCGATCCGGGCGTACAGCGCCGGCGCCGGCAGCACCAGCCAGATTGTTCGCACCCGGTAGGGCGGCGGCTGTACGCCGCGCTGGGCTGAGATCGGGCGGCCGGTCAGCTCGTAGACCTCGAGCGCGCGGATCACGCGCCGCACGTTGGTGGGCTGGATCGCCGCCGCGGCCACCGGGTCGACCTGCGCCAGGCGCGCGTGCAGCGCCTCCGGGCCGTGCTCAGCGCTCTCGCGCTCCAGCGCCGCCCGCAGCTCGGGGTCCGGCGGCACGCGCGGGAGCTGCCACCCCTGGAGCAGCGCGGCCAGGTACTGGCCCGTGCCGCCCACCACCAGCGGCAGGCGGCCGCGGGCGGCGATGTCGGCGATCGCCTGGCTGGCAAGATCCTGGTAGGTGGCGAGCGAGAACTCCTCGTCGGGGTCGACGACGTCGATCAGGTGGTGGCGGGCGGCCGCGCGCTCGGCGGGGGTGGGCTTGGCCGTGCCGATGTCCATGCCGCGGTACACCTGGCGCGAGTCGGCCGAGACGATCTCGCCGCCGAGCCGCCCGGCGAGCTCAACCGCCAGCGCCGTCTTGCCGACAGCCGTCGGGCCGACGACCGCGATCACTTGTGGGTCGGCTGCAGACGCCATCGCTCCGAATCCGTATCGGGGCTTGCCCTCCGCTGGATGCGGATGAGGAGCGGATCAGTCCGGGCGCGGCGCGAGCGCGGCGCCCCAAGGGTCCTCGCGCCAGGCCGCGTACGTGCGCCGGTAGACATCCGCCGTCAGCACAGCGACCCGCTCCCAGCTGTAGCTCTCGCGCACCTCGCGCAGCGCGTTCTCCGCGCGGGCCCGCGCCCAGTCCGGGTGCTCGAGCGTGTGCAGGATGCCCCAGGCGAGCGACTCCGGGTCGTTCGGCTTCACCGTGAGGCCGGTCTCGTGGTTGGCGACCACCTCCATCAGCCCGCCGGTCTCGCTCACCACCACCGGGCAGCAGGCCGCCATCGCCTCGAGCGCGACGATCCCGAACGGCTCGTAGAGCGACGGGAACACCGCGAGGTCGGCGGCGTGGTAGAGCCGGTCGCGGTCCTCGTCGCTGATGAAGCCGGTGAACGTCACCTGGTCACCGACGCCGCGGTCCCACACCTGCTGCTTGAGCGCCTCGAGGTAGCCGCCGGTGCCGGCGATCACCAGGCGGGCGCGCGGCATGCGCTCGAGCACCCGCGGCCAGGCGTCGATCAGGACGTGCACGCCCTTCTCGAAGACCATCCGCCCGACGTAGAACACCAGCTGCTCGTCGTCCGCGGCGAGGCTGCGCCGGAAGGCCAGCCGCTCGGCGTCGTCCAGGAACGGGCTGGGGCGAACGTGGACGCCGTTCGGGACGATGTCCAGCTTGTCCGTCGGCGTCGCGAAGTACTCGTGGAGCTGCGCGGCCATGAAGCGCGAGCAGGCGATGACCCGCCACGCCTCGTACGTCAGCTGCCACTCGATGTTGTTGATCTGCTCCGAGTGCTCGCCGCCGAGGTAGCCCTGCTGGCGGCCGCGCTCCAGCGCGTGGATCGTCGAGATCAGCGGGCGGCGCCAGGCGTGCTTGAGCGCGATGGCCGCATCCGCGACCAGCCAGTCGTGCGCGTGGATCAGGGTGAACTCGCCCACCTGGTGCTGGAGCTCGCGCGCCACACGCTCGAGCGCCGCGTTCGTCTCGCGCGCGAAGCTGAGGAAGCTGTAGTCCTCCATGTGGGGCGCGGGCACGCGGTGGACGTGTACCCCGGCAGGGGTGACCTCGTGCGGCTCGCCGTGGCGCAGCAGCGGTGTGAGCACGTGGACCTCGATCCCCTCGGCGACCAGCGCCGGAGCAAGGTTTGTCACGTGCCGGCCCAGACCGCCCACCACGTGGGGCGGGTACTCCCAGGAGAGCATTAGAACCCGCATTGAAACCTCGGAGCAGCCTGGATCTGAGGGGCACATGCGTTCGCAATGCCGCATTCGCCCGATTATAGCATCGGCGGCACGCGGCGGCAACCGCGTGCGGTATCATCGCCCCGTCACGATCCGCTCCCGCCGGGAGTCTGGAAGGCCGCTGGCGCGCCAGCCGCGCTTCGCCGGAAGGTGTGAAGGGCCGCTCGCCCGCCACGGATGCTTTTTTCCATCGCCGCAGCGGCGTAGTCGCCGCAGAACGACGAAAGAACTGAGGAGAACGTATGACCAGCCCGCGCCGCAGTCTGCTCCCGCACCTCGTCCTCGCCGGCGGCATCGCCGTGGCCGCCGCGGCGTCGATCATGATCCGGCTCGCGCAGAGCCTGGGCCTGCCCTCGACGACGATCGCCGCCGGCCGCCTGGCGATCGCCGCGCTCATCCTGCTCCCGCTCGCGCTCGCGCAGGCGCGCGGGGAGCTCGGCGCGCTCCGCCGGCGCGACATCCTGCTCAGCGTGGCCTCGGGCCTCTTCCTGGCGGTCCACTTCGCGGCCTGGATCTCGTCGCTCGAGTTCACCTCGGTCGCGTCGTCGGTCGCGCTGGTGTCGACGAACCCGCTGTGGGTCGCCCTCGCGTCGGCGCTGCTGTTCCGCGAGCGCCTCTCGGCGGCGACGCTGCTCGGCGTGGCGCTGACGATCGGCGGGAGCGTGCTGATCGGGCTCAGCGACAGCAGCGGCGGGGGCGGCTCGAACGCGCTGCTGGGGAACGGCCTGGCGCTGCTGGGGGCGGCGGCCGGCTCGGGGTACTTCCTGATCGGGCGCGGGCTGCGGCGGCGCCTCTCGATCCTGGCCTACATCTGGCTGGCCTACAGCAGCGCGGCCGTCGCGCTGGTGCTGCTCGCGCTCGCCGTAGGCCCGGGCGACCTCGGCGCGCTGTGGCGGAGCGTCTCGCTCGGCGGGGTGGCGCTGTCCGGCTTCGCGCTGCTGGCCGGCCTGGCGATCGGCCCGCAGCTGCTCGGCCACACCGCCTTCAACTGGTCGCTGCGCTACCTCTCGGCCACGTTCGTGACCGTCGCGCTGCTCGGGGAGCCGATCGGGTCGGCGCTGCTGGCGCTGCTGATCTTCGGCGAAGGGTTCCAGCCGCTGCAGCTCGCGGGGTTCGTCCTGCTCCTGGCCGGGATCGCCTCGGCCGCGCGCGCCGAGCAGGCGGCGCCCAGCGCACCTGCGGGCGCGCAGCCGGGGCACTCCTGATGGCGCGGCGCCCCTACAGCGCCACCTCGACCCCCAGGCCCAGCCGCTCCGCCTCGGCGAGCGCCACCTGCGCCACGGCGATGTCCTGCACGGCGTTGCCGACCGACTTGAAGAAGGTCAGCTCGGCGTCGTCGGCCCGCCCCGGCGCGCGCCCGGCGATCACCGCTCCCAGCTCGACGACCCGCTCGTCGCTGAGCAGCCCGGCCTCGCGCGCCGCGACCAGCTCGCCGGACTCGGCCCACGCCGCATGCCGCTGGTCGACGAACACGCGCGCCCGCCCGACGGTCTCCGGCGGCACCTCGACCATGCGCGGCGTGAACGACCCGACGCCGTTGATGTGCGTGCCCGGCCGCACGTCGGCGTCGTCGAACAGCGGCGTGTGCGTGCTGGTCGCGCAGCACACCACGTCGGCCTCGCGCAGCGCGGCGGCCGGCGAGTCGACCACGCGCACCTCGGCGCTGAGCCCGCCGGCGCGCAGCGACTCCGCGAGGCGCAGGGCGCGCTCGCGGGTGCGGTTGACGATCAGCACCCGCTCGATCGGGCGCACGGCGCACACGGCCGCCACCTGGTGCGGCGCCATGGCGCCGGCGCCGAACAGCGCCAGCACCCGCGCGTCCTCGCGGGCCAGGGCGCGCGTGGCGGCCCCCGAGGCCGCGCCGGTGCGCAGCCCCGTGAGATAGGTGCCGTCGAGCGCGGCGGCCGGCCGGCCCGTCTCCGCGTCGATCAGCACCACGAGCGCGTGGATGCTCGGCAGGCCGTGGCGCTCGGCGTTGTGCGGGTACACCGAGACGACCTTCAGGCCGAGGCCGCCGCTGGCGCTGAGCAGCGCCGGCATGAAGAACGTGTGCGAGCTGTGGCGCTCCTGCTCGATCGGCACCCGCAGCGGCACGACCGCCTCGCCGGTGGCGATCTGCGCGAACGCGGCCGCCACGGCGTCGACCGCCGCCGGCATCGCGACGGCGCGCCGCACGTCCTCTCCGGTCAGAATACGCATGGCGCGAACCTCTTCTGTGCGCGTGCGGCCGTGTGCCCGCCCCATCGCCGTGCGGCGCGGATCTCCGCCGTTGGAAGGAGGCCGCGATCCGGCCTCTTACTGATGTGCGTGGCACGCCGCTTGCTTATCATATCGGCAGATAAACGATGATCGCGGCGGTCATCGACGAGGCGCTGGTAAGTGCCTCACCTTTGCCCGCACGCCGCCCTCTGTATCCCCCGCGGCCGCTCACGTGAGCGGCCGCTTCCTCTTCTGCCACGTGAACGAGCGCGCCAGGAGCCAGTCGGTCAGGCGCGGCGCCGCGAGCCCCAGCGCCACCGTCAGCCGGTCGCGCCACGAGACGTAGACGACGCGCGGCTCGCGCCGGGCTGCGCGGACGATCGCCTCGGCCACCCGCTCCGGCGGGACGCCGCGCCGCCGCACCCGCCGCACCTCGTGCCCGTCGCCCAGCCGGCGCTCGGCGAAGCCGGTGTCGGTCGTGCCGGGGCGCACCAGCGTCACCGCCACGCCGCTGCCGCGCAGCTCCACCCGCAGCGACTCGGTGAGCCGGTCGAGGGCCGCCTTGGTGGCCGCGTAGCCGCCCAGGTACGGCAGCGCCCGCAGCCCGACCACCGAGGAGACGTAGATCAGCTGCCCGCGCCCGCGCCGCCGCATGACCGGCAGCGCCGCCTGGGTCAGAGCGATCGGCCCGAACAGGTTCACCGCCAGCGCCGCGCGCAGGTCATCTGTGCGCAGGTCCTCCACCGGGGACGCCAGCCCGACGCCGGCGTTGCTCACGAGGATGTCGAGCGCGCCGAGCGCGTCCACCGCCCGCGCCACCAGCTCGGCGGCCTGCGCCTCGTCCGACACGTCTGCCGCGAGGGGCACCGCGCCGGGCACGCTCGCGGCCGCCGCCGCGAGACGCTCGGGGTCCCGCGCCACCAGCGCCACCCGCGCCCCGGCGGCAGCGAAGGCCCGCGCCGCAGCCAGCCCGATGCCGCTCGACGCGCCGGTGATCAGCACGGCTCTGTCGCGCGGATCCACGCGGCCGCTACCCTTCCGCTAGGAGCGCGCTGGCGATCGCCTCCCACTCCGCCTCGAGCGAGCCGCTGGCCGCGGGCTTGCCGGCCCGCCGGTACCAGTAGCCGGCGTTGCCGAGGTCGCCCTCCTTGCGGTGCAGGTAGGCGTGCACCCACGCGCCGACCGCGTCCTCCTGCTGCTGCGCGCAGCTGTGCGCAGCGTCCCAGTCGCCCTTGGCATCGTGCCAGAGCGCCTGCAGCGCGTGGCTCAGCCCCTGCGGCGGCGCGTCCGCCCCGAGCGACGCGCGAAAGTCTGCCAGGTTCATGCTCCCTCCTCGCGCAGCGCCTCTGCGCCGCGCCTCCTCTCGCCCGGCCGATTCTAGCACAGCGCCGGCCGGCGGCGGGCTACATCCTGCCCACCAGCAGCACCCGCCGGCCCTCGTGCTGCAGCTCGCGCAGCAGGTAGCCGGGCTCGCCGAGGCTGTCGGGGACCGCCTCGAGCACCGGCAGGTCCGCCGGCAGCCCCTTCAGGCTGATGAAGCGGTACGCCCCCACCTGCCGCACCGTGTTGAACGTCGTCCGCGGCCGGTCGACCACCACCGTGCGGTGCGCCTCGGCGGGCTCCACGCCCCGCAGCGCCAGCACGTAGGCGTACGGGAAGCTCATGCCGTCGTCGACCCACACCTCGTCGTAGCCGGGCGCATAGGCGATGGCCAGCGTCATCGCCTCGCGCAGCCCGTCCTGGTACTTGCGCGCCACCACCGCCGGGTAGTTCTCCAGATAGTCGCGGTAGCGCGCCGCCCCCTGCCACAGCGTAACGGCGACGATCGCGCCCAGCGCGAGCGCCCCCAGCTCACGCCGGCGCCGCGCGGCCAGCCCAGCAAGCGTCGCCGCGCCGAGCCCGACCAGCAGCGCGTACTGGGGCGCGACGATCAGCGCCCGCGAGAGGTGCGGGTTCGGAGTCATCAGGCTCGCCGGCAGCGGCGCGATCAGCAGGGCGCCCCCCAGCAGCCACCACGCCTCCCGCGGCACGCCCCCCGCGCCCTGGGCGCGCCCGAAGATCCGCCAGAGCAGCGCCGCCAGCCCCGCCAGCACGACCGGCGCCAGGCCCCAGAGCTCGACCCCCTGCCCCGGGATGCCGTTCGAGGCATCCCCCGAGAGGAAGTAGAACTCCGGCCGGAAGTAGGTGCTGTAGCCCGCTAGCCACTGCAGGGTCCACTCGGCCGCGCTGGGGGCGCGCAGAAACTTCTGCTGCGCGCGCATCGCGCTGTACTCGTGGAAGAACGTCAGGTGGATGAACGGCAGCCAGAGGACCGCCAGCGCCGGCGCCGCCGGCCACCAGCGCAGCACGAGACGCCGGAGGAGCGGCCACCAGCGCTGGCGCGAACCGTCGGCCGCCGTGCGCTCAGCCCACACCGCCAGCAGCAGCGTCAGCATGCCCAGCAGCGGCACCGCCATCTTCATCGTCGGGTAGGCGTACACGCCGAGACCGAACGTCGCCGCGACCAGCAGCGCCCGCCCGCGGCTGCGCCGCTCGAGGAACAGCAGCGCCGCCAGGAGGCACAGCGCCCAGAGCAGCAGGGCCACGCCGGGCGGGGTCGCGACCCGGCTGCGCACCAGCTGCCACGGGGAGACCGCCGCCACCAGCGCGGTCACCAGCGCGGCCCAAACCGGCAGGCGCAGCGCCCGCGCCGCAGTGTAGAGGGCCGGGATGGCGAGCGCGGAGACGATCGCCACTACCAGCCGCCCCACCAGCGGCTCCGGCCCCAGCCAGGCGACGAGCGGCATCTCGAGGTAGGTGAGGAGCGGCGACACCCAGTCGCCGAACGCCTCGAAGGCGCCGAGCGGCAGCCAGTTGCCGAGGTGGTCGCGCCCGGTCTGCACCATGCTCCACGCGTCCGCCAGGCTCACCGCCTCATCTTGGAAGAAGCCCGCCGGCAGGTCGTCCAGCCGGTACAGCCGCAGGCCGAGGCCGAGCAGCGAGACCGCGGCGATCCCGGCCAGGCCGCGCCTGCGCGCCCAGACGAAGGCGGCCAGCAGCGGCAGGCTCAGCAGGGCGATCACCAGCGCGCGCTGCGCGGCCCGCAGCGGCGGGCCCGCCGGCAGCACCGACACGTCGTGCAGCTGCACCCCCAGCCAGCGCCGGTCGTCGCCGGGCGGCCGGGCGACCGTGCTCTCCAGCACCAGCTCGCGCGCGGTGTGCGGCAGGAGCAGCCGGTAGCGGCGCAGCTCACCGGCGGGCGCGAACTGCACGAGCTGCTGCTCGCCGGCGCGCAGGGTCACCACGGGCGCAGCCCGCTCCGGCCAGCGGCCCGAGGCGATCGTCAGCGCGACGAGGCTCTGCTCCGCCGCCGTGTCGATCGGGATGGTCGTCCGGCTGCTCGTCCAGCGAAAGGGCTGCGGGCCGCCCTCCTGGGCGTAGAGCCCGCGCGTCCGCGGGGGCGCCTGGTTCGGCAGCAGCGCCAGCGCGACGAACGCCGCGCACCAGATCGCGAGCGCGGGCAGCAGGAGCTGGCCGAGTCGCGGGGCGGCCAGGGGCGCGAGGGCAACAGTTCGCTTCGGGGCGGCGACGGTCATTGCGAGGTATCTGTTCAGCCCGGGGCCCGGCACAGCCGGGCACATCGGCCCGCGATTATATCACGCGAGGCCGCGGGCGATAAGCGGCAGCGCGACCGACCACGCGCCGGCGGAGATGCGCACCGCGCTCAGGCGCACCCGCGCGCTCGCCGACGAGCTGTTGTCGCCCAGAAAGATCAGGTTCGGCGTCTCGTAGGGGTCGATCGGGCCGGAGAAGGGGGTGTAGTCGCGCAGCGGCCCGCGGAGCAGCGGCGCGCCGTCGGCGAGCAGCGTGTACTCGTCGCCCTGGACGCGCAGCTCGTAGCCGACCGGCCCGGCGGTCGGGTCGAACGGCGCCGACTCGGCGTGGGTGAAGAGCGCGTCCTGCCCGCCGCCGCCGCCCTCCTGCGCCCACACCTCGTCCTCCCAGAAGGCCAGCTCGATCCCGAGGCGGTCGCTGCTCAGAACCGTGAGGCTGAGCCCGGCGCGGTCCGGGGTGTCGTGCTGCTCCTCGAGCAGCTCGACGGTCACGAAGACGCTGTAGCCCGCAGCGCGGTCGAGCGCCGGCACCACGTCGGCGCGCCCAAAGTAGCCGGCCATCTCGCCCCGCACCGGCGTGCTGTCGAGCAGCGTTGCGCCATCGGCGAAAGTCTGGGTTACGGCCGGCAGCAGCGGGGGGTTCGTGATGAAGCGCATGCCCTGGGCGTCCGGCAGCGTGCCGAGCGCTCCGTCATAGAGCACGGTGGTATGTAGTGAAGCCGCGCCCGCCTGCGCCGGAAGCGGCGCCATAAGCGCGAGCGCGGCCAGCAGCCAGGCGTACGGGAGCCGCCTCAGCGCTTCCATCAGCTAGGCGATCTCGGCGACCGAGACGAAGCTCGCCACCTCGCGGCCGAGCGCGTGCTCGTTGGAGCCGAGCCGCACCGTGAGCGGGCCGCCGAAGGGCGCGACCGCCAGCACCTCGATGCGGGCGCCGGGGTAGAGGCCCAGCTCGCCGAGGTAGCGCAGCATCGCCGAGTCGTGGTCGCTCACCTCGGCGATCGTCGCCGACTGGCCGGCCTGCAGGTCCGAGAGGCGCTCGCGCACCGGCTCGGCCATCGTCCCGTCCCGGCTGGGGATCGGCGCGCCGTGCGGGTCGGTCGTCGGGTAGCCGAGCGCCGCGTCGATGCGATCCTCCATCTCCTCCGACAGCACGTGCTCCCAGCGGTCGGCCTCCTCGTGGACCTTATCCCACGGCACGCCCAGCGCCTCGGCCAGGTAGCGCTCGATCAGCCGGTGGTGCCGGATCACCTCCAGCGCGATCTTCTCGCCCGCCTCAGTCAGCACCACGCCCTGGTAGCGCTCGTGCTCGAGCAGGTGCATCGACGCGAGCTTCTTGATCATTCCGGTCACAGACGCGGGCGTCAGGCCCAGCCGCTCGGCGAGCACCGTCGTCGCGACCTTGCCCTGCTCGCGCTGAATATCGTAAATGGTCTTCAGGTAGTCCTCGACCGCTTTGTTGTGCATTGGCCCGCTCCACACGCGCGCAATTTTAGCCACACCTAAATCACTTTCCATTATACCCTGCGGTGTCGCGCACCGTCAAGACACGCGCCGGCCCATCGCGCGCTCGCACGACGCGTGCCGGCAACGCCGGGGTGTGGGGAGGCGTGGAGGGCGGCGCGCCCCCCACGTGCCCTTCCGGCCGCGCTACCCGGCATACAGGTACAGCTCCCCCGGCTGCAGAATATGGCAGCGCTGGAAGGGCGCGCGCCGGTCGAGCTCGTCGAACAGCGCGCCGGTGTTCACCCGGTTGCCGGCGAACAGGTCGTTGTGGATGCCGATCAGCACCTTGGCGCCGATCTCCAGCGCGAGCTCCACCGCCTCGCCCGGCAGCAGGTTGCCGATGATCCCGCGCCGCTCGCGGTAGTGGTCGCGGCCGTTGAACGGCAGCAGCGCGATATCCGGCCGCATGCCGCGCACGGCGTCGAGCAGCTCGGGGAAGATGATCGTGTCGCCGGAGTGGTACACCTTCACGCCGTTCAGCTCGATCACGAAGCCCATCCAGCGGCTGCGGCCGGCCTCGTCCACCTCGAAGCTGTAGTGCGCCGCCGGCGTGGCGGTGAAGGCCAGGCCGCCCAGCTCGGTGCGCTCCCCGAGCGCCGGCACGATGATGCGCTCCGCGGGCACGTCCGCATCGAGCGCGATCTGCCGGCCCTGCGGCGAGGCCACCAGCACCGCCTGCGGCGAGGCCGCCATCAGCGGCCCGACGGTATCCGCGTCGGTGTGGTCCAGGTGCTCGTGGGTCGCGAAGACCACCTGCGCGTGCCGGATCGCCGACGGCTGCAGCGGGGCGGGGAAGCGGCGGCCCGGGCGCCCCTCGGCCTCGACATCCCCGGACAGGTAGGGGTCGATGTAGGCGATCGTCTCCCCGCCCTTCAGCACGAACCCGGCCTGGCCGAGCGACCAGAGCGCCAGCTGGCCCGGCGGCACCACGAGCCGGTCGATCTGTGCCAGCAGCGCTTCGCTGTGCGTATCCATGGCGCGTTCCTTTCCTGGTGAGCACAACCTGCACGGCGGAGGCTTCGCCTCCTGCTCCTCCCGCCGCATCAGCGGCGCGGCGCGCGTAGTATACTATCACCGCTGTGCCGCCAGAACCCGCGAGGCCCCATGCACCTCCGCCGCTACGAGGACGCCGCCTCGTTCGCCGCACGTGTCGAGCCGTTTCTGCTGCGCCGCGAGGCCGACCACAACCTGCTGCTCGGCATCCCGGCCGAGCTGCGCCAGTACCCGCAGATCTACCCCGGCCCGAACTACTACGCGTCGGTGGACCGCGGCGGCGAGGTGCTGCTCGCAGCCCTGCGAACGCCGCCGCACCCGCTGCAGCTCTCGCACGCGGCCGACCCGGCCGCCCTCGAGCTGCTCGCCCGCGACCTGGCCGGCTCCCCGTTCGCCCCGTCGCAGGTCGGCGGCCCCGCCGACACCAGCCGCGCGTTCGCCGAGGCCTGGCGCGCCATCACCGGCCAGAGCTTCCGGCGCACGATAGCGCTGCGCATCTACAGGCTGGACTCCGTGCGGCCGCCGCGCGGGGTGCCGGGGCAGATGCGGCGCGCGGGGCCGGGCGACGCCGGGCTGCTCGCGCGCTGGCTGGAGGCCTTCCAGCACGAGACGCACGGCGCAGGCGATGCGGCGCAGGCGCGCCGGGCGGCCGAGCGCTGGCTCAGCTCCCCGGCGCGGACCATGTACCTGTGGGAGGACGGCGAACCCGTGGCGATGACCGGCGTCGGCGGGCCGACGCCCAACGGCATGCGCATCAGCGCCGTGTACACCCCGCCCCACCGGCGGCGGCGAGGCTACGCCAGCGCGCTGGTCGCGGCCGCCAGCCAGGCCGTGCTGGACAGCGGGCGATCCTTCGCGTTCCTATTCACCGACCTGGCCAACCCCACCTCGAACCACATCTACCAGCAGATCGGCTACGAGCCGGTGTGCGACGTCGACGAGTACGCATACTGATACTGTAGAAAGGCAGCACCCATGGCACGCATCCCCATCGCACTCCAGCTCTACTCGGTGCGCGAGGACTGCGCCCGCGACCTGCCGGGCGTCCTGCGCGCCGTCGCCCGCATGGGCTACGAGGGCGTCGAGTTCGCCGGCTACTACGGCTACGACGCCCCGGCGCTGCGGCAGATGCTGGACGAGTTCGGCCTCAAGGTCGCCGGCGCCCACGTGCCGCTCGACTCCCTGCTCGGCGACGAGCTGGAGCGCAGCGTCGAGTTCCACCGCACGCTCGGCAACCGCTACCTGATCGTCCCCGGCCTGCCCCCCGAGCGCCGCAGCTCGCGCGCCGCCTGGCTGGAGACCGCGCGCATCATGAACGACATCGCCGAGCGCCTGGCGCCGCACGGCATGCGCACCGGCTACCACAACCACGCCATCGAGTTCCACGAGCTGGACGGCGAGCTGCCGTGGGACACGTTCTTCGGCAACACGCGGCCCGAGGTGATCATGCAGTTCGACACCGGCAACGCGCTCGAGGCCGGCGCCGAGGCCGCGCCCTTCATCCGCCGCTACCCCGGCCGCGCTACCACCGTCCACCTCAAGGAGCACTCCGCCACCAACGACAAGGCCCTGATCGGCGAGGGCGACGTGCCCTGGCAGACGATCTTCGAGCTGTGCGAGTCCGTCGGCGGGACCGAGTGGTACATCGTCGAGCAGGAGAGCTACGCCTACCCGCCGCTGGAGTGCGTCGACCGCTGCCTCCAGGCGCTCAGGGCCATGGGCAAGTAGGGGACGCGGAGGGCACGGAGGAACACGGAGGGCACGGAGGAACACGGAGCCCTCCGTGCCCTCCGTGCTCTCCGTGGATCGTAAAAAGAGGTGCCTGATGTTCAGCTGGCCGAACGGCTGTGCCGCCGCCGTGTCGCTCACCTTCGACGATGGCATGGGCTCGCAGCTGATGGCTGCGTTCCCGGCGATGCGCGAGCGCGGGCTGCGCGGCACCTTCTACCTGAACCCCCGCGGCAGCGAGGACGACCCGCGCCAGAGCATGCCGTGGCGCGAGTTCCTGGCGCTCTGGCAGCCGGTGGCCGAGGCCGGCAACGAGATCGGCAACCACTCGCTGCGCCACCCCTGCTCGCTCAACATCGACCTCGACACCGAGTGGGGCGTGACGGACTCGAACCTGATCACGTGGACGCTGGAGCGCATCGAGGCCGACGTGCTCGAGGCGCAGCGCCGCATCGCGGCCGCCTTCCCCGCACAGGAGCGGACCTCGTTCGCCTACCCCTGCTACGAGACGGCCGTGGGCCGCGGCGAGGGGCGCACCTCCTACGTCCCGCTGATCGCGCGCCACTTCGTGGCCGGGCGCGCCCGCGGCGACCTCGCCAACGACCCGCGCTTCTGCGACCTGCACCACCTCTCCTCCTGGCCCGCCGAGCGCCAGAGCGGCGCCGCGCTGATCGGCCTCGTCGAGCGCTGCGTCTCAGCCGGGCGCTGGGGCATCTTCACCTTCCACGGCATCAACGAGGGCCACCTGCCCGTCGCCACCACCGACTTCGCCGAGCTGCTGGACCACCTCGTAGCCCGCCGCGACGCGATCTGGGTGGCCCCGGTGGCCGAGGTCGCCTCCTACATCGCCGAGCACGGAACGACGTAAAACAGCGCGAAACAACGGAGGGGCGCAGCGTGCTGCGCCCCTCCGTGCCCTCCGTGGATCGTCCTCCGTGCCCTCCGTGCCCTCCGTGGATTCAGAGGACCGACTTCAGCACCGCCGGGCTCACGTTCGCCCCGCAGATCACAACGCCCGTCGTCTTGCCGCGCAGGCGCCCGGCGAGCTTGAGGTAGGCCGCCACCGCCACGCCGGCGGCGCCCTCGATCAGCATGTGCTCCTCCTCGATGAACAGCCGCATCGCCGCCGCGATCTCCTCCTCGGACACCAGCGCGTACTCGTCCACGAGCTCGCGGCACAGCTCGAAGGTGATCGCGCCCGGCTCGATCCCGCCCGCCGTCCCGTCGGACAGCGTCGGCAGCGAGGGCAGCTCGACGATCCGCCCGGCGCGCGCCGACTCGCTCATCACCGCCGAGCGCTCCGGCTGCGCCCCGATCACCAGCAGGTCCGGCCAGACCGAGCGCAGGTACGCAGCCGTCCCGGCGATCAGCCCGCCGCCGCCCACCGCCACGATCAGGGCGTCCAGCCGCCCCGCCTGGCGCGCGATCTCGACGCCCACCGTCCCCTGCCCGGCCACCACCAGCCGGTCGTTGTACGGCGAGATGTACGGCAGCCCGTGCGCCTCCGCGTACGCCCGGGCCTGCACCTCCGCCTCGACGGTGTCGGCGCCGTGGTGCCGCACCTGCGCGCCCAGCCGCCGCATCGCCGCCACCTTGACCGGCGAGGCGTCCTCCGGCACGAACACCAGCGCCTGCGCCCCCAGCGCCCGCGCCCCGAACGCCAGCGCCGCGCCGTGGTTCCCCGACGACGCCGCCACGACCCCGCGGCTGCGCTCGGCGGGGCTGAGGCCGAGCAGCGCGCTGAGCGCCCCGCGCACCTTGAACGAGCCGGTGTGCTGCAGGTTCTCCAGCTTGACCAGCGCCGTGCCCCCGGCGAGCTCCCCCAACGCCAGCGACTCGGCCAGCGGCGTCTCGCGGATGTGCGGGCGGATGCGCGCCTCCGCGCGCGTGATCTCCTCGACGAGCAGGCGCATAAACTCAAACTCCGGTACTTGTGTACCCCTCGCATTCTGCCGACAGCGGTGCTACTATAGCACGAGAGGATGCGCGCACGTACCACCACTGCGGAGCTGCTATGGAAGCGCTGCTCTACCTGCCGACCGCCCAGGCCCTGATGTGGGGCCAGCCTGAGCCGGTGCGCGCCGCGATCGTCGAGCTCGTGAGCGGCGTGGCCGCCCCGCGCGCCTACGCGCTACGAGCCAGCCTCATAATCGCCGCCGACTACAGCGGCCTGACCGTGGAGCGGCCGCCCGCCGAGCCGCCGATGCTGATCTTCGAGGCGCTCGAGCTGCCGCTGCCGCTCGTCACGCGCCCGCGCGACTACTGGTACCCGCGGCTGACCGAGCGGGTGCGCCCGGAGCGCTACCCCCGCCAGTCCCGCTCGGACGGGATCGTGGTCTACGGCCCGCCGCGCGCCGCCCTCTCCAGCATCCGCGACAGCGTGGTCATGAACGACCCGCGCACCGGCCACTACCTCGGCCGGGCCTTCTGGCGGGTGGACCGGCAGGGCTTCTGGGGCTGCTGGAGCGACGACACCGAGAACAGCGGCCCCTGCCTGACCCTCGCCGAGCTCACCGCCCTCCTCCACGCCGGCAAGGGCATCTACGCCGATTGATCTCCGCGCACCACGCCCTCCGTGCCCTCCGCGGCTCTCTCTCCGTGCCCTCCGTGCCCTCCGTGGATCGCCCTCCGTGCCCTCCGCGGCTCTCTCTCCGTGCCCTCTGTGCCCTCCGTGGATCGGCTATAATTCCCCGTCGTACCCACTGAGCCCGGAGCACGCACCGTGAGCGACGCACCATCCCGGCGGGTCAGCCGCCGTCTCGATCACCTCAGCCCCTCCGCCACCGTCGGCCTCGGCGGCCGCATCGCGCAGATGCGCGCCCGCGGCATCGACGTGATCTCGTTCGGCCAGGGCGAGCCGGACTTCCCGACGCCGGCGGCGCTCAAGGCCGCGGGGATCGCCGCCATCGAGCAGAACCAGACCCGCTACACGCCCGTCGGCGGCCCGGCCGAGCTGCGCGCGGCCATCGCCCGCCGCGTCAGCGAGGACACCGGCCTGCCGTTCACCGCCGCGCAGGTCTCGGCCACCGCCGGCGCCAAGGAGGCCCTGTTCCTGGCCTTCCTCGCGCTGTGCGACGAGGGCGACGAGGTCATCGTCCCCGCGCCCTACTGGGTCAGCTACGTCGACCAGGCGCGCATCGCCGGCGCCACGCCGGTGATCGTCCCGGCCGGCCCCGAGACGCGCTTCAAGATCACCCCCGCCCAGCTGGAGGCGGCCCTCACGCCGCGCACCCGCGCCATCGTGCTCAACTCGCCCTCCAACCCCACCGGCGCTGTCTACACCGCCGATGAGCTGCGCGCGCTCGCCGAGGTGCTGCGCCCCAGCCGCGCGTTCGTGATCGCCGACGAGATCTACGACGCGATCGTCTACGGCCCCTACGCCCGCTGGCTGCGCGTCGCCCCCGACCTGGCCGACCGCACGCTGGTGATCAACGGCGCCTCCAAGGCCTTCGCCATGACCGGCTGGCGCCTGGGGTACGTCGCCGGCCCGCAGGATGTGATCGAGGCGCTCAAGGCCATCCAGAGCCACTCCACCACCCACACCGCCTCGATCTCGCAGGCCGCGGTGCTGCCCGCCTACGACGGGTCGGCCGACATCGGCGCGGAGGTGGCGCGCATGGTCGCGGCGTTCCGCGAGCGCCGCGATACGATCGTCGGCCTCCTGCGCGCCATCCCCGGCGTCGAGGTGGATATGCCGGACGGGGCGTTCTACGCCTTCCCGCGCATCACGGGCCTGCTCGGCCGCCCGCTCGGCCCCGAGGGGCGCACGTGCGCGAGCGACGACGAGCTGGCGGACTATCTGCTGGACGCCGCGCACATCGGCGTCGTCCCCGGCTCGGCCTTCGGCGCGCCGGGCTTCCTCCGGCTCTCCTACGCCACGAGCAAAGAGCAGATCATCGAGGGCATGCGGCGCTTCGCGGAGGCGGTGCGCTAGCCGCTGTCGCCCGCGGGCGCGCTTCGTGCTACCATAGCGGGTCGGGCGCAGCGGGCGCGGGCCGAAGTGCGGCCGCCGCATGCCGCCCACCTGCGACGAACGAATGGACCAGCAGCAACAGCGCACTCCGATCCTGCTCGCCTCCGGCTCCCCGCGCCGCCGTGAGCTGCTACGCTACCTCGGAGTCTCGTTCGGGGCCGTCTCGAACGACGCCGAGGAGCAGGAGCACCCGCCGCCCTCCCGGCTGGCCGCGGCCCTTCCGCCGCTCGATCTGCCGCTCGCCGACCACCCGACGCTGCGCGCCTGGCGCAAGGCCGACGCTGCTTGCGCCGATGCGCCCGATAGTGTTATCATCGGCGCAGATACGATCGTCGTGCTCGACGGCGAGGTGCTCAACAAGCCAGCCGACGCGGACGACGCGCGCCGGATGCTGCGCCGCCTCTCCGGGCGCACGCACCGGGTGTACACCGGGCTGTGCGTGCTCCGGCCGGCAGATGAGGGCACCCGCGCGCCCCAGGCCGGCGGTCCGACATTCGTAGTCTATGGCCGCTGGTCGGCCTCCCTGGACCTGGTCGCGAGCGACGTCACGGTGGCCGACCTGACCGACGCGGAGATCGCCGCCTACGTCGCCACCGGCGAGCCGCTCGACAAGGCCGGCGCCTACGGCATTCAGGGGCTGGGCGGCCGGCTGGTGCGCTCGGTCTCGGGCAGCTACACCAACGTCGTCGGCCTGCCGCTCGTCGCGCTGCATCGCCTGCTGGAGGCCGCCGGCGTGACCGGCCTAGCCGACCCGGCCGCAGCCTACTACAGCTGGCTATCCGCGCAAGGAAAGGAGCCGCTGCCGTGCCCCCCAACCTTTCCGTGAAGCTCTTGATCGTGGACGACCATCCGCTGTTCCGCCAGGGAGTGCGCGCGGCGCTCTCGGTCCACGACGACATCACCGTCGTCGCCGAGGCCTCGTCCGGCGAGGAGGCGCTCCAGTGGATCGAGTCGGCCCCGCCCAACCAGGAGCCGAACGCGGTGCTGGTGGATCTCAACCTGCCCGGCATGAGCGGCCTCGAGCTGACGCGCCAGCTGCGCCACTCCTACCCGAACGTCGGCGTGGTGATGCTCAGCATCTACGAGAGCGACGACCAGGCGTTCAACGCGCTCCGCGCCGGCGCGGCGGCCTACCGCTCCAAGGACATCAACCCCAAGGACCTGGCCGATGTCCTCAGGCGCGTGGCGCGCGGCGAGTACGTGATCAACGACGTCGTGCTGGACGAGCCGAAGGTCGCCAGCCGCGTCCTCTCGCAGTTCCGCAACCTGCCGCAGGACGTCTCGGCGCTGCCGGATGCCGACTTCCCGCTCTTCACGCCGCTGAGCGACCGGGAGATTGAGGTGCTGGAGCGCATCGCCGCCGGCGGCAGCAACCGCGAGATCGCCGAGACGCTCGGCATCAGCACCCAGACGGTCAAGAACCATATCTCGTCCATCCTGCGCAAGCTCTCGCTGAACGACCGGACGCAGGCGGTGCTGTACGCGCTGCGCCGCGGCTGGATCGACACGCCCGAGACGATCAAGGGCGGGCCGCAGGAGGACGAGGACTCGTAGGCCGGGCGCCGCGGGCGGCGCACCCGCGCCGCCCCGGCCCCGCGAGGCGCATCGCGCGAGCGGCCGCTCGCCACACTCCGGGCCACTCCAATAGCCCGCCGGCCCGGTGCGCCCCGCGAGGAGCCCGAGCCATAGCGCTCCGCCGCCGCACCCTTCCGGACCACCGCCCGGCGGCCAGCAGGAAGAGCCTATCATGAGCGAGATCTCCACCGACTCCGGCATCCCGATCAAGCCCGTCTACCGCGCCGAGGACGTCGGCGAGCCGCAGCCCGACCCCGGCCAGTACCCCTACACGCGCGGCGTCTACCCGATGATGTACCGCACCCGGCTCTGGACCATGCGCCAGTACGCCGGGTACTCCTCCGCCCGCGAGAGCAACCGCCGCTACCGCTACCTGCTCGAGCAGGGCCAGACCGGCCTCTCGGTCGCGTTCGACCTGCCGACCCAGCTGGGGCTCGACTCGGACGACCCGCGCGCCCACGGCGAGGTCGGCAAGGTCGGGGTGGCGATCGACAGCCTCCACGATATGGCCGTGCTGTTCGACGGCATCCCGCTCGACCGCGTCACCACCTCGATGACGATCAACGCGCCGGCGGCCGTGCTGCTGCTGCTCTACGAGCTCGTCGCCGAGCGCCAGGGCGTGCCGCCGGAGGCGCTCGGCGGCACCATCCAGAACGACATCCTCAAGGAGTACGCCGCCCGCGGCACCTACATCTTCCCGCCGCGCCCGAGCATGCGGCTGGTGACCGACACCTTCGCCTACTGCCGGGAGCGCATCCCGAAGTGGAACACGATCTCGATCTCCGGCTACCACATCCGCGAGGCCGGCGCCACCGCCGCCCAGGAGATCGCCTTCACGCTCGCCGACGGCATCGCCTACGTCGAGGCCGCCATCCGCGCCGGGCTCGCGGTGGACGAGTTCGCGCCGCGCCTGTCGTTCTTCTTCGTCGCCAACCCGAACTTCCTCGAGGAGGTGGCGAAGTTCCGCGCCGCCCGGCGCATGTGGGCGCGGATCATGCGCGAGCGCTTCGGGGCGCGCCGCGAGGAGAGCATGAAGCTGCGCTTCCACACCCAGACCTCGGGCGCCAGCCTCACCGCCCAGCAGCCGCTCAACAACGTCGTCCGCACCACGATCGAGGCGCTCGCGGCCGTGCTCGGCGGCACCCAGAGCCTGCACACCAACGCCTACGATGAGGCGCTCGGCCTGCCGACGACCGAGTCGGCGACGCTGGCGCTGCGCACCCAGCAGATCATCGCCTACGAGACCGGCGTGACCGCCACCGCCGACCCGCTGGCCGGCTCCTACGCGGTCGAGGCGCTCACCGACGCGCTCGAGGCGCGCGCCTGGGAGCTGATCGAGAAGATCGACGCCATGGGCGGCGCGGTCGCGGCGATCGAGCGCGGCTGGATCCAGGGCGAGATCGCCGAGGCGGCCTACCAGCACCAGCGCCGCATCGAGGAGGGCGCGCAGGTCGTCGTCGGCGTCAACCGCTTCGTCGACGAGACGCAGGCCAAGGTGCCGGTGCTCAAGGTGGACGAGAGCGTGGCGCAGGAGCAGGCCGCCTCGCTGGCGCGCGTGCGGGCCGAGCGCGATGGCGCTGCGGTCACGGCGGCGCTCGACGCGCTCCGCGCCGCGGCCGAGGGCACCGAAAACGTCCTCTACCCGATGCGCGTGGCCCTGGAGCGCATGGCCACCATCGGCGAGGTCTGCGGCGTGCTGCGCGAGGTGTGGGGCGAGTACAAGCCCGAGGTGCGGCTGTAGCGCCGGGGGGAGGGGCGCCGGCAGCGCCGCCTTCCCGCCCCTCCCCCTCGCGGCCAGCCTCAGCGCCGCTGTCTACGCTTGCGCGAAACGACGCCCTGCGCCGTTGGAGCGCCCGGCCGAAGCCCCGCTCTGCCCGTCCGGCGGGCGCCCGGCCCCGGCCGCGCCAGCGTGCTATAATCGCCGCGGCGCCACAGCCCCGGCAAGCACCACGCGAGGAGCATGAAAACCACCCAGGAACGCATCGAGGACCTCCGGCGCCGCCGCGAGCAGGCCCGCACCACCAACCCGCAGGCGGCCGAGAAGCAGCACGCGCGCGGCAAGCTCACCGCCCGCGAGCGGATCGAGCGCCTGCTCGACCCCGGCTCGTTCGTCGAGCTGGACGCCTTCGCCGTCCACCGCGCCACCGCCTTCGGCATGGACCGCCACCGCCCGCTCGGCGACGGCGTGATCACCGGCCACGGCACGATCGACGGCCGGCCGGTCTGCCTCTTCTCGCAGGACTTCACCGTCTTCGGCGGGTCGCTCGGCGAGGTCTTCGCCGAGAAGATCTGCAAGGTGATGGACCTGGCGCTGCGCATGGGCGTGCCCTGTATCGGGCTGAATGACTCGGGCGGCGCGCGCATCCAGGAGGGCGTGGTCAGCCTCGGGGGCTACGCCGAGATCTTCTACCGCAACGTGCTCGCCTCCGGCGTGATCCCGCAGCTCTCGCTGATCTGCGGCCCCTGCGCCGGCGGCGCGGTCTACTCGCCGGCCATGACCGACTTCATCCTCATGGTCAAGGGCACCTCGCAGATGTTCATCACCGGGCCGGACGTGATCAAGACCGTGACCGGCGAGGAGGTGGGCTTCGAGGAGCTCGGCGGCGCGCTGACCCATAACACCCGCAGCGGCGTGGCGCACCTCGCCGCCGAGGACGAGGACGAGGCCTTCGAGCAGCTGCGCATCCTGCTCTCCTACCTGCCCTCCAACAACCTCGAGGACCCGCCCGCCGTCCCGCCCACCGATGACCCCGAGCGCATGGAGGAGGCGCTGCAGACGATCATCCCCGACAACCCGCGCAAGCCCTACGACATGCACGAGGTGATCGAGCTGGTGATGGACGCCGGCACCTTCTTCGAGATCCAGCCGCTCTACGCCCGCAACATCATCATCGGCTTCGCCCGGCTGGACGGCCAGGCGGTGGGGGTGGTGGCGAACCAGCCCGCCCACCTGGCCGGCACGCTGGACATCGCCTCGTCGACCAAGGCGGCCCGCTTCGTGCGCTTCTGCGACGCCTTCAACATCCCGCTCATCACCTTCGTGGACGTCCCCGGCTTCCTGCCGGGCACCCAGCAGGAGTACGGCGGCATCATCCGCCACGGCGCCAAGCTGCTCTACGCCTACTGCGAGGCCACCGTCCCGAAGCTGACGGTCATCACCCGCAAGGCCTACGGCGGCGCCTACGACGTCATGGCCTCCAAGCACATCCGCGCCGACTTCAACTTCGCCTGGCCGACCGCCGAGATCGCGGTTATGGGGGTGGACGCGGCAGTCAAGATCATCTTCCGCAAGGAGCTGGCGCAGGCCGCGGACCCGGAGGCGCGGCTGGCCGAGCTCACCGAGGACTACCAGCGCCGCTTCGCCAACCCGTACATCGCCGCCGAGCGCGGCTACCTGGACGATGTGATCGAGCCGCGCGAGACGCGCCCGGCGCTGGTGCGCGCGCTGCGCCTGGCCCGCAGCAAGCGCCAGAGCCTGCCGCCGCGCAAGCACGGGAATATCCCGCTGTAGGGGCCAGGGGCGGGCGGCGTGCCCGCGGCGGCGAGGCCGCCGGGCTCGCAAAATTCCGACTACCTGACCCCACAATATCAATCCTTGTACCTATTGCGCCGCTCTTCTGACCTGTGTTAAGATACTCCCGCGTGTCGCGGCAGCGCGGCGCACCGGCGTAGAACTGGTAGCTGCAGCATGACCAGCCCGAACATTGATGCAGAGCTTCCTGAGCGTATCGTCGAGCTGCGGCTGCCGAGCAGACTCGGATACGAGAAGGTCGCGATGGACGCAGCCTCATCGCTCGCCAAGCGCATGGGGTTCAACAGCGACCGGATCGAAGCCCTGCGCACAGCGCTGGCGGAGGCAGTGACCAACGCCATCGAGCACGGCAACGCGCACGACTCGGCGATGAAGGTGCTGGTGATGCTCACCGTGCGCCCCGATGAGCTCTCGGTGACTGTCGCTGACCAGGGCCGCAAGACGCTGGACGAGGACCAGACCCGGCTGACACCGCGCATCGAAGAGTCGTTCGACAAGACGGACAAGGGTGGCTGGGGTATCTGGCTGATCCGTGAACTGATGGACGAGGTGGAGTTTTCGACCGGTCCGAGCGGCGGTAATCAGGTACGCATGGTCATCCACCTTGAGAAATAGAAACAGAACGAATGAGCACGCCCGCTCCGCAACCGTCGATTGAGCTTTCCATCCCCAGCGAGCTAGGCTACGAAAAGGTTGCTCGCGACGCGGTGGCGGCGTTCGCGCGCCGTCTCGGCTTCGATCGGGACCGCATCGAGGATCTGAAGACGGCGCTCGGCGAAGCGTGCATCAACGCCATTGAGCACGGCAATGCGCAGACCCCTGGCCTGCGCATTGCTGTGAGCTGTGTCTGCGAGGGCGAGCGCCTGACGGTCGAGATCCACGACCACGGCCTCAAGCACTACGCCGGTCACAGCGCGCCGCCGCGCATCGAGCACAAGCTGAGCGGGCTCGCCCCGCTGCGCGGAATGGGTCTGCTGATGATCTCCGAGCTGGTCGACGAGGCCGGCTTCGAGCCCGGCCCCAACGGGGGCAATGTGTTTCGGCTGTCGGTGTACCGGCGGCGGCCGGTCTCGGCACAATAGTTGCGGTGCGGGGGCCGCGTACCCGAACAGCCACGCAGAGCGGTTATCTTCTATAAGAGTGGGCCTCGCAGCGGACAGCTGTGGGGGTGTGAGGAGCATCGGCAATGCTAGAAGATGAGCTGAGCGTCAGCATCCGCGAGCGCGATGGCGTAGCGATCATTGATCTGATCGGCGATGTGACCACGTTCGCCGAGGAGAAGATAAACAGCGCCTACACGCAGGTGACCAACCAGGGCGCCAAGCAGATCCTGCTGAACTTCCGGCAGAACGACTACATCAACAGCGCGGGGATCGCGATCCTGATCGGGGTGGTGACGGAGGTCAACCGCAACAACCAGAAGCTCGCGGTGAGCGGCCTCTCGCAGCACTTCCAGAAGATCTTCCGCATGGTCGGCCTGGCGCAGTACATCGACATCTACCAGGACGAGGAAGACGCCGTCAAGGGCTTCGCCGCCGCCGCAGCCTAGCCGGGTGGCCTGGTGAGGGTGCCGATCTGACAAGGTGACGGGGTGGCCGGGTGGCTTACTGGCACCCGGCATTCGTATGACGCACGAGCCGTCTTGAACGCCCTGTCACCGCGTCGCCCGGTCACCTCGTCGCCGCGCCACCCGGTCACTTTGTCACGCTGATCCCTTCCCCCTCCACCACCTGCCCGATCTCCCAGCACGTCTCTCCAGCCGCCGCCATGCGCGCCTGCAGCTCCGCGGCACGCTCGGCCGGCAGCGCCAGCAGCAGCCCGCCCGAGGTCTGCGGGTCGAACAGCAGGCTCGCCAGCGCCTCGTCCAGCCCCGCCTCGAGGCGCACGAAGCCGTCGGCCAGCAGGAACTCGCGGTTGCGCCCCAGCCCGCCCGGCACGACGCCCGCCCGCGCGTGATCCAGCGCTCCGGGCAGCAGCGGCACGCGCCCGGCGCCGATCAGCATCCCGACGCCGCTGTTGCGCGCCAGCTCCCCGGCGTGGCCCAGCAGCCCGAAGCCGGTGATGTCGGTGGCGCTGTGGACGCCCACCTCGGCCGCCAGCTCGGCCGCGCGCCGGTTCAGACGCAGCATGCTCGCGACCGCCGCGTCCAGCTCTTCCGCGCTCACCACGCCGCGCTTCTGGGCCGTCGTGATGACGCCCGTGCCGAGCGGCTTGGTCAGCAGCAGCGCGTCGCCGGGCCGCGCGCCGGCCTTGGCCGTGACGCGGTCCGGGTGCACCAGCCCGGTGACGCACAGCCCGTACTTCGGCTCGCTGTCCACCACTGTGTGGCCGCCGGCCACCACCGCGCCGGCCTCGGCCACCTTGTCCGCGCCCCCCTGCAGGATCGCGGCGATCACATCGGGCGGGAGGTTCTCCGGGAACGCGGCGATCGCCAGCGCCAGGATCGGGCGGCCGCCCATCGCGTACACATCGCTGAGCGCGTTGGCCGCGGCGATCGCGCCGAAGGTGTAGGGGTCGTCGACGATCGGCGGGAAGAAGTCGACCGTCTGCACCAGCGCCAGGTCGTCCGCGATCCGCAGCACCGCGGCGTCGTCGGGCACGCCGAGGCCGACCAGCAGGTCAGGGCTGGCCTGGATGGAGAGGCGGCGCAGAACCTGCGCCAGGGCCGCCGGGCCCATCTTCGCCGCTCAGCCGGCGCAGGAGGCCAGCGCGGTCAGCCGCAGGATGTCGTCTCGGTCCATCATCCAGGTTCGCTCGCTTCAGGTGGGCGCTCTCGCCCCAGCCTCGGAGCATTATACACTTCGGTGCTATACTCGGCGCGATGCTCGAGGATCTTCACGCGCCAATGCTGCCGATCCTGCGCCACGTGCTGGCCCAGGCGCCGCTCCCGCACACCGGGACGGCGCTGGACCTCGCCTGCGGGCCGGGGGATAAGCTCGGGCTGCTCGCCGAGGCGTTCGGGCCGGGGGTGCGGATCATCGGGGTGGACCGCGACGCAGCTGCGGCGCGCTCCTACCTGGATGGTGGCCGGCGCGCCAAGCCTGTGGTGGGGGCGATGATCGGCGACGCGGGGGCGCTGCCGCTGCGCGACCGCTCGCTCGACGCGGCGGTCTGCATCGCCGCGCTCGGCCTGTTCGAGCGGCCCGCCGAGGTGGTGCGCGGGCTGGGGCGCGCGCTGCGGCCGGGCGCGCCGGCGCTGTTCGTCACCGCATCGCAGCAGTGGGCGCAGGTGATCCCCTGGCCCGCCGAGCTCGCGGCGCGCCTGGTGGAGGCGGCGGCGCTGGGCGGGCGCCGCTGGCCGGAGTGGGCGGGCAGCCCGGACCTCGGGGGCGATCTGCGCGAGCTGCTTGCAGCGGGCAGGCTCGCCGGGCCCCAGTGCCGGGCGTTCCTGCTCGAGCCGGCAGCCGACCCGGCGCACCTCGAGCTGCCGCTCGTCCCGTGGCGCGCCCTGCGCTCACGGGCCGCGCCGCGCCTCTCGGCCGGCGAGCTGGCGGCGTGCGACGAGGTGGCGCGGCAGGCCGACGCGGAGCTCGTAGCCGCCGCGCTGGTCGTGCTCGCGTTCGGCCGCTAGGGCGCGGCCGCAGGCACTCATCAGCCCTCAGCCGCGAGCGCGCTCCGCCGCTATCGGCAGGCTCAGCGTGAACGTGGCGCCCTGTCCGGGCTCGCTCCGCACCACCAGCGAGCCGCCGTAGCTCTCGGCGATCGCCCGGCTCACCGCCAGGCCGAGCCCGCTGCCCGTCTCGCGGCTGGTGGCCAGCGGCTCGAAGATCGCCTCCAGCTGCTCGGGGGTCAGCCCGGGGCCCGTGTCGCTGACCTCGACGAGCACCCGGTCGGCCGCGGCGCGCGTCAGCACCGTGAGCGTGCCGCCCTCGGGCATGGCGGCGATGCCGTTCATCACCAGGTTGACGAGCACCTCGCGCAGCTCCGCGGCGTGGACCCGCACCGGCGGGACCGGGCCGAGCCCGATGCGCACGGTGACGGACGGGTGCGCCTCCCAGAACGGCTGCGTCAGGCGGATCACATCGTGCACGAGGGCCGGGAGCAGCGTCTCGGGCGCCTCGATCGCCGGCGAAGGGGCCGCGCGGGCGGTCAGCATCCGGCGCAGCAGGTGGTGCCCGTCGCGGGCGGCGCGCTCGATCGTCTCGAGGTCGCTGACCATGTGCGGCGGGGCATCGTGCAGCATCAGCTGCACGTGGCCGAGCACCGACGCCAGCAGGTTGCCGACGTCGTGGGCGGCGCCGGCGGCGAGCGTCGCCCGCAGCCGGACATCCTCGGCGTCGCGCAGGCGCCGTTCGAGCAGGCGCGCCCGCGCGTCGCGCTGCTCCAGCTCCGCCGCCACCTGGTCGCTCAGCAGGCGCAGGGCGATGACCGCCGCCACATTGCTGGCGAGCGCGAGGATCGCCGGCTCCACCGCATCGTGGCGGGCGATGACCAGCCAGCCGAGCTGGCGGCCGGCGGCGCGCAGCGGCAGCGTCGAGATATCCTCGAAGCCGTGCGCCGCCAGCCACTCGACGTGCGCCGAGACGCCGCGGACGCGCGCCGGCACGCACTCCGTGTCCTCGCCGACGCTCAGCGCCGGCGGCTCGAGCCCGGCCGCCCCGCCGAGCAGCAGGTCGATCCGGGCTCGTGGGAACAGGAGCGGCAGCGCCTCGCGCAGAGCGTCGAAGAAGGCCGCACCATCCGCCGCTTCAGCGAGCTGTCGCAGGTAGGTGGCAACCTCCGTCGGGCTCGGCAGGCAGGGCTGTGTGTCGGCAAGCGGCTTCACTTTCCGTCCACAACATCGGCCAGCTCGCCGAGAAACTCACCGACCGTGCGAGCGCGGGCGCGGATGGCGTGCAGCGTCGCGCGGTCGTGCGCGTCTAGCTGCACGTGGTAGTGCGGGTGGGCCGCTGCTGCGGCCAGCGGATCCTGAAGCAGCCGCTCGGCGAACGCCGGGTTGGCCGCCGCCAGCAGCGCCAGGCGGGTCAGCGCAGGGCGCGCGCTCTGGCCGGGGATCAGGCGGGCGAAGGGCTCCACAGGCATGGGGGTGGCGTGTACGGTGAGCATCTCCGGTTGCCTTTCTTCGTGCGGGCTGAGAATGAGCCAGAGCAGAATCCCGAGCACGACCAGGATGTCGCCTGGGCTGACGACCAGCACGAACGGCTCGGACATCACGATCAGCCAATCGGACAGCAGCCACAGCGGCGATGACGCGACGACGACGTCCTTCGAGCCGGCCAGGTGTGTCCCCGGCTCGGCCAGCTGGCCGAGGGCGGCGAGCACGTCGGCCGTGATCGGCATCCGGCCGCCGTACAGCGCCATGGCGGCCAGGTTCATGAGCGCCCCGGCGCCGACGACGAGCACGCCAGGGATCGCGCGGTTGCTCAGGCACCAGATCGCGAGCCCCGCCGCCGACACCAGGAACATGCCGGGCACGTCGATCTGCAGCAGGCTGCCGAGCTGGGGCACCGCGGCGATCACCACCAGCAGGTTGTAGCGCGGCAGCCGCGGCGAGCGCCAGAGCGCGATGAACAGACCGAGCAGGGCGCTCAGGGCGTAGAGCGTCAGGAGCGTCATGCTGCTACTGCGAGATCGAGAGGGTGATGGAGCTCGACTTGCGGGTGCCGGGAGCGCCATACGGAGCGGTCGCGGCGAGGGCGATCGTACCGACGAGCAGGGCGGCGAGCACGGCGCGCACAATCTTCTTGGCCATTGGTGGTCCTCCAGTTCCGTTTAACCAGATTTAGATGGAAGCAGCATACGAGGCGCCGTTGACTCGGCGTTGACCGCCCGTTGACTCTTGTGGGCGCTCCTGCTACTGGCGTACAGAGAGGGTTCGGAGGGTCGAGTCAACGGCAAAGCAGCCGCGCGGCGTATGGTATACTCGCCGGGCACATCGCCCTCCCTGTCACATCCAATGAGGACCGCCATGAGCAAACGGCCGGCAGGAGCCGAGACGCCCTTCGAGCGCCTGCGGGAACAGATCCTGCCGCTCCGTCAGCGCGCCGAGCTGCGCAACGCCTGGCTGCGCCAGCGCCTCGAGGCGCTGCTGCCGGAGCTGATGGCCCGCGAGGGCCTCGACATGTGGATCGTCGCGGCGCGCGAGTACAACGAGGACCCGGTGATCCTGACGCTGCTCCCCGAGCCGGCGATGGCCGCCCGCCGCCGGACCGTGCTGGTCTTCAGCCGCCGGCCGGACGGGAGCGTCGAGCGGCTCACGCTGGACCGCTACGGCTTCGGCGACCTGTACGTGCGCGCCTGGGACCCGGCCGCCGAGGACCAGTTCGCCTGCCTGCGGCGCGTGGTCCACGAGCGCGACCCGCAGTCGATCGGGCTGAACATCTCGGAGACGTTCGCCTTCGGCGACGGGCTCACGCACAGCGAGTACGTGCAGATCACATCAGCGCTGGGGCCGACGTACACCGCGCGGGTGCGCGGTGCCGAGCGGCTCGCGGTCGGCTGGCTGGAGCGCCGCATCCCGCCCGAGATCGACGCCTACCCCGCCATCGTCGCCATGTGCCACGCGATCGTCGCCGAGGCGTTCTCGCGGCGCGTGATCACCCCCGGCGTCACGACGACCGAGGATGTGGTCTGGTGGTTCCGGCAGACGATCCTGGACCTGGGGCTGCAGGCGTGGTTCCAGCCGACCGTCGACATCCAGGCGCCGGGGCTGCGCTTCGACGCCCCGGAGGCGCGCCGGACGGTGATCGAGCCGGGCGACCTGCTCCACTGCGACGTGGGCTTCTCCTACCTCGGCCTGGCGACCGACCAGCAGCAGCACGCCTACGTCCTGCTGCCGGACGAGCAGGAGGCCCCCGCCGGCCTGCAGGCCGCGCTGGCGGCCGGCAACCGCCTGCAGGACATCCTCATGGAGACGATGCAGGTCGGGCGCACCGGCAACGAGGTGCTGGCCGCCGCCCTCGGACGCGCCCGTGCGGAAGGGCTCCGGCCGAGCATCTACAGCCACCCGCTCGGCTACCACGGCCACGCCGCCGGGCCGACGATCGGGCTGTGGGACCAGCAGGGCGGCGTGCCCGGCCGCGGCGACTACCCGATCTACGACGACACCTGCTACGCGATCGAGCTGAACGTGGTCCACAGCGTGCCGGAGTGGGGGGGACAGGACGTCCGCATCGCGCTCGAGGAGGACGCGGTCATGACCGGCGGGCGGATGCGCTGGCTGGACGGGCGCCAGACGCGCCTGCACCTGATCTAAAGGACCGATGACGCAGCGGACCGACAGCCTTGCCAACATGCGCCTCGGCCCCTATCTGCTCGCCGAGGTCATCGGGCGCGGCGGGGCCGCCGCGGTCTACCGCGCCCACCAGGTGTCGCTCGGGCGCGATGTGGCGATCAAGGTGCTGCACCGCAGCGCGGACCCGCAGTTCGCCGCCAGGTTCGCGCGTGAGGCGCGCGCCATCGCCCAGCTCCAGCACCCGAACATCCTGCCGGTCTACGACTTCGGCGAGGAGGGCGAGCTGCAGTACCTGGTCATGCGCTACGTGGAGGGCGGGCGCACCCTGCGCGACCTGCTGGCCTCGGGGCCGCTCGAGCCCGCGCAGGCGCTGCGCCTCATCGCCCGCCTGCTCGACGCGCTCCACTACGCGCACGGCCGCGGCATCGTTCACCGCGACATCAAGCCCGGCAACGTGCTCCTGCCGGAGCCGGACTGGCCGCTGCTGGCGGACTTCGGCATCGCGCGGTTCGGCGGCGAGGCCAGCCAGCTCACCATGACCGGCCAGACGATCGGCACGCCGGACTACATCGCGCCGGAGCAGGCCACCGGCCAGCCGGTCGACGCCCGCGCCGACATCTACTCCACGGGCGTGATGCTCTACGAGATGCTGGTGGGGCGCACGCCGTTCCGCGGCGAGAGCGCGCTGGCGGTGGTGCTCCAGCACATCCAGCAGCCGCCGCCGGCCCCGCGTCTGTTCAACCCGGCCCTCCCCGCGGCGCTGGAGCCGGTGCTGCTCAAGGCGCTCGCCAAGGACCCTAACGAGCGCTTCCAGACGGCCGCGGAGCTGGCGGAGGTGCTCTCCGGGCTCGCCGCCCAGCTCGAGCGCGCCGCACCCGCAGCTCTGCCGGCAGGTGCGCGGCCCGCCGCGCCGCCCCTCGCGCCGGAGCCTGAGACCGCCCCGGCGCTGGAGCCAGAGCCTCCTCCGGCACCGGCCGCTCCAGCCGCGCCTCTCCGCGGGCGAGCCCGGCCCTGGATGATCGTCGCGGCGCTAGCGCTCCTCGCCGTCGTCGTTGGCATAATCCTGGCACGCGGCAACGCCGCCCGGACGGAGGCGGCCGCCGGGCTGCCGGTTCTGCTCGACGACGACGTCTGGCAGGGCGGCTACCGCTACTCGGCCGGGCGCACCTATGGCGGGCGCACCGCGACGTGGATCTACGGCGCGCACACGCAGTACAGCTCGATGCACGCCGAGTTCGAGCTACAGGCGTCGCCCGCCTGCACGGCGCAGCTCAGCGTCGAGGGCATGGACTCGGAGGGGGCGGCGAAGACACCGATCCTGGTGGAGGTCAACGGGACCGAGATCTACCGCGGCCCGAACCCGCTGCCAGACGACGACTACGAGCTCGAGACCGGCACCTGGGACGTACACGCGTTCACCTTCGACGGCGGGCTGCTGCGGGCCGGGCGCAACCAGGTGCAGATCTCCAACCTGGCCGAAGGGGAGTTCGGCAGACCGCCGTTCTTCATGCTCGACCGGGCGGAGATCGCCTGCGCGCCGTGACCGCGGCCGGGTCACGCGTCGGAGGGGCCGGGGCGCCACCCCGACGCCGCAGCCCAGCTCTCGGCCGCGACGGCGATCAGGTCGCACGCCGGGTCCTTGACGTCGGCGTAGGTGCCCGGGTCCGCCAGGTTCAGGGCGAGTCGCCGCTTCAGCTCCGCGTAGGCCGCCGCGCTGGCCGGGTGCGCGCGCAGGTAGTCGCGGAACAGCAGCGGGTAGCGCTGGTTGGCCCGCCCGGCCACGCGGATGTGGATGTTCGCGGCGCGCTCGCCGGCGCGCTGCACCAGGAAGCGCTTGGACCACTCGTCGGGCGCGGCGCTGCCGCCGGGCGGGACGTGGTCGGATCTGACGGCGGGGCGCGCCGCGTAGCCGGCCGCAGCGAGCAGCGCCGCGGCCTCGTCGAGATCAGCGGCCGAGGCGACCGTCACCTGGATGTCGATCCGGTCCTTGGCCGCCAGCCCAGGCACGGAGGTGGAGCCGATGTGGTCGATCCGCAGCGCGAGCGGCCCGAGCCTCCGGCGCAGATCGCCGGCGATGGCGCGGAACTCAGCCGGCCACTGCTCGCGGTACTCGACGATCTCGATCATGCTGCGCCCCTCCGCGGGCCCCGATCGTCCGCCGAGCGGCGGTCTTTGTGGGAAGCGAACCCTTCCCCAGCACGCCGGCGGCGGCTCTCGCGCGCAGGAATCTGCTGTACCATGTGGCTCCCAGCGCTTGGCCCACGAGTATAGCACGCCACCCAGGTCACTTTGAAAACCGCACGGCGAGGAGCGAGGCATGACTGACCGCGGCGAGCGTTATGTTCATCTGGCGCCAGACCTACGAATCCACCGCCTGGTGAATGGCCTCTGGCAGCTCTCCGGCGCGCATGGCCCGATCGACCCGCAGCGCGGCATCCCGCAGATGCTCGACTACCACGACGCGGGCTTCACCACCTGGGATGTGGCCGACCACTACGGCCCCGCGGAGGACTTCATCGGCGCCTTCCGGGGCAGGCTGGCCGCGGAGCGGGGCGAGGCGGCGCTTGCGGAGACGCAGGTGTTCACGAAGTGGGTGCCGCAGCCGGCGCGCATCACCCGCCAGCTCGTCGAGGAGGCGGTCGACCGCTCGCGCAGGCGGATGGGCGTGGAGGCCATCGACCTGCTGCAGTTCCACTGGTGGGAGTACCGCGACCCGGGCTACCTCGACGCGCTGGATGCGCTCGCGGCGCTGCGGGCCGAGGGGAAGATCCGCTACCTCGGCCTCACCAACTTCGACACCGAGCACACCCGCAGGATCATCGAGCGCGGCATCCCGATTCTCACGAACCAGGTGCAGTACTCGCTGATCGACCGGCGCCCCGAGGTGCAGATGGTCGAGCTCTGCCGCCAGCACGGGATCGGCCTGCTGACCTACGGGACGCTCGCGGGCGGCCTGATCTCCGAGCGGTACCTGGGCCGCCCGGAGCCGAGCAGCGCCGAGCTCAACACCGCCAGCCTGCGCAAGTACAAGCAGATGATCGACCTCTGGGGCGGGTGGGATCTGTTCCAAGACCTGCTGGCGGCGCTCAAGCAGGTGGCCGACCGGCACGGGGTCTCGATCGCCAACGTCGCGGTGCGCGCGATCCTCGACCGCCCGGCGGTCGCGGGGGTGATCATCGGCGCGCGGCTGGGCATCTCCGAGCACATCGCCGAGAACGCGCGCGTCTTCGACCTGCGGCTGGACCAGCGGGACCTCAACCGCATCAACGTCGTGCTGCTGCGCGGCCGGGATCTCTACCGCGCGATCGGCGACTGCGGGGCGGAGTACCGCCGCTGAGCCCCGCGCCCCCGGCTGCGGCGGGCACGCCGCGCCAGCCACATCCCCGCCCTCTCCCCCTGTCCTGCGCCCTTCGGCGAATCGCTGGGCCTGTTCGGCCGGGCGATTGCCCTCCCCTTGACACAAGCCGCAGGCCCTCCGCTTCTCCCCGCCGCAGACGCCGTGTGGCTCGCGGACCTGCGCGGTGGCACCGGTATTGCATCGTGCATGTGCAGGCGATCCGCGGCGCCTGAGGCTGCCAGCGAGCCCGGCGCCCGCGGCCGACACTCGCGCAGCGGGAGAACCGAACGAGCTATCCACCAGATGCGCCGGCGCCTGCGCAGATGGGTGGTAGCGATAGAGGGCAGGTCAGTATGAGCAATCAACTCTACCTCCGCGGCGTCGCCATCCCGGCGCTCGTCCTCGCGCTGACCATGTGCAGCCGGGGCGGCGCCGGCGGCCTCGGCGCCGCCCCGACTGCCGTCCCGACTGATGTTCCGACGCCGGCCCCCACCGCCGCCGTCGCCTCGGCCGACGCGGCGGTCCTTCAGGAAGAAGAGGGGTCCGCCGCGCCTCAGCCTGTGCCCGTGCAGCAGCAGGCGCCGCAGCCGCCGGCCGTTCAGCCGACGCCCGCCGCCGACGAGGAGCCGATCATCACATCTGTGTTCGAGCGCGTCGCCCCATCGGTGGTGCGGATCGAGACCCCCGGCGGCCTCGGCTCCGGCTTCCTGTACGACGACCAGGGCCACATCGTGACCAACAACCACGTGATCGCCGGCAGCGGCGGCCGGGTGGTCGTGGCGTTCAGCGGGCTGTTCACCACCTTCGGCCAGGTGATCGGGGCGGACCCGGACAGCGACCTGGCGGTGGTGCGCGTCGACAGGCTCCCGGACGACGTCCAGCCGCTGGAGCTCGGCGACTCCAACGAGCTGCGGGTGGGCCAGCTGACGATCGCGATCGGCAACCCGCTCGGCCAGGACCGCACCGTGACCACCGGCATCGTGAGCGCGCTGGGCCGGACGATCCAGGAGGACCGGGGCGGCTACTCGATCGGCGGCGCCATCCAGACCGACGCCGCCATCAACCCCGGCAACTCCGGCGGGCCGCTGCTCGACGCCTCGGGGCGCGTGATCGGTGTGAACACCGCCATCCTCTCGCGGACCGGCACCAACTCGGGGATCGGCTTCGCCGTGCCGGTCAACCTGGTCAAGAAGGTGGTGCCGGCGCTGATCGAGAGCGGCGCCTACCAGCACCCCTACCTGGGCGTCGGGCTGCGGACGGTGACGACGCTCGAGGCCGAGCAGGCCGGCCTTCCGACCGCGGGCGTGCTGATCCAGCCCAGTAGGCCCGACAGCCCGGTGGCGCAGGCGGGGCTGGAGGGGCTGGCGGTGCTGACGACTCTCGACGGCACGCCGGTGACATCCGACGCGCAGGTGATCAGCTACCTGGAGCTCAACAAGCAGCCCGGCGACACCGTCACGCTCAGCGTGGTCTACCCGGATGGGCAGCAGCGCGAGCTGCAGGTCACGCTCGGCGCCCGCCCGAGCGTCGAGGACCGCTAGAGACGCCCAGGGATCGTATCGGCCCCGGCGCGGCGTACCAGCCCTGCCGGGGCGCTTCTCTGCCAGCCGAGCGCCGCCCGCCGGGGAAGCTCTACTTGACAGGGCTTACGCGGTGGTCCGCCCTGCACCCAAGCGTGTTCCGCAGGCGCTCGTGCAGGCGCTCCGCCCTGCACCTGGGTTTGTTCCTGCAGGCGCTGTGCCCTGCACCCGGGCAGGAGGGCCGGCGCCGGCCCTCCTACACCACCCGCGCCAGGGCCGCAGGCTCTGGACCCGCAAGAGAACGCGAACCGTGCCAGTCTGCCCGTTGTCATGCCCACCGACACCGATGCCCGTTCCCCAGGCACAGACTGATGCGCTACAACACCCCAAACCCCTCCACAGGGTGTGAGGGCGAGGCCACCGCCAGGAGCGACGCGGCGCCCACGGCAGGTGAGAGATGGAGCGGCTTCGCCGATCTCAGAGGATTCCGCGCACAAACCCTGCTCTCGCACGATACCAGAACAGGTGAGCATACAGTATAATACAGCACTCTGTGTGCGAAGGGCAGGGCATGGACCGCATCTACGTTGCCATCGACGTTGAGACCACCGGGCTGCAGCCCGGCATTGACGAAATCATCGAAGTCGCCGCGGTCAAGTTCCGCGCGGGCGAGGTGCTCGAGACCTTCCAGCAGCTGGTGCGCCCGCGCCACACCCTGCCGCTCAAAGTCAGCCGGCTCACCGGCATCACGCCCGAGATGCTCGCCGACGCGCCGCGCTTCTCGGAGATCGCCCCCGACCTAGCGCGCTTCCTCAAGAGCTACCCGCTCGTCGGCCACTCGGTCGACTTCGACCTGCGCATGCTCCAGGCGCACAGCATGCGCCTGCCCCAGCCCGCGTTCGACACCTTCGAGCTGGCGACGCTGCTGATGCCGCAGGCGCCGGCCTACCGCCTCGGCGCGCTCACCGCCGCGCTCGACATCGAGCACGACGAGGCGCACCGCGCGCTGAGCGACGCCCACGCCGCCCGGCAGGTCTTCCTGCACATGCTGGAGCGCATCGAGCGCCTGAGCCTGAGCGAGCTGGACGACATCATCCGCCTGACGCAGCGCATCCAGTGGCCGCTGCGCGAGCTGTTCGAAGAGATCCAGCGCTCGAAGGCGAGGCTTGTCTTCGTCGAGGCCGCCGCCGTCCAGGAGACCGCCCGCCCGGCGAAGGACGAGAAGCTGGTGCCGCTCAAGCCCACCGGCGACGAGCGGCCGCTCGACATCGACGCCGTGCGCGGCTTCTTCGCGCCCGACGGGCCGCTCGGCCGGGCGTTCCCCGGCTACGAGCAGCGCGAGCAGCAGGTCGCGATGGCGCAGGCGGTGGCGGAGGCCTTCAACAACCAGGAGATCCTGATGGTCGAGGCGGGCACCGGGACCGGGAAGGGGCTGGCCTACCTCGTCCCGGCCGCGATGTTCGCCGCCCAGCGCGGCCAGCGGGTCGTGATCTCCACCAACACCATCAACCTGCAGGACCAGCTGTTCTTCAAGGACATCCCGGCGCTGCAGCGGATCATGGCCGGCGAGCGGCCGGACGCCCCCGCCAACGGGCGCGAGCCGCCCTTCACCGCCGCGCTGCTCAAGGGCCGCGGCAACTACCTGTGCCTCAAGCGCTACAAGGACCTGCGGCGCGACGGGCGCCTGCTGGCGGACGAGGTGCGCGCGCTGCTCAAGGTGCAGCTGTGGCTGCCGACCACCTCCACCGGCGACCGGGCCGAGCTGATGCTGAGCGAGCGCGAGAGCGCCGCCTGGGGCCGCATGAGCGCCGCCTTCGAGGCCTGCCCCGGCCCCAAGTGCGCCGACTTCAACGACTGCTTCTTCTTCAAGGCTCGCAAGCAGGCCGAGGCGGCCCACCTGGTGGTGGTGAACCACGCCCTCATGCTCGCCGACCTGGTGGTGGAGACCGACGTCATCCCGCGCTACGACCACCTGATCATCGACGAGGCGCACAACCTGGAGGACGTCGCCACCGACCAGTTCAGCTTCAACGTGGACCAGGAGGGGCTGATCAACTTCCTGAACGACCTGCACCAGGAGGGCGGCGCGAACATCGTGGGCGGGCTGCTGTCCGAGCTGCCGGTCCACTTCCGCGAGAGCGGCGCCAGCCAGGGCGATATGGACAAAGCCACGGCGATCGCCGAGGCGCTGCGGCCGGCCGTCGAGCAGGCGCGCAGCGCCGTCTACGACTGCTTCAACCTGCTGACTGCCTTCGTGCTGCGGGAGGCCGAGGTCACCGCCTACGACTCGCGGCTGCGCATCACGCCGGCGATCCGCCGCCACGAGTCCTGGGCGGCCGTCGAGCGCGCCTGGGAGAACCTGAGCCTGCACCTGACGAAGATCGGCGAGGGGCTGGGGCAGCTGGAGGCGCTGCTGGCCGGCCTGGAGGACGCCGACCTGCTGGAGTACGAGATGCTGCTGATGCGGGTGCAGGCGCTCAAGCGCACCGCGACCGACACGCGCGTCAACATCGGCCACATCATCGTCGGCGGCGAGGAGCAGCTCGTCACCTGGATCACCCACGACCGCCAGCGGGACACGCTGACCCTCTCGGCCGCCCCGCTCTCCGTGGCCGAGCTGCTGCGCGCCAACCTGTTCGAGCAGAAGGCCAGCGCGGTGCTCACCTCGGCGACGATCTCGGTGGCGGGCGACTTCAGCTACGTGCAGGAGCGGATCGGGCTGAGCGAGATCGAGGAGCTGCACCTCGACTCGCCGTTCGACTACGAGCGCCAGGCGCTGCTCTACATCCCGAACGACATCCCCGAGCCGAACCAGCAGCACCCCTACCAGCGCATGGTCGAGGACACGATCATCGAGCTGGCCAAGGCCAGCGGCGGGCGGATGCTGGCGCTCTTCACCGCCAACAACGCGCTGCGGCAGACCTACAAGGCCATCCAGGAGCCGCTCGAGGACGCCGGGATCGCGGTGCTCGGCCAGGGGATCGACGGCTCGCGGCGCTCGCTGCTCGAGCGCTTCAAGGAGTTCCCGCGCACCGTGCTGCTCGGCACCACCAGCTTCTGGGAGGGCGTCGACGTGGTCGGCGACGCGCTCTCGGTGCTGGTGATCGCCAAGCTGCCCTTCAGCGTCCCGAACGACCCGGTGTTCGCGGCGCGCTCGGAGGGGATGGCGGACGCCTTCAACGAGTACGCCGTGCCGCAGGCCATCCTGCGCTTCAAGCAGGGCTTCGGGCGGCTCATCCGCTCGCGCGAGGACCGCGGGGTGGTGGCGGTGCTGGACAAGCGGCTGCTGACCAAGAAGTACGGCCAGCTGTTCCTGGACTCGCTGCCGCCGGCGATGGTGCGCTCCGGCTCGGTGAGGCGGCTGCCCGAGCTGACGGCTCGGTTTCTGGGCGCTGCGCGCAAGGATGGGCGGTAGGGGCGCTTCGCCCCGCGCCCCGTGCCTTCGCGGGCGCTCTGCCTCTGTTTCGCGGGCGCTCCGCCCCGCGCCCCTCCTGTGGCCCGCACTCGCCGCGCTGGCTGGTGTGGCCCATGCGGGCGCTCCGCCCCGGCTTCCCGTTCCTTCGCGGACACTCTGCCTCTGTTTCGCGGGCGCTCCGCCCCGCGCCCCGGGCCGGGGGCCTGCTCGGCCCCCAGCACCCCCGCGGCAGGGGCGTTGCCCCTGCACCCCAAATGAAGGCAACCGTGTGCTGACCTCCCGTTGTCATGCCTCTGCACACCAGCGCCCGTTGCGCATTCCGCTTCTCGCCCACATCCCCATATCAATATCACCGGGGTTCCAGGAGACTGTTCGGGGCGCGGCGGCAGCCGGCTCCGCGTCCCCGCAGGCATGACAACGGGCGCCACCTGCGAGGCGGCCTCTCTTGCGGGGGTGGCCTGGCGGGGGCTGCTAAGCCCCTGCCAGCCGGGGGAGCGCG
>CALJIC010000252.1 GCA_937974195.1 uncultured Roseiflexaceae bacterium | reverse complement strand
AACCAAGTAGGGAGAACCCAGAACCACCCTGCTCCCCTGGTTCTCGGTTCTCACGCCCTCGGTTCTCAGGTTCTGAGTTCTCACGCTCTCGGTTCTCAGGTTCTGAGTTCTCACGTTCTCGGTTCTTCGTCCTCACAAACCACACCGCCCGCTCGAACGCCACCACCGTGTTGTCGATCCCGCTCGGGGTGCCGTGGAAGCGCCGCTCGCTGCCGTACACCAGCGCCGAGATCTCCGCGGCGGACAGCTCGGCGCCGAGGTGCCCGGCCACCGCCCGCACCAGCGCCGTGGCGATCGCCGCCCCGCTGCCCATGCCGCTCGCGATCGGGATGTCCGACGTTATGACAACCTCGAAATCGGGCGCGCACGCCGGGGAGCAGCGGGCGACGAGGGCGGCGACGAGCTCGGAGAACGGGTCGTCGGGGGCCTCGGCGAGCGACCAGGATCGCCCGAGGGCCGGCGCGTGGAGGCGGATGCCCGAGCCGGGCGGCCCGGGATCGACGGAGGCCCGCGCGCGCACGCCGGAGAGCGGCAGCGCGATCGCCGGCCGCCCGTAGACCACCGCGTGCTCGCCGCACAGGATCAGCTTGCCGGGGGCAGTAGCGAGGGTCATGCTAGAAGGTAGATCGGCGGGCCCCGATCACTCCCACTCGATCGTCGCCGGCGGCTTGGAGGAGATGTCGTACACCACGCGGTTGACGCCGGGCACCTCGTTGACGATCCGGCTGCTGGCGCGCGCCAGCAGGTCCTCCGGCAGCCGCGCCCAGTCGGCCGTCATGTAGTCCTCGGTCGTCACCGCGCGCAGCGCGATCACATCCGCGTAGGTGCGGTAGTCGCCCATCACGCCGACGCTCTGGACTGGCAGGAGCACCGCGAAGGCCTGCTGCGTGGCGCGGTACAGGCCGGCCGCGCGCAGCTCCTCGATGAAGATCGCGTCCGCCCGCCGCAGCGTCTCGAGCCGCTCCCAGCTCACCGGGCCGATCACCCGCACCGCCAGGCCCGGCCCGGGGAACGGGTGGCGCCAGACCCACTCCTCCGGCAGGCCGAGCTCCAGCCCGGCGGCGCGCACCTCGTCCTTGAACAGGTAGCGCAGCGGCTCGACCAGCTTCAGCTGCATGTCGGCCGGCAGCCCGCCGACGTTGTGGTGGGTCTTGATCGTCACGCCCTTCTGGCGGTCGGGCGCCCGGCTCTCGATCACATCGGGGTACAGCGTGCCCTGCGCCAGGAACTGCACGTCGCCGAGGGCGCGCGCCTCGCGCTCGAAGATCCGCACGAACTTCTCGCCGATCACCTTGCGCTTCTGCTCCGGGTCGGCGATGCCGGCCAGCGCAGCCAGGAACTCCTCGGCGGCGCTCACCGCCACCAGCGGGACGTGGAGGTGCTCGCGGAAGGTGCTCACCACCTGCTCGGCCTCGCCCTGCCGCAGCAGGCCGTTGTCGACGAACACGCAGGTCAGCCGGTCGCCGATCGCGCGGTGGATGATCAGCGCCGCCACCGCCGAGTCGACCCCGCCCGAGAGCGCGCAGATCACCCGGCCGTCGCCCACCTGCTCCCGGACGCGCTCGACCGCCTCGGCCACGAAGTTGGCCGCCTTCCAGTCCCCGGCGCAGCCGCACACATCGTACAGGAAGTTGCGCAGGATCTCGCGGCCGTAGCGGGTGTGGACCACCTCGGGGTGGAACTGGATGCCGTACCAGCCGCGCCGCGGGTCCCCGCCGGCCGCGAAGGGCGCGCCGGCGCTGTGGGCCATGGCGACGAACCCGGGCGGCAGCGCGGCGATGTGGTCGCCGTGGCTCATCCAGACCGGCTGCTCGGCGGGCGTGCCGGCCAGCAGGACGCCCGGCTCGTCCACCACCAGCGTCGCCGGCCCGAACTCGCGGTGGCGCACGCCCTCGACGCGGCCGCCGAGCGCGTGGGCCTGCAGCTGCATCCCGTAGCAGATGCCGAGCATCGGCAGGCCGGAGCGCGGCAGCCAGGCGGGCATCTCGGGGGCACCGGGCTCATAGACGCTCGCCGGGCCGCCGGAGAGGATCACGCCGCGCGGGTTGAGCCGCCGCACCTCCTCCTCGGGCGCGTCGTGCGGAACGAGCTCGCTGTAGACGCCCAGCTCGCGCACGCGGCGCACGATCAGCTGCGCCGTCTGCGAGCCGAAGTCAAGCACCGGGACCGACTCTGTGGTCATGCTGGGTTTCCTCGCGCCCGAACAGGTCGGGCGGCCTCAAGAGCGGGAGCCGCGGGGCGGCGGAAAGCGATGCCGGCGGCCACCGGCGCGCGTTCCCGCTGCGTGCCGCGCCGTGCCGGCCGGGGCGCCGATCCTGGCTGCGTACCTGCTGCAGCCCCCGCCGGGCCCCTGCCCGCCCCGTATCGGCGTCACAACGGCGGATTATACCACACGGGCGCCGCCCGCCCCGCCCCAGCAAGCCGCCCGGCACCAGCGCACCCTCCCCCAGAAATCCCCCGGCACAATCGGCCCTCGGCACACTCTGTTCTTACCGAAGTAGGTTCTCAGACAGTCGGTTCTTGGAGCGGTCGGTCCTCGGCAAAGCTTGGTTCTCGACGCAGCCAGTTCTCGCCGAAGTAGGTTCCGGCAAAGAAAGTTGGTTCTCGGCTCAGTCAGTTTCCGGCGCAATCGGTTCTCAGAAAGTTGGTTCTTGGCATGGCCGGTTCCCGGCGCAGCCGGTTCTTGGAGCAGTTGGTTCTCGCCGCAGTCGGTTCTCGGCAAACCAGGTTCCCGACAAAGGTGGTTCCGGCAAAGGTGGTTCTTGGAGTAGCCGGCTCTCGGTTCTCACGTTCTCGGTTCTCACATTGCATAGTAACGCTCCGGTAATCCCCGAATAGTACATTGGTCACGAGTTCTCCCCGGTCCACGACCGACCGGGGACGGCAGCGAGCTGGGGAGCTGCGCCGCTGCCCATACGGAGGGGGCTCCAGGGCGTTGAGCGGCAACGGTGCCGCTCGGCACCCTGTCTGGACACCGCTGCTGTCGCGTAGTTAGCGCGCCCGAGAGGAACGAGATGAGAACGACTTTCAACCGCGCACGATAGCGGAAGATCGCGCTTGTGCTCCTGATCCTCGGCGGCTGCTTCATTGTGATCGGCGCCGGGCTCTTCGCCAGGCTGCTGGCCGAGCCGGTGCTGCGGGCTATCAGCTATCTGTTCGGCGCGAGCCTGCCCCCCATCTATCTGGCGCACAATGTACTTGCGCTCGGCGCCTTCCTCAGCGCGCTGCCGCTGTTCGCGGCCGGCCTGGCCTTCTGGACACTGAGCCGCGACCGGCAGGCCGGCGTGACGATCGACCGCAAAGGGCTGCTGCTCAACCTCGGCCAGTCCTCGGCCTTCGTCGCCTGGTCGAACATCGAGCGCGTCGGGGTGACCTGGCGCGGCACGAGCGTGCTGGCCTTCGGCAGCCGCTGGCAGCTCGGCATCGCCCTGCGCGACGTGCGCCCCTATATTCAGAGCTACGAGGAGCGGCTGCCGAAGGCGCCCGGCCCGATCGAGCGCGGGCTCCAGCTGGTCCGCTCGGCCCTGCGCGCCAGCCGCCCCCCCGCCGACGCGGAGCTGGCGCTCCACCTGGCGACCTGCCGCCAGCGCACCGGCTACGACATCGTGATCCCCGAGGCGCTGCTCGGCGGCTCCGCGGCCGACTTCGCCGCGCTGATCGAGGAGGGCCGCGCGCGCCAGGAGCGCCGGGTGGACCGGAGCTCCGCCACAGCCGCGGTGCTCTAGCGACGCCGGGCGCGCCGCCGGCCCTACGCAACCGCATCGAGACGCGCCGGCGGCGCGTCTCTACCCCTTCCCCATGTCATCGCCGGCCACACGTCAAGGCGCCCCGGCGGGGCGTCTATAATAGGGCGCCCGTTTCTATGCTACAGAGGCGCCCAGATGTCTGCGCATTCAATCGGCTACGTCGCGCTGCTGCGTAGCAACCGCCCCTTCCGCCACCTCTGGTACGGCCAGATCGTCAGCCAGCTCGGCGACTGGTTCAACTCGATCGCGCTCTACACCCTGCTGCTGCGCCTCACCGGCTCGGGGCAGGCCGTGGGCCTGCTGCTGGTCGCCGAGCTCCTGCCGGCCACCCTGGTCGGGCCGTGGGCCGGGGTGCTGGTCGACCGGCTGCCGCGCAAGCACCTGATGGTGCTCGCCGACGTCGGGCGGGCGCTGCTGGCGCTGCTGTTCCTCCTCGTGCGCGATGTCGGCGATATCTGGATCGTCTACCTGGTCACGGTGCTGAAGGTGGTGCTGGCCGCCCTCTTCGAGCCGGCGCGCTCGGCGGTGATCCCGGCGGTGACGACCCGCGAGGAGCTGGTGCCGGCCAACGCTATCAGCGGCGCCACGTGGTCGGCGATGCTGGCGATCGGGGCGGCGCTGGGCGGCCTGGTGGCGGGGACGCTCGGCACCGACGCGGCCTTCGTCATCGACGCGGCCTCCTTCCTGCTCTCCGGCGTCATCATCTGGCGCATCCCGATCCGCGAGGAGCACCTGGGCGCGCGCCCCACCACGAGCGGCGTCCAGGAGCTGGCGGAGGGGGTCGCGTACCTGCGGTCGCGGCGCGATGTCGCGCTCTACGCGCTCGCCAAGGCGCTCTGGAGCCTCGGCGGGGGCGTGCTGGTGCTGCTCACGCTGTTCGGGCGGCAGATCTTCCCGGTTGGGGCGGACGGCGCGCTGAGCATCGGCCTGCTGTACGCGGCGCGCGGCGTCGGCGCGGCGATCGGCCCGCTCCTCGCCCAGCGGCTCGGGGGCGCGTCGCAGACCTTCCTGCGGCGCATGATCGGGCCGTCGATCCTGTGCAGCGCCCTCGGCTACCTGCTCATGAGCGCGGCGCCCTCGCTGTGGCTGGCGGCGCTGGCGGTGATGCTGGCCCACATGGGCGGCAGCACGCAGTGGGTGTTCAGCACGGTGCTCCTGCAGCTCAACGTGCCGAACCGGCTGCTCGGGCGGGTGTTCGCGGCGGAGCTGGCGCTGCTGACGCTGGCCACGGCCGCGTCAAGCTACGTGACCGGGGTGGCGGCGGATGCGGGGTGGGAGCCGCGGGCGCTGGCGGTCGCGCTGGCGCTGGTGTTCGTCCCGCCGGGGCTGCTCCTGCTGCTGGCGCTGTGGCGGCGGCCCAGGCCGAGCGACGCCCCTGAGCCAGTGACGGGGTGAGGGGGTGACTGGGTGTGGATGGCGCTCGGATGTCTGTGGTGCGCCCGCAACGACGTACTATTCCGGACCGGTGACGGGGTGAGGGGGTGACGGGGTGACTTTTAGACACCGGAGACCTGTGCCGGGCCACAGATCACCGTGTCACCCTGTCACCCCATCACCAAGTCACCAAGTCACCCAACCGGCCCCGAGCGGGCGAGCAGCGCCTGGGCAAAGGGCCGGTCGAGCGGCCAGCGCTCGGGCGTGGTGCGGTAGAGCAGCACGACGGTCGAGCCATCGGCGGCGTGCGCGACGCGGGTTGCGCCGGCCACCCGCTGGCCCCGCGCGTCGACGCTGCGAAACTCGCGGTAGACGCTGCCGTCCGGCCAGGCGATCGGGTCGCCGTTGTCGCCGCCCGGCTGCACGAGGGACGGGAACATCTCGGCGACGGTCTTGGAGCCGAGCTCGTCCGCGCTCAGCGGGGCGTAGGGCGCGGCGCTGACCAGCTGCAGGGTGTCCGGCGCCAGCGCGGTGCGCTCCTCGGACTCGGTGGACGGCGCGAGCTGCCAGCTCGCCGGGTAGGCCAGCCGGTAGCCCGCGGCGAGCTCGAGGCGGGGCGCGGGCGGCAGCCAGGCCAGCGGCGAGGCGAAGTCCACGTCCCCAACCAGCCGCTCCTGCGGGTCGGCGCCGGGTCGCCAGCGCCACAGCTCGCCGGGGCGCTCGGCGCCGCTCGGGTCGAGCGGCTCCTGGTCGGAGATCCCGGGCCGCCAGCCGGGCGGCAGCTGCACCACAAGCTCGGAGCCGTCGGGCGACCAGGCCGCGCGCTGCGCCCGCTCGAGCGGCTCGCCGCCCAGCAGCGTCCCGCGCATCGCCAGCTCGCCGCTGGGCAGGAAGACGTTGCGCGTGCCCTCCATGCGCACCACCGAGACCGACCAGGCATCGTAGCCGCCGAAGCCGCGCGCGTCGCTGAAGTTGTGCTCGGTGACCAGGTACGAGCGGCCGTCGGGCGAGAAGCGCGCCGGGAGCAGCCAGCCGGCGCCCTCCAGCGTCGGCTGGCCCTGGCCCTCGAACGAGCCGCCCAGCTCGCTCACGTTGATATCCACCTCCACCTGGTTGCCGTAGAAGCGGTGGTAGAGCACCTGGGAGCCATCGGGCGACCAGGCCGGCGCGTACACCAGCCGACCGGCGCTCCTCCCCGCGGCCTCCGGCCCCGCCGCCTGCGCGAAGTTCCAGCCGTTCTGGCCCTGGCGGTTGATCAGCCGGACGCTGTTCACGGTGGTGGGGCCGTAGCTCTCCAGCCCGAACTCGGGCCGGGTGGGCTGCGCGGCGAAGGCGATGCGGCGGCCATCCGGCGAGAACTGCGGGTCGCACCCGGCGCCGAGCGGCCGCAGCGTGCCGGTGGGCAGGTCGAGCGCGTAGATCTGGCTCACGGCGCACCAGGCGCCCCAGTCCGGCCAGCGCAGCGGGTACTGCTCGGCCGTGTCGGCGGCCGCGTAGACGACCGTCAGGCCGTCCGGCGCCCAGGAGGGCGTGGCCTCGATCCGGTCGTTCCCATCGACGCTGAGCTGCGTCAGGCCGCTGCCGTCGCGCTGGACGAGCCACAGGTCGGTCGAGCCATTCACGACGCGCACCAGGGCGATCTTGGCGCCGTCGGGCGTCGCGGCGAAGTCGCGCACGTCGGTGGCGACCCGGCGCTCGGCGCGCGTCGACACGTCGAGCGCGATCAGATCCCCCTGGCGCAGAAACAGGATCTCGGAGCCGAAGGCCGGGGCCGGCTCGGCCGGCGTCTCGGCGGGAGCGGCGGTCTCAGCGGGGACAGCGGTCTCGGCCGGCGCCGCCGGCTCGGAGGCGACGGGCGTCTCTTCCTGCACCGGAGCGGCGGTCGGGACGGGCGTCTCCGGCGCCGGAGCTGTCGTCGCAGGAGCTGGCTCGCTGGACGGCGTCGCCGCGGCAGCTGTCGGCGGCTGGCCGGCGGATGGCTGAGCGGCCGAGGGCGCCGGCTCGGGCGGGGGGACGAAGCTGCCGCCGGCGTTCGGCACACCGCAGCTAGCGAGAAGCAGCGCGGCCATCAGCAGAAGGGCGAGCAGCCCGCGGGTTGAGTTCGCAAGCGCGGTCATCGTCGGTCTCCGGGTTGCAGCACGTGGCCGTATTGTAGCACGGCGCCCCTGCGCGAACCGCTTACGGGCGGGTGACGGAGGGCTGAGAGGCGGCTTAACAGCCGGTCATCAAACGAGCCTCAACTGTAATTATTTGGTAAAGAGCGAGGTGTATGATATCGGCGTTGCGATCGCGCCGCCAACGCCGGACGTATAGCGGTGCAACTCAGGAGTCACTACGATGTCTAGTACTTCGCCCGAGCGCTCCGCTTCGGCCCTGATCCAGCAGGGGCTGGCGGCGCTGCGGCAGGGCGACCGCGAACAAGCCGTCCAGATCCTGGGACGGGCCGTGCGCATAGATCCCACAGACGAGGAGGTCTGGCTGGCGCTGGCCGAGGCCGTCGCCGAGACAGAACGCCGTCGCTACTGCCTGGAGCGCTGCCTGGCGCTGAACCCGTCGAACGAGCGGGCGCAGAGCGCGCTCGCCGCGCTAGATGGCCACCAGGAGCCAATCGCCAGCGTAGCCGAGCCTGCGCCTGAGGCCGCGGCGCCATCACCAGCCGCGACGGAGGGCGACTCGCCGGCCGACATCCGCGCAGAGACGGAGCGCGAGCCGGCGACGCCGGATGCGACGAGCCCGCTGCCGGCCCGCCTGGCCGCGGCGACACGACACGAGCCGGCGACGTCGGGGGCGACGAGCCCGCTGGCGGCCCGCCTGGCTGCGGCGGCGGCGCGGCGCGAGTCGGAGCCGGGGGCCGAGCGGCGCGCGAAGCTGGAAGGGATCGAGCAGGATCAGGCGGCGGCAGTTGCTGCGCTGCGCGCGGCCCTGACGCAGGGAGCCACAGAGGATCGGCCGGCCACGCAGGCGACCGACGCCCACGAGCCGCCGGTGCCGGAGGGAGAGCCGGCGCAGGAGGAGCGGGCAGCGGAGCGACGCGAGCACACTGAGGCGGAGCCAGCAAAAACAAGCCAGGCGGCCAGCCGCGGGCGGGCGCGCGGCTCCTCCACCCCGCCGCTCGAGCTCAAGCCGATGCTGCTCAGCGAGGCGGCGGGCGGAGAAGCGGCCCCGCGGCCGGAAGAGGTTGCCCCGCGGCCGGAAGAGGTTGCCGAAGCGGCGCTGGCGCAGCTGCTCAACCACCGGGCGAGAGAGAGCGACAGCCGGCCCTCGACGCTGGCGGCGACGGTCGCGCAGCGCTACTTCAGCACCTCCCGCCCGAAGGCGCGGGCGAGCGGCACGCCGGAGGAAGCGCTGCGGGCGCTCGGGATGCGGAGCACGCGAGAGCCTGTGCGCAAGGTCCAGCTCGTGAGCCTGCTGGTCGTGCTGAGCGCCGTGATGCTGCTCCTGTTCGCCGCGCTGGTGAGCGTCGGGCGGATAACACTTGTGTGACGCCGGCGGACACCTCCGCGAGAGACACACGAAGACACACGACCGAGGGCCTGCAGCGTGTCTGCAGGCCCTCTTGGCATGTGCTCCGCGGCGCCTCGCACGCGGCCGGGAGGAATGGAGACGGGCGCTACCAGGAGCGCGCGCGGCGCTGGGCGCGGCGCTCGCGCGGGACATAGCGGTCGTGGTCCGAGTAGTCCCGCCGGACGCGGATGCCGAGCATGCGCAGGTAGCGCTTCCCGCTGGTGACCAGCCAGTCGGCGATCGTGTGCGCGGCGCTGCCGGTGATGAACCCGATCAGGAAGGTCCGCACGTGCTCGGGGTAGCGGACGAACAGATCGCGGATGAGCACCGTCAGGCGCACGTGGTAGTCCGGCAGCACGATGCCAAACAGCGCCAGCAGCCACCCGAGGCCGAACAGCAGGAGCATGAGGACGAGGTAGAAGTAGACCAGCCGCAGCAGCGGGGCGATGACCAGCCCGTGGCTCCAGAAGCGGCGGTGCGGGATGAGCACCATGTACGGGCGCCAGATCCAGAAGAAGATCCCCCAGCGGTCGTCGATCGCCGAGTCTATGTCGAGGTCCGGCGAGAACATGATGCCGGAGAGGAGGTGCGCGCCGACCAGGAGCGCGGTGGACCCGGCGGCGCCTTGCGGGTCGGTGGCTGCGAAGGCGGTGTACGCCGGCGGCACCAGTGCGGCGGCGGTGACGACGGTGATGATATCGTGGGTGCGGGCTCCGGGCACAGTGTCGATCCTTTGCGCTGCGCGAAGGGCCTGCGGCGGCAGACAGCGCCGGTCCACCGGCGGAGCATAGCACATACATGCGAACGGTGCAAGCATGGGTGTGCTGGTTGTGCTACAATCACCGCACACGTGAGCGCAAGCAGCCTCGTGCGGGCTGCGGCGCGGGCCTGCGGGCGCCGCACACCAAGAGACGACTGACGCCGCGGGGTGCGCGGGCAGAGCCCTGTGGCGCAGCTCCCGTGAGTGACCGGAGGAGAGCTATGCAGCGCGCGGAGATCGACCACGCCGCCCTGCTGGCGGAGCCGGAGGGGCCGCACCTGGCCTTCGTGCGCGCCACGTTCCGCCCCGACGACCTGGCAGAGACGCTGGCGGCGCTGGCGAACGCCCAAGGCGGCCGGGTGGTCGTCGGCGCGGGCGGGAAGGGCCGGCGGCTCGAGGGGGTGGCGGACGTGGAGGCGGCGCGGACCGCGGTGCTGGACGCGGCGCTGGCCTGCACGCCGCCGCTGCTGCTGCCGCTGCCCGAGGTCGTGCGGCACGAGGAGCGCACGCTGCTCATCGTGACCGTGCCGCCGGGCATGCCGCACGTCTACAGCGTGCGCGGGAAGTACCTGCGCCGCGAGGGCGCGGCGGACCGGCCGATACCGCCCGACGCGCTGCGCCGGCTGCTGCTGGAGCGCGGCGAGACGAGCTGGGAGCGGCTCACCCCCGAGGGCGCGGAGCTGGACGACCTGGACCCGCAGAAGATCGCGGCCTACACCCGGCGCGTCGGGGCGGCGGCCGAGGCCGACCCGCTGGCGTTCCTGTTCCGCCGGGGGGCGCTGGCGCAGCGCCGGGACGCATCGGCGGAGCAAGACGCATCGGCGAGGCGTCTCTACGTGCCGACGAACGCCGGGCTGCTGCTGTTTGGGCGGGACGTGGAGCGCTGGTTCCCGCAGTGCGAGATCACGCTGGTGCGCTACCGGGGCCGCGAGATGAGCGACGAGTTCATCCGCGAGGACGTGCGCGACACGCTGCCGGAGGCGGTGCGGCGGGCCGAGATCTGGCTCAGCGAGAACATGCGGCGCGGCAGCAGGATGGTGGGCTTCGAGCGGCAGGACTGGAGCCAGTTCCCGATGGGCGCGGTGCGCGAGGCGCTGGTGAACGCGGTGGCCCACCGCGACTACACGGTGCGCGGCGAGGGCATCCGCATCGCGCTGTTCGGCGACCGGATGGAGTGCTACTCGCCGGGGCGGCTGCCGGGGCACGTGACGCTGGAGAACCTGGTGGAGGAGCGCTACAGCCGCAACGAGACGCTGGTGCAGGCGCTAGCGGACTACGGGCTGATCGAGCGGCTGGGGTACGGGATCGACCGGATGCTGCGCCAGATGGCCGAGGCGGGCCTGCCGCCGCCGGAGTTCCGCGAGACCGCCGCCGGCTTCCTGGTGACGCTGCGCGGCCAGCAGGGCGACGACCGGCTGGATGCCGGCGGGGTGGACACCTCAGAGTGGCGGCGCATGGGGCTCAACGAGCGGCAGATCGCCGCGATGCTGCACCTGGCCGAGCACCGGCGGATCACCAACCGCGACATGCAGGACCTCGCGCCCGATGTGTCGCCAGAGACGCTGCGGCGCGACCTGGCGGACCTGGTGGAGCGCGGCCTGCTGATGCGGATCGGCGACAAGCGCGGGGCGTACTACATCCTGAAGTGACGTGGGGCTGCGGGGGGCGCGCCGCCCTCCGCACTCCCCGTCTGCCGCCATATCTCCCTCCCGCCCGCCACACTCCCCTTTCTGCTCCCGCACCGCTCTGCCAGCCGACATCTGGGAGTTGGAACTTCGCCCCGCCGCGGAACTCCTGTGTGGGATGGTATGATGGCGCCGGAGGCGCGTGCCCGCGGCTCGCCCGTGTCGGGGGCATGCGAGATGAGGGTGTAGCAGAGACGGCATCGCTTTGCGTCAGCAGAAGGAGCGCGGCTCGATGGAGAAACGGCAGCTTGGACACACGGATATGCAGATCTCGGTGATCGGGATGGGGGCGTGGGCGATCGGCGGCGGCGGCTGGCTGAACGGCTGGGGCCCGCAGGACGACGCCGAGTCGATCGCAACGATCCACCGGGCGATCGAGCGCGGGATCAACTGGATCGACACGGCGGCGGTGTACGGCCTGGGCCACTCGGAGGAGGTGGTGGGCCGCGCGATCAAGGGCATGCGCGAGCGGCCGTACATCTTCACCAAGTGCTCGCGGGTGTGGCGCGACCCGATGACGATCGAGAGCGTGCTGAAGGCCGACTCGATCCGGCGCGAGTGCGAGGACAGCCTGCGGCGCCTGGGCGTGGATGCGATCGACCTGTACCAGATCCACTGGCCGCGGCCGGACGAGGATATCGAGGAGGGGTGGAGCACGCTGGTAGAGCTGCAGCGCGAGGGCAAGGTGCGCTGGATCGGCGTCTCGAACTTCAACGTCGAGCAGATGCGGCGGGCCCAGGCGATCGCGCCGATCGCCTCGCTGCAGCCGCCGTACTCGCTGCTGGACCGCGGCATCGAGGCGGACGTGCTGCCGTACTGCAAGGAGCAGGGCATCGGCGTGATCGTCTACTCGCCGATGAAGTCGGGCCTGCTGAGCGGCAAGATGACGCGCGAGCGGGCGCTGAACTTCCCGCCGGACGACTGGCGCAGGCGCAACCCGGAGTTCCAGGAGCCGCGCCTGTCGCAGAACCTGGAGCTGGTGGAGCGCATGCGGGCGGTGGGCGCGCGCTACGGCGCCTCGCCGGGCGAGGTGGCGGTGGCCTGGACGCTCGGGCACCCGGCGGTGACCGGGGCGATCGTCGGCATGCGCCGCCCCGACCAGGTGGACGAGATCGTCGGCGCGGCGCGGCTGCAGCTGAGCGAGGCCGACCGGGCGGAGATCGAGGGGCTCGTGGCGGCGCGGTAGCGAGGCGCAGGGACAAAGGGCTCGCGGGCGGGCAGGGCCGCTGAGCCGGGGCACACGGGGCGCACGGAGGTGTGCCGGAGCGTGCTTGGGCGTGCTCCGGCGCACCTTTTTTGCGCCGCAGGCACGCCGGGGAGCGCCCTGGGCACGGGGTGTGCAACATGGCTTCGCATAATGCGAAGCACAAAGGAGCACACCCTATGCAGATAGGAGATCGGAAGAGGCGCGCGGGCGCGCTGGCGGGGCCGCTGCGCAAGGCGGCGGGGGCATCGCTGCTGGCCGGGATCGGCTGGCTCGGGTACAGCGCGTGGTTCGTGCCGCACCAGCTGCCGCTGCCGAAGGCGGTCGACGCCGAGCGGCTGGAGACGCACGGGCGGTCGGGGCGGCTGAGCTACTACCGGGCGGGCACGGGCAGCCCGCTGCTGCTCATCCACGGCATCAACGCCGCGGGCTCGGCCTACGAGGTCCGGCCGGTGTTCGAGCGCTACGCCGGCAGCCGGCGGGTGTACGCCCCCGACCTGCCGGGCTTCGGCTTCTCGGAGCGCAGCGACCGGGAGTACAACGTGCGGCTGTACGTGGATGCGATCCACGACATGCTCGATGTGATCGGGCCGGAGCCGGTGGACGCGCTGGCGCTCTCGCTCAGCAGCGAGTTCCTGGCGCGGGCGGCGCTGGAGCGCCCGGAGCGCTTCCGGACGCTGACGCTGGTCACCCCGACCGGCTTCCGCCGCGACGAGTCGTCTTTCGACGCGGAGCCGGGGGCGACGCGCGAGAACCGCGGGCTGCTGGCGGCGCTGCGCGTGCCGATCTGGGAGCGGGCGGCCTTCGACCTGCTCACCAGCAAGGCGAGCATCCGCTGGTTCCTGGAGAAGACCTGGGGCTCGAAGGAGATCGACGAGGGGCTGCTGGAGTACGACTACCTGACGTCGCACCAGCCGGGCGCGCAGTACGCGCCGTACGCGTTCATCTCCGGGCGGCTGTTCAGCCGCGACATCCGGCGGGTCTACGCCGGGCTGAGCGCGCCGGTGTGGATGCCGTACGGCACGCGCGGCGACTTCAGCGACCTCAGCGAGGCCGGCGTGGTAAGCGAGTGGCCGAACTGGAGCGCGGAGCCGTTCGAGAGCGGCGCGCTGCCGTACTTCGAGCGCCCCGAGCAGTTCTTCGCCTCGTACGACCGGTTCCTGGCCGCCCGGGCGGGCATCTCGCGGGCGGCGGGCGCCCCCTAGATCTGCGCGGGCCGGGGGCGTCGCGCTGCCGCCGGCCCCCTTCGCAGATGAAGCGATCCCAGCCCGGCCTCAGGTCTGATTGACAGGAGGCACGCGGTGCGGTCACAGCGTGCTTGAGGGCGAGCCCTCTCGCGCTCCCCCCACCGGAAAGGGCTGAGCAGCCCCTTCCAAACCATCCCCACAAGTGGTTCCACCTCACTGGACATTGCAGCGCATCAGTCTGTGTCTGGGGCACGGGCATCGGTGTACGAGGGCATGACAACGGGCATACCAGCACGGTGCTCGCTCCCTTGCGGGTCCAGGGCCGCAGGCCCTGGCGCGGGTGGTGCAGGAGGGCCGGCGCAGGCCCTCCTGCCCGGGTGCAGGGCACAGCGCCTGCGAGAATGCGACCGGGTGCAGGGCACAGCGCCTGCGAGGATGCGACCGGGTGCAGGACGGGCCACCACAATAAATCTATGATTGACTCGTCAGTCAACCGCCTGTATAATGGCGACAGTTGATTGACTGATCAATCACGTGGCGCTCTGCCGCCAGAAAAGGAGAAAGCAGACCACAATGGCGGACACTCAGCACCCTGAGAGCGGCGACCGGCGGCAGCAGATCATGGAGGCGGCGCTGCGGGTGTTCAGCACCAAGGGCTTCCAGAAGGCGACGAACAAGGATATCGCTGAGGCCGCGGGCGGCATCTCGCCCGGGCTGATCTACCACTACTTCAAGGATAAGCAGGACCTGTTCTTCTCCATCATCCAGGACCGGGCGCCGATGGTCAGCCTGGCGATGCACCCGGAGCAGCTGATGGAGCTCCCGCCGCGCGAGGGGCTGGCGCTGATCGGGCGCAGCTACCTGAGCGCCGCGGGGTCGCCCGGGAACGCCGCGGTGCTGCGCATGCTGGTGAGCGAGGCGATCCGCTTCCCGCAGATCTCGGAGATGATGTACCAGACGCTCGTCAGCCGGATCTTCAACCTGATCAAGCGCTACCTGGAGCACCAGGTGGAGCTGGGGCGCCTGAGACCGCACGACTCGCTGATCGCGACGCGCAGCTTCGTCGGCATGTTCCTCGCGCACATCTTCGTCCGCGAGATCTTCCGCCAGCCGGAGGCCCAGGCTACCTCGGACGAGGAGGTGGTGCGCAACGCCGTCGAGATCTTCCTGCACGGGCTGGAAGCCGAAGGGTCGGGGGCCGAAGGCTAGGTAGCCGCCGCTGGCCTGCACGAACGTTCCCAGATACCCGCGCAGCCGACGTGTGGCGCGTTTTGATTGACTAATCAATCAGATGGACGAGAGGAGGCGCCGATGCTCTCACGAGTCGCGCCGATCATGCGCAAGGAGTTCATCCACATCTTCCGCGACCCGCGGACGCTGGCGGTGATGTTCGTCGCGCCGCTGATGCAGCTGATCCTGCTCGGGTACGCGACGGCGACCGACGTGCGCGACGTGCCGCTGGCGGTGTACGACCAGGACCGCTCGCGCGAGAGCCGCGAGCTCGTGGACGCCTTCGTCCAGTCGGGGCAGTTCGCCGTCGCGCGCTACGTCGGCAGCGAGCAGGAGCTGGCCGCGCTGATCGACGGCGGCGAGGCGCGCGCCGGCCTGGTGATCCCGCCGACCTACGCCGCGGACCTGCTGGGCGGGCGCGGGGCGGCGGTGGCGTTCGTGCTGGACGGCTCGGACCCGTCGGTCGCCTCCTCGGCGCTCTCGTCGGCCGGGCTGATCGGCCAGTCGGTGGCGACCGACGTGCAGCTGCGGGCGCTGGAGCGCCGCGGGCAGACGGCGGGCATCGCCGCGCCGCTCGAGGTGCGGACGCGCGTCTGGTACAACCCGGACATGGCCAGCGCCGTGTTCATGATCCCGGGGCTGATCGGGCTGGTGCTCCAGCTCCAGGCGACGCTGCTGACCGCCTCGGCGATCGTGCGCGAGCGCGAGCGCGGGACGATCGAGCAGCTGATCGTCACGCCGATCCGGCCGTTCGAGCTGATCCTCGGCAAGATCCTGCCCTACGCGCTGGTGGCGCTGCTGATTATGGTCGAGGTGCTGCTGCTCGGCACGCTGTGGTTCGGCGTGCCGATCCGGGGCGGCGTCGCGCTGCTGCTGGCGATCTCGTGCCTGTTCCTGTTCTCGACGCTCGGCATCGGCCTGCTGATCTCGACGGTGGCGAACACGCAGCAGGAGGCGTTTCTGCTGACGTTCCTGACCCTGCTGCCGTCGGTGTTTCTCTCCGGCTTCATCTACCCGGTGGCGGCGATGCCCGGCTTCCTGCAGGCGGTGAGCGGGCTGGTGCCGCTGACCTACTTTCTGGTCGTGGTGCGCGGCATCGTGATCAAGGGCGTTGATGTGGCGGCGCTCACGCCGCAGATCGGAGCGCTGGCGATCTTCGGCGCGGTGCTGGTGGTACTGGCGTCGGTGAGGTTCAGAAAGCGGCTTGACTAACTGCTGAGGAGAAGCGAGATGCACCAGCGTATTCGAATAGTGCTGCCGGTGGTTCTGATCCTGGCTTTCGTGGGCGGCGGCTACTGGTGGTGGGCGCAGCGGGAGGCGCAGGCCAGCGCGGCGACGCAGCTGAGCGGCTCGGGGACGATCGAGGCCGAAGACGTGCTGATCACGGCCGAGGTGTCGGGGCGGGTCAAGCAGCTGCTGGTGGACGAGGGCGACGCGGTGCAGGCGGGCGACGTGCTGGCGCAGCTCGACACGGCGCTGCAGGAGGCGCAGCTCGAGCAGGCCAGGGCCGCAGTGCAGATGGCCGAAGCCAACCTGGCGCTGGTCAGGGCCGGGGCGCGCCCCGAGGAGATCGCGGCGGCCGAGGCGCAGGTGGCGCAGGCGCGCGCCGCGCGCGACGGGGCGCAGCGGGCCTACGAGAACGCGCTGGCGGTCCTCGAGAACCCGCAGGAGCTGGACGTGCAGGTGGCGCAGGCGCGCGCCGCCCGGGACGCCGCCCAGCGCACGCTGGAGAAGCTGCGGGCCGGCACGCGCCCGGAGGACATCGCCGCCGCCGAGGCCGCCCTGGCCCAGGCGCAGGTCAACCTGCAGGCCACCCGCGACCGGCTCTCGATCGCCAAGACCCAGGCCGAGGCGGCGGTGGAGCAGGCGGCCCAGGCGCTCACGCAGGCCCAGGCGCGCTACGCGCAGGCGAAGTACAACTGGACCTACGTACAGGAGACCGGCCGCGACCCGATCCAGCCCGAGGCGCGCGTGAGCACGGCGCAGGGGGTGCGCGAGGTGCCGAACGAGGCGAGCGGCGGGCTGCAGGAGCAGTACTACGCCCAGTTCGTGCAGGCCGAGGCGGCGCTCAAGCAGGCCGAGGAGGCGGTCGAGCTGGCGCTGGCGCAGGCCGAGGCGGCGCGGCAGGCGGAGGTGACCGGCGTGCAGGCCGCGGAGCAGCAGCTCAAGGCCGCCGACGCCGCGCTGGCCAAGGCCAGGAGCGGGGCGACGCCGGAGGACCTGGCGCAGGCCGAGACGGCGCTCGCCGCGGCGCAGCGGACGCTCGACGCGGTGCTGGCCATCCGCGAGAATCCGCAGCAGCTCAGGGCCGCCGCCGACCAGGCCCGCGCGCAGCTCGAGATGCTCGAGGCGCAGCTGGCGCAGGCCCAGGCCCAGCTGGAGATGATCCGCAGCGGGGCGCGGAGCGAGCAGGTGCAGGCGGCCGAGGCGCAGCTGGCGCAGGCCCGCGCCGCCCAGCGCCAGGTGGAGGTGCAGCTCGAGAAGGCGACGCTCACGGCGCCGCGCGCCGGCATCGTGCTGAGCCAGTCGGTGCGCGAGGGCGAGCAGGTCAGCCCCGGCGCCCCGCTGCTGACCGTCGGCGCGCTCGACAGCGTGTCCGTGACGATCTACATCGGCGAGGCCGACATCGGGCGGGTGCAGCAGGGGCAGGTGGCGCACGTGACGGTGGACAGCTTCCCCGGCCGGGTCTTCGAGGGCCGCGTGACCTTCATCGCCCAGAAGGCCGAGTTTACGCCGCGCAACATCCAGACCAAGGAGGAGCGCGCGACCACGGTGTTCGCGGTGCGCATCGAGCTGCCGAACCCGGACCAGGCGCTGAAGCCGGGCATGCCGGCGGACGCGATCCTGCTCGAGGACTGAGCGGCCGCCAGCGGAGGTTGAGCGGTGAACGAATCACTCGCCATAGAGACCGCGGGCCTGACGCGCTCCTTCGGCGCCATGCGCGCCGTGGACGGCCTGGATCTGCAGGTGCCGCGCGGCACGATCTACGGCCTGGTGGGGCCGGACGGCGCCGGCAAGACGACGACGATCCGCATGCTGTGCGGCGCCCTCGCCCCCGACAGCGGGCGTGCGCTGGTGGCCGGCCTGGACATCGCGCGGGAGCCTGAGGCGGTGCGGCTCCGCATCGGCTACGTGGCGCAGCGCTTCGGGCTGTACGGCGACCTGACGGTGGAGGAGAACATGCGCTTCTTCGCCGACGTGTACGGCGTGCCCCGCCGCGCCCAGGCCGAGCTCACCAAGCGGCTGCTGGACTTCAGCCAGCTCTGGCCGTTCCGCAACCGGCGGGCCGAGGCGCTCTCGGGCGGGATGAAGCAGAAGCTGGCCCTGGCCTGCGCGCTCATCCACCGCCCGCAGGTGCTGTTCCTGGACGAGCCGACCACCGGCGTCGACCCCATCTCGCGGCGCGAGTTCTGGGACATCCTGCGCGAGGCGGTGCTGGAGCACGGCGCAACCGTGCTGGTCTCGACGCCCTACATGGACGAGGCCGACCGCTGCCACGCCGTGGCGTTCATGCGCGCGGGCCGGCTGCTGGCGAGCGGCACGCCCCGCGAGCTGCAGCGCCTGGTCTCGGGGACGATCCTCGAGGTGCAGGCGGCGCCGCGCGATGTGGCTCGCCAGACGCTGCGCGCGGCACCAGGCGTGCGTACCGTCCAGGCGCTCGGCGACCGGCTGCACGTCGTGACGGACACGGCGCCCGACGAGGCGGCGCTGCGTGAGGCGCTGGCCGCCGCCGGTGTGACGGTGGAGGGGATGCGGCGGGTGGCGCCGACGATGGAGGATGTCTACATGCATCTGAGCAGCACGGCGGGCTGATATGCAGGCCACATTCGCAGTCGAGACCGAGCACCTGACCCGCCGCTTCGGCCCGTTCGTCGCCGTGGACGACGTCTCGCTCCAGGTGCGGACCGGCGAAGTGTTCGGCTTCCTGGGGTCGAACGGCTCGGGCAAGACAACCACCATTCGCATGCTGTGCGGGCTGCTTCAGCCGAGCAGCGGCAGCGCGCGGGTGCTGGGGCTGGACGTGACGCGCCAGGCCGAGGCCATCCGCGCCCAGATCGGGTACATGTCGCAGAAGTTCAGCCTGTACCCCGATCTGACGGTGCGGGAGAACCTGCAGTTCTACGCGTCGGTGTACGGCATCCCGCGTCACGAGCGGAGCGCGCGCATCGCCGAGCTGATCGCGCTCGCCGGGCTGGAGGGGCGCGACGGCGAGCTGGTCAGCAATCTCTCGGGCGGCTGGCGGCAGCGGCTGGCGCTCGGCTGCGCGATCGTCCACCGGCCGCGGGTGCTGTTCCTGGACGAGCCGACCAGCGGGGTGGACCCGGACGCCCGGCGCGCCTTCTGGGAGCTGATCTACGAGTTCGCGGCCGGCGGCGTGACGGTGTTCGTGACGACCCACTTCATGGACGAGGCCGAGCACTGCAACCGCATCGGGCTGATGTTCGCGGGGCGGCTGGTGGCGCTGGACACGCCGGCCGCGCTGAAGCGCAGCGCGATCGACGGCCACGTGCTGGAGATCGAGGGGACGCCGCAGGACCGAGCGCGCGAGGTGGCGGCTGGGCTGCCCGGCGTCCGCGAGGTGGCGCCGCACGGGGCGCGCCTGCACGCGGTCGTGGACGATGCCGCCCGGCGCGCCGGGGAGATCGTGCGGGCGCTGCGCGAGGCCGGCGTCGAGGAGGCGCGCGCCGAGCGGATCGAGCCGTCGCTCGAGGATGTCTTCGTGGCGCTGATCGGCGGCCAGGCCGGGTGAGCGGCATTTCTCAGCGAGCGCGCACCGCGCTCGGGCCCAACATGGGCTACAATACACCCATGGCCGATCCGAAGCAGCACCGCATCTATCTCTGCGCCGGCGTGCACTGCACCGCCGCCGGCCGGGACGCCCTGCTGCGCGTGCTGGAGGACGAGCTGTGGGCACTCGGGATCGACGAGGCGGTCGAGGTGCGCGTGAGCGGCTGCCAGAACCGCTGCGACGATGCGCCGAACGCGACCGTGTGGCCCGGGCCGTACCACTACTCGCAGCTGACCGCCGAGCGGCTGCGGCGTATCGTGGCCGAGCACCTCGCGGGCGACCGGCCGGTGGAGGAGCTGTTGCACCGCCCGGCCTCTCCGCACGCCTAGCGCACTTTCGATAGCATTCGCTTTTGAAATGTGCTATAATCGGCCTGAAGCGATGCCCGGCCAGGCCGCATTCTGATGTGTTTGTACGTTGCTGTGGCGCGGCGTTGCCGCCCCACAGCAACACCGAAATAGACAGAGTTACGCGGTTGCCGCCGACCGCACTTCCCAGCGGGGAGGCCGCCGCGTAAGTCGCGCAAATAGACCGGAGTTGGTATCGATGGGTCTCTTCTCTCATTCGGGCAACATCACCGAGCAGGCGGTCCTGCAGGCGCTCGGCACCGTCCAGGAGCCGGAGCTCGGCGGGGACCTGGTGTCGCGGCGCATGATCAAGGATCTGGCGATCGACGGCCGGCGCGTCAGCTTCGCCATCGAGCTCACTACGCCAGCCTGCCCGCTCAAGGACCGGATCAAGCGCGAATGTGAGGAGGCGCTCGAACGCCAGCTCGGCCTCCGGCCCGAAGAGGTCTCGATCGAGTTCACCGCCCAGGTGCGCCCGCGCGGCGGGATCATGGAGAAGGCGGCCATCCCGGGCGTCAGCCACGTGATCGCGGTGTCGGCCGGCAAGGGCGGCGTGGGGAAGTCCACCGTCGCCGTGAACCTGGCGGTGGCGCTGGCCCAGGAGGGCGCGGCGGTCGGGCTGCTCGACGCCGACGTGTACGGCCCGTCGGTGCCGCTCATGATGGGCGTGACCGGCCGCCAGCCAGAGGGCATCACCAAGCCGGACGGCTCCCAGGCGATCGTCCCGATCGAGGCCCACGGCATCAAGGTGATCTCGGTCGGCTTTCTGGTGGACGACCGGCAGCCGGTGATCTGGCGCGGGCCGATGGTCTCGCAGCTGCTGCGCCAGTTCCTGTACCAGGTGGACTGGGCGCCGCTCGACTACCTGATCATCGACATGCCCCCCGGCACGGGCGACATCGCGCTCACGCTGGCGCAGTCGCTGCAGAACGTGGGGCTCACCGGCGCCGTGACGGTGACGACGCCGCAGCAGGTGGCGACGCTGGACGTGCTGAAGAGCATGGAGATGTTCAAGAAGGTCAACGTGCCGCTGCTCGGGATCGTCGAGAACATGGCCTACTTCATCGCGCCGGACACCGGGAAGCGCTACGACATCTTCGGCGTCGGGGGCGCGGCGCGGCTGGCCGGCCAGATCGGGGTGCCGCTGCTCGGCCAGATCCCGATCGGGGTGAGCATCCGCGAGGGCGGCGACCGCGGCCTGCCGGCGGTGATCAGCGATGAGCCGGACGCCTACGCCGAGGCGTTCCGCGAGATCGCCAGGAAGCTCGCGGCGCGGGTGAGCGTGATGGAGTACGCAGAGTAGGGATGGAGTAGGGACGGAGCGCGCTCCGTCCCACACCGCGACGAGGGACACTTATGAAGCCCGAAGACGTGCGGAAGACAACGATCCCGCTGTACACCCCCGAGCCGGTGGCGCGCCCGCAGTACCCGACCGACGCGCCGGCGCTCGACGCCTACGGCCGGCGGATCAACTACCTGCGCATCTCGCTCACCGACCGCTGCAACATGCGCTGCGTCTACTGTATGCCCGCGATCGGCATGCAGTTCCTGCCGCGGCCCGAGCTGCTGACCACGGACGAGCTGCTGCTGGTGGTGCGGGCGGCCGCGCGCGCCGGGTTCCAGAAGATCCGCCTCACCGGCGGCGAGCCGACACTGCGGCCGGACCTGGTCGAGATCGTGCGGGAGATCAAGGCCACGCCCGGCATCGAACACATCGCGATGACCACCAACGCGGTGCGCCTGCAGAAGCTCGCCGGGCCGCTCAAGGAGGCCGGGCTCGACCGGGTGAACATCAGCATCGACACGCTCGACGCCGAGAAGTTCCGCCGCATGACCCGCGGCGGCAGGCTGGAGCAGGTGTGGGCCGGCATCGAGGAGGCCGAGCGCGTCGGGCTGCACCCGATCAAGCTCAACGCGGTGGTCGTGCGCGGGATGAACGACGATGAGGTGCCGCGGCTGGCCGGGCTGACGCTGGACCGGCCGTGGGAGATGCGCTTCATCGAGGTGATGCCGCTCACGGGCGTGGCCGACGTGGCCAACGACGGCGTGGTGAAGAGCGCCGAGCTGATCGAGCAGCTGCAGCGGGTCTACGGGCCGCTGGAGGATCTCGGGATGGCCCCCTCGGAGTCGGCGCGCCGCTACCGGCTGCCGGGCGCGAAGGGCAAGATCGGCTTCATCAGCTCGGTGAGCGACCCGTTCTGCGCCACCTGCAACCGCATGCGGCTCACCTCCGACGGCCGGCTGCACCTGTGCCTGCTGCGCGACGACGAGGTGGACCTGCGGGCGGCCATCCGCGCGGGCGCGAGCCTCGACGAGGTCGAGCAGCTGATCCGCCACGCGGTCGCGATCAAGCCGTGGGGCCACGGCCTGCCGGAAGGTGTGCTGCCGACGGTGCGCGGCATGTCGTCGCTCGGCGGCTAGCTCTCGCCAGCTTCGGCGGCGGGCGCGGCCGGGCGAGTTTGTTATTGAAATCCTTTCGTAAGTCTGCTATACTGAGGCGCGTGAAACAGAAGCGCGGGAGCGCTTGAGGAGGTTCATCCCCATGACGGCCACGAGCGATGTCATCAACCTGCGTTCGGCCCAGGAGTTCCAGCCGACCTTGGAGATCACCGAGGGCGCGGCGAAGCGGTTGCAGAGCATGATGGAGGAGAAGCAGCTCACCGGCTACGGCCTGCGGGTCTTTGTGTCGGGCGGGGGCTGCTCCGGCCTGCAGTACGGCATGACCTTCGACAACGAGCAGCGCGAGGGCGACACGGTGTGGTACGCCCACGGGCTGCAGGTGATGGTTGATCCGATCAGCGCTCGCTACCTGGCCGGCGCGACGATCAGCTACCAGCAGGACAACATGCTGGCGGGCGCCTTCAAGATCGACAACCCGAACGCGATTGCGAGCTGCGGCTGTGGGCACTCGTTCCGCACCCGCGACCAGGCTGCGGGCGATGACTACGAGGACGGCTACGCGAGCGGCGGCGGCTGCAGCTGCGGCGGCTACTAGACGTCTCTCCATCGGTCCCGCGCTGTCACGCGCCGCATGAGCCTCTCTCCAGCGGCAGATCGGCTGTAACGGCTACCCGCCCGGATCTGGCGGGTAGCCGCTGTGTTCTCTGCTATAGTAGATACGAAGATACGACGTACGCGGTGGCCTGGCCTCCGCACCGCCCGGAGGATTCTGGGGTAGTTTCGCCTTCCCGAGATCCTTCGCCAGCGGCGGGGAGTAGGTCTACGGTCCTCCGGCCTCTTGGCGGAAAGCTGCCCCGCTGGGCGACACGCCCGCCGCACCTCCCGGCGGAAGGGCTGCGCGGGCAGCCGCTCGGGCGGCCGCGTGACGCGTGTCTCTGACGCGCAGCAGGCGTGAGCGCATCGGACAGCCACTTCCTGGAAGGGGTGCGTCTCTTCAACGAGGGGCACTACTGGCACGCCCACGAGCAGTGGGAGGCGTGCTGGCTTCGCGCGGCGGAGCCGGAGGCCACCTTCTACAAAGGGATCATCCAGGCGGCTGCCGCGCTCGTCCACTGGCAGAAGCAAAACCCCCGCGGGCTGCGGCGCAACTGGGCCAAAGGTCGCCCGAAGCTGGTCGCGGTCGCGCCACTCGTGCGCCGCCTGGATGTCGCGGGGCTGATCGGCGAGATGGACCGCTTCGTCCTCGCCGAGGGGCAGATGCGCCCACCACGCCTGCGCATCGCTGCGAACCAGCCTGACACAGACTCGCTGTCGTAAACGGTCCTCGCCCGCCCGCCGCCGTGTGGCAGCGACAGCAGCACGCCGCCTAGTAGGTCGTTCCCCGCTGCATCCGCCACGGTTGTGCGCAGAGGACTGGCTATGGCAGCTCGCATCCTCGTTGTAGACGATGACCCGATCATCGTCCACTTGCTGACCCGCATGCTCTCCCGCGACGGCTACCAGGTGATCAGCGCGAGCGATGGGGTCGAGGCGCTCGAGCGCGTCGCCACGCACCAGCCCGACCTGGTGCTGCTGGATGTCACCATGCCGAGGCTCGACGGGTTCGCCGTCTGCCGGCGCCTTAAGGACGACGAGAGCACCGCGCTGATCCCGGTGACGATGCTGACCGGCCTCGACGACCAGGACCACCGGCGGCGCGGGATCGAGGCCGGCGCCGACGACTTCCTGACCAAGCCGATCGATCAGATGGCGCTGCGCGCGCGCATCCGCACCCAGCTGCGGCTCAAGCGGCTCGTCGACCAGCTCGAGCACACCGAGAATGTGATCTTCATGCTGGCCCAGGCGGTGGAGGCGAAGGACCCCTACACCGAGGGCCACCTGCAGCGGATCAGCGCCTACGCCGAGCAGCTCGGGCTCGCCTGCGGCCTCACCGCCGAGGAGGTGCGCGCGGTGCGCTACGGGGGCCTGCTGCACGACATCGGCAAGATCGGCGTGCGCGACTCGATCCTGCTCAAGCCCGGGCCGCTCACCGACGCCGAGCGCGCGGAGATGTGCCGCCACCCGGAGATCGGGGCGCGCATCGTCGGCCAGATGCGCTTCGCGCCTGAGGTCGCGCCGATCATCCGCCACCACCACGAGCGCTGGGACGGCCGCGGCTACCCGGACGGCCTGCGCGAGACCCAGGTGCCGTTCGGGGCGCGGATCATCTCGATCGTCGACTCCTACGACGTGATGGTGAACGACCGGCCGTACCGCCGCGCGCTCTCGAAGGAGGAGGCGCTCAGCCGGCTGCTGGCCGGGCGCGGCACGCAGTTCGACCCCGAGATACTCGACGTCTTCATCAGGCTGCTCAACGAAGGGCAGCTCCGCATCTACTAGCCATGTACAGCGAAGCCCTTGCGCATCTGCGCTGCCCCGCGTGCCGCGCGGCGCTACGCCTGGAGGACGCCGCGCGCGACAGCGCAGATGAGATCGTGAGCGGCTGCCTGGCGTGCACGCTGTGCACACGGCGCTACCCGATCCGCGACGGGATCGCGGACTTCCTCGGCGCCCCGCGCCCTCCAAGCCTCACCCAGGCGATCAATGAGTGGCCGGCCACCAGCCGGATCTACGAGCGCGTCTGGCGCCCGTTCGCGCTGACGCTGCTGAGCGGCGAGCGCTTCCCCTACCGCCGCGAGCTCCCGCTGGTGGCCAGGCTGGCCCAGGCGGAGCGCGGCGGCCTGGCGCTCGATGTCGCCAGCTCGAACGGCCTGTACGCACGCGCCCTCACCCGCGCGCGTGGCTCCGCCCCCGGCCATGTGATCGGCATCGACCACGCGCGGCCGATGCTGGAGGAGGCGCGGCGGCTCGCCCGGCGCGCCGGCCTGCGGATCACGTACGCGCGCGCGAAGGCCCAGGCGCTCCCGGTGGCAGCCGGCGCCGCACAGATCGTGACGATCGGCGGCTCCCTGAATGAGATCGGCGACCTCGACGCCTGCCTGGCGGAGGTCCACCGCGCGCTCGCCGCCGACGGGCGCTTCGTGGCGATGACCCTGGCCCGAGCGGCGACGCCTGTGGGCCGGGCGATCCAGCGGCTGATGGGCGTGGCCGGGGTGGACTTCTGGACGGCGCAGGAGCTGACCGAGGCGTTCGCGCGCCACCGGCTGCGCACGCTGCGGCGCGAGCAGTACGGGATCGTGCTGTTCACAAGCTGTGCGCGGCGCGAGGCGCCGTAAGGGGGTGTTCAGATGGCAAAAGCAGGGCTTCTGTTCGTCGGCACGGACGACGGCGTGGTGCTCTTCAGCAACCCCGGCGCCATCGGGCGCTGGCTGCGGGTGGGCCACGAGCTGCGCGGCCACCAGCTGCACAGCGTGTGGGCGCGCCCCGACAACCCGCTGCACGTGGTGGCGGTGACCGCTGCGGGCGGCGTGTGGCGCAGCGCGGATGGCGGGCAGAGCTGGGCGCAGGTGCGCGAGGCGGCGGGCGACTCGCAGCCCATCGCTGGGCGCCCCGCGCCGCTTGTGGCGCTGGCCGGGAAGGAGCCGGTGCTGCTGCTGGCCGGCGGCGAGGGCGTGCTGCGCAGCGCGGACGACGGCGCGACGTGGACGGAGGCGGCTGCGGACGTCGCGTGGCAGGGGGGCGTGAGCGTCATCGCGCCGGCGGCCTACCACATCGACACGGCGTTCGCCGGCACCGGCTCCGGCCAGGTGTACCTCAGCACCGACCGCGGCCGCACCTGGCGGCTGCTCAAGGATGGGCTGCCGCCGGTCCGCGCGATCAGCGCCGCTCGCCTGGCCTAGAGCACAGACCTGTTCTCCGTCGCTCTGTGACACGTGGCGCCGCAGAGCGACGGACGACGAATCCTCGGACGCTACCGCGTCACCAGTGGGCCGACGGCGCGCTATCCCTCTCGGCGGAACGCGGCCCGCGTGGGCCTGACTTCATCCACAATTTCCCGGCGAACAGCTTTTGCACACGGCCCGTCCCGCGACCTCTTGGAGGAGCCCTGCCAGAGTCTGCCTTTTTCGCGCGGTGGAAAGAGGAGTGTGGCAGGCCGCTGGCCCACCGGCCCGCCCGCACTTCCTGATAAGCTATGTGCATTTTTTTGACAACAGTTGTGCGATGTGTTACACTAGAGAATCATGATAGGTATAACGGGCACATCTATGGCACACCCGCCCTCCTTCGCGCACCTCTCGACTGCGCCGATCTTCAACACGAAGGCGGTGGCGCGCGAGACGAGCGTCCCGCCGGACACATTTCGCGCCTGGGAGCGCCGCTACGGCGTCCCCCGGCCGCAGCGCACGCCCGGCGGCCACCGGCTGTACTCCGAGCGGGACATGGCGATCATCCGCTGGCTGCGCGACCGCACGAGCGAGGGGATGAACATCAGCCACGCGGTGATGCTGCTGGTGAACGTCCTGGAGGAGGGGCCGCACGCGTCCGACAGCGAGGCGCGCGGGCTCGACCGGATGGTCGGCGGGCTTGTGGGCGCGCTGACCAGCTTCGACGCGGCGGGCGCAGAGCGGCTGCTCAGCGAGGCGTTCGCGATCTACCCGTTCGAGAGCGTGCTGCTCGAGCTCGTCCAGCCCGCGATGATCGAGATCGGCGACCGCTGGCAGCGCGGTGAGATCAACGTCGCCAGCGAGCACTACGCCAGCGAGTTCGTGCGGCGCAAGCTGGCCGGCCTGCTGAATGTGTTCGAGAACAACCCCGCCCGCGCGACGATCGTCGTCGGCTGCGCCCCGCGCGAGCTCCACGACATTGGCGTGCTTCTTGCCACACTGTTCCTTGTGCGCCGCGGCTGGCACGTCGTGTACCTCGGCGCACAGGTGCCGCTCCCCGACCTGCTGGAGCTGATTCAGAAGGTCAGGCCAGAGCTGGTCTGCCTCTCGGCCTCCACGGCCGAGACGGCCGGCACGATGCGAGAGGTGGCGCAGGCACTGGAGCAGCGCTTCCCGCAGGTGCGCTTCGGCTACGGCGGCCGCATCTTCAACAGCACCCCCGAGCTGTGCGCGACCATGCCGGGCGTCTTCCTCGGCCGCGACGCACGCGAACTTGTGGACAACGTGGCAACCCTACTCGCACGCAGCCCCACATCCATGACCGAGTAGCACCACGTTGAGAATCGCAGGCTGCAGCATACACGCGGCAGCCCCTCACGACCTGAGCATTGTGGCAATTAGTAAGGAGTCGGGATGTCGTTCGGCCATTCCCAGGGCTGGGCTGTGCGCCCGTTTGCCGAGCAGGAGCTCCTCATCCGCGAGGCGTCCGTCCTGCTGTCCAACCTGAGACACCACGCCGAGACGAGCGACTCGCCCATCGCCCCCACCGCGAGCCGCCGGAGCTACTCGCTTGACGAAGCATACGAGCACTGCGCCGCAATCACGCGCGCCAACTCAGCCAGCTTCTACCTGAGCAGCCAGCTCCTGCCGCCGGCGAAGCGGGCGGCTGCGCGCGCCTTCTACGCCTTCTGCCGCACCAGTGACGATATCGTCGACAACGAAAGCCAGAACCCGGCGCGGGCGCTGGCCACCTGGGTCGCCAGCGTCCACAACCGCCAGGCGTCGGCCGACAACCCCGTGCTGCTGGCCTGGAACGACACCGCGCAGGCCTACGGCATCCCGGCCGAGCTGGTCGATGAGCTGCTGGCCGGGATCGCTATGGACCTGACGGTCAACCGCTACGCGACCTTCGAGGAGCTGTGGCTCTACTGCTACCGGGTCGCCTCGGTGGTGGGCCTGGTCTCGATGCGGATCATCGGCCACCACGAGGGCGCGGCGCCGTACGCCATCAAGCTGGGGGTGGCGCTGCAGCTCACCAACATCCTGCGCGACATCGGCGAGGACGCGCGCCGCGGCCGCGTCTACCTGCCGCTCGAAGACCTGGCGCGCTTCGGCCTCACCGATGACGACATCCTGGCCGGGACGCGCGACGACCGCTTCCGCGCGCTGATGCGCTTCGAGATCGAGCGCGCGCACCGGCTGTACGAGGAGGCCTGGCCGGGCATCGCGCTGCTGCACGACGACGGCCGGCTCGCTATCGGGGCGGCGGCCGAGGTGTACCGGGGCATCCTCGGCAAGATCGCCGCCAACGACTACGACGTGTTCAGCAGGCGCGCGTATGTGCCGCTGCTGGAGAAGCTGCTCATCATGTGGCGCGCGCACAGGCGCATCAAGCGCCTGTAGGCACCGCGCAGCCGGCTCGGGGGACGCCGCAGCGCCGGGGTGACAAGGTGATAGAATGCAGCCGGTCACCCCGTCGCCCTTCCAGCAGCTTTCGAGGCACTCGATGTCCAACCCAAAGCGAATCATCGTCACCGGCGCCACGGGCCACATCGGCCGGGCGCTGTGCCGCCGCCTGATCGAGCGCGGCGACGCCGTGGTGGTCTTCTCGCGCGACCCTGCGGCGGCCCGCGGGCGCGTGCCGGGCGCGGCCGAGTACGTGGCCTGGAAGCCGTCGCTGGAAGGGCCGTGGGCGGCAGCCGTGGACGGCGCCGACGGGGTCGTCCACCTCGCGGCCGCATCGCTGTTCGAGCGGCGCTGGAGCGCCGAGTACAAGCGCGAGATCTTCGAGAGCCGGCAGATCGGCACGCGCGGGCTGGTCCAGGCGATGAGCCAGGCGCAGCGGCGGCCGGCGACGTTCGTGTGCATCACCGCCGTCGGCTACTACGGGGCGCGGGGCGACGAGCCGCTCAACGAGGAGTCGCCGCCCGGGGACGACTTCCTGGCGCAGGTGTGCCGCGACGCCTGGGAGAAGGAGGCGCGCGCCGCCGAGCAGCTCGGGGTGCGCACGGTGCTGCTGCGCAGCGGCGTGGTGATCGGCGGCGGCGAGGGGCCGAGGCGCCTGCCGATCGACCTGCGAGGCGCGTCGCTCTCGCGGCCCGGGCTGGTGCTCAAGACCGAGGAGGGCGCGCTGGCCCTGCTGGTGCTGCCGTTCCGCTTCTTCGCCGGCGGCCCGATCCTGCCCGGCACGCAGTGGATCTCCTGGATCCACATCGACGACATCGTCGGCCTGATCCTGAAGGCGCTGGACGACGAGCGCATGCGCGGGCCGGTCAACGCCACCGCGCCCGAGCCGCTCACCAACCGCGACTTCGTGCAGACGATCGGGCGCGTGCTCGGGCGCCCGGCCTGGCTGCCGGTGCCGAAGTTCGCGCTGCGGCTGCTGGTGGGCGAGATGGCCGATATGGTCACGACCGGCCAGCGGGTGATCCCCAAGCGCGCGCTCGAGCTGGACTACCACTTCCGGTACCCCTCGCTCGAGCCGGCGCTGCGTGATATTCTCACCTGAAGCGGCGCTCATCGCACTCTAACCTCGGGCGACCGTACGCCGCGACAGGTGATGGTATGATGGAGGCGGATACGAAACCCGCGCCAGCCGAGGAGCCCGCCGATGCGCCGCACTCTCTTAGCCACCGTCGCCACCGTCGCCGCGCTGATACTCACGGCCTGCGCCGGCGGGCCGCTGCGCCTGCCATTTGCGGCTGAGCCCACCGCCGCGCCGCCGACCATGACCCTGGCGCCGACGGCCGGGCTTGCGCCGTCGCCCAGCCCCGCCCCCGCAGACGAGGCGGCCGCGCCCGCGGCCCCCCTGCCGACCATCGAGCCGGTCCCGACCCTCGCCTCGGACGTCACCAACGCGCTGGAGGAGGAGCAGCAGATCCTGATCGAGCTGTACCGGCGCGTCAACCCGGCGGTGGTCAGCATCGAAGTGGTGGCCGACCACCCCGAGATCGAGGGCGGCTTCTCACCCGGCTCCATCCAGTTCGCGCAGGGCTCAGGCTTCCTGTACGACGACCAGGGGCACATCGTGACCAACAACCACGTCGTCGAGGATGGCAGCGAGTTCCAGGTGCGCTTCGCCGACGGCTCGATCATCGAGGCGCGGCTGGTCGGCCGCGACGCGGGCAGCGACCTGGCGGTGCTGAAGGTGAACGAGCTGCCCGAGGGGACGGCGCCGCTCCAGCTGGCCGACTCGAGCGAGGTTGTGGTGGGCCAGACGGCGATCGCGATCGGCAACCCGTTCGGCCTGCAGAACACCCTGACCGTCGGCGTGGTGAGCGGCATCGGGCGGAGCCTGATCGGGCCGATGAGCCCCAGCGGCGGGCGCTTCCGCATCCCGAACGTCATCCAGACCGACGCGGCGATCAACCCCGGCAACTCGGGCGGGCCGCTGCTCAACATCCGCGGCGAGGTGATCGGCGTCAACACCGCCATCCGCAGCCAGACCGGCGTCTTCGAGGGGGTCGCCTACGCGGTGCCCGCCAACGCGGTGGCGCGCGTGGTGCCGGCGCTGATCGCCACGGGGCGCTACGACCACCCGTGGATGGGGATCGGCATGCGCGACGTGGACCCGGTGATGGCGCGGCGGTTCGGCCTGCCGGTGCGCCAGGGCGTGCTCGTGACCGAGGTGCAGCCGAGGAGCCCGGCGGAGCAGGCCGGGCTGCGCGCCGGGGACCGGGCGGAGGTGTACGGCGGCGCGCCGCTCATCCTCGGCGGCGACATCATCACCGGCATGAACGGCCTCACGGTGCGCAACGGCAACGAGCTGATCAGCTACCTCGAGCTCGAGACCTCCGTCGGGGACACGGTGACCATGACGATCATGCGCGACGGGCGGGAGCTGGAGGTGCAGATGACGCTCGCGGCGCGGCCGGGCGGCGACTGATCCACAGAGAGCACGTAGGGACGCAGCGTGCTGCGTCCCGCCAACGCCGCGTCCCCTCAACCGCGCCTGAGGATCAGAAGGTGGCCTCGACAGCGAGCGCGGCCGCCAGGCGCCGCTGGTACTCCTCGCGCGGGATCTCGATCGTGCCGAACTGCAGCATGTGCGGCCCGGCGACGAACTGCGTGTCCAGCAGCACGAACCCCCCGCGCCGCAGCCGCTCCACCAGATGGACCAGCGCCACCTTGCTGGCGTCGCGCTCGCGGCTGAACATGCTCTCGCCGGCGAACAGGCCGCGCAGCGCCACTCCGTACAGCCCGCCCACCAGCCGCCCGTCGCGCCAGGCCTCGACGCTGTGGGCGAAGCCGAGCTCGTGCAGGCGCGTGTAGGCCGCCACGATCTCCGGGCTGATCCAGGTGCTCTCCCGGCCGGGCGCCGGCGCGGCGCACTCCTCGATCACCCGGCGGAAGGCGGTGTCCACCCGGATCTCGAAGCCGCCGTTGCGCACCGTGCGCGCCAGGCGCCGCGGCACGTGGAACGCGTCCAGCGGGATGATCGCGCGCGGGTCAGGGTCGTAGAAGCCGATCTCGCCGCTTTCATCCGCCATGGGAAACAGCCCCTGGCAGTAGGCGGCGATCAGCAGGTCAGGAGTGAGCCTCACATCTCCACAAAGTAGGACCTGCACGCGGCGCTGAGGAGCTCGCGGGACATGATCGGCTGGGTGCGGGTGAAGCGCGCGATGTCGATCAGCTGGTCGATCAGGTCGCGCGGGTGGACGGCCCGCAGGTCGAGCTTGCGCTTCGGGTACTCCACCTCCAGCAGGTAGCGCAGGCCGTCGTCGCTGTAGGGCACCCCCTTCGCCTTGCAGACGCGCACCATGATCTCACGGTACTCGCGCGGCGACGGGTTGGGCACCTCGATCTTGTAGCGGATGCGGCGCAGGAACGCCTCGTCCACCAGCTGCTTCGGCTCGATGTTGGTGCTGAAGATGATCAGCTGGTCGAACGGCACCTCGATCTTCTTGCCGGTGTGCAGGGTCAGGTAGTCGACGCGCTTCTCGAGCGGGACGATCCAGCGGTTGAGCAAGTCGCGCGGGCGCATCTGCTGGCGGCCGAAGTCGTCGATCAGGAACAGGCCGCCGTTGGCCTTCATCTGCAGCGGCGCCTCGTAGTACTTGCTGTCCTCGTTGTACACCAGGTCGAGCGAGGCCATGTTCAGCTCGCCGCCGGCCACGACGATCGGCCGCTTCGAGAGCACCCAGCGCCGGTCCGTCAGTATCTCCTGCTCGGGCGAGAGCGCCACCTGGTCGTGGTGGATCGGGTCGAACACCCGGATCACCTGGCCGTCGACGATCACCGCGTAGGGGATGGCGATCGTGTCGGAGAGCAGGCGGGCGGCGGCCTCGGCGATGCTCGTCTTGCCGTTGCCGGCGTTGCCGAACAGGAAGATCGAGCGGCCGGAGTTGATCGCCGGGCCGAGCTGCTGGAGCAGCGGCTCGCCGATCACCAGGTGGGAGAAGGCCGAGCGGATGTTCTCGTCGGTGACGTTCAGGCCCTGCGTCGTCTGGCGGGCCATGATCTCCGAGTAGGCGCTGAGCGGCACGGGCGCCGGGCCGAGGTACTGGCTGCGCTCGCCGACCTCCCTGGCCCTGCTGATGCCCTTGCTGGTCGCCTGGTAGCGATAGGACTTCTCGCCGATCCCGCCCGCGCCCTTGACCTCGGCCATCTGCTCGCGGCGCAGGTAGGCCACCGCCTGGTCGATGACATTCTCCCAGGGCAGGTGCAGCAGGTCCACCATCATCTGGCCGGTCATCTCGCCGATCAGATACAGCGCGCGCAGCACCAGGTCCGAGATGTAGGACATCGACAGCCCGGTGTCCTCCAGCCGGCGCGGCCGGGGCGGCAGCAGCGGCGCGGGGGCGGGGGCTTCGTCGCTCAGCTTGACGGAGGAGAATGGTTGCATAGCGGCTCCAGAGCGGGCGGCGCGAGCAGAGCGCGCCGGGCCGGTACACCTTCTTCCGGTAGAGTTGACTGTAACGCAGTATAGCAACGGTGCGCACCCGAGTCAACGCGCCGCTTTGACTGGGCCGCTTTGTATCAGGTACAATACCCGCCGCACCTGAGTGGAGCAGCAGTGGAGTAGAGGCCCGAGTGGGCACCAGCATCGACCCCGTCCGCGGCATGCGCGATGTCCTGCCGCACGACTACGCCGCGCAGGCGGCAATCGCCGCCCGCCTGGAGCGCACGCTCGCCAGCTACGGCTACCAGCCGATCGACCTGCCGCTGATCGAGCGGCGCGACCTGTACCTGCGCAAGCTCGGCGAGGAGCTGGTCGGCAAGGTCTACGAGTTCACCTTCAACGGCCGCGATCTGGCGCTGCGCCCGGAGTGGACCGCCTCGGTGCTGCGGGCGTACGTCGGCCGCATGCAGGACCAGCCGCTGCCGCTGCGGCTGCGCTACGCCGGGCCGGTGTTCCGCAACGAGCGGCCGCAGCGCGCCACCTACCGCCAGTTCACGCAGGTGGGCGTCGAGCTGATCGGCGGGCCGGCGCCGCGCGCCGATGCGGAGTGCATCGCCCTGGCCTGTGAGGGGCTGCGCCGCGCCGGCGTCTCCTCCTTCCGGGTGCGGATCGGCCACATCGGGCTGATCCGGTCGGTGCTCGCGGCCCTCGGGCTCGCCGAGCGCACCCAGGGGCTGCTCGCCTGGAGCCTGGAGCGCATGCGCGAAGAGGGCGTGGACGCGGTGCGCGCCCGCCTGGAGAGCCCGCAGCCGCCGCCGCTCGACCGGTCGCTCGTCGAGGGCCTGGACGACGAGCAGGCCGAGGCGCTGCTGCTGCACGCGCTGCGCGAGATCGGCGTGAACCTGCGCTTCGGCACCCGCCCGCCCGAGCAGATCGTCAGGCGGCTGGTGCGCAAGCTGCGCCGCGAAGACCCCCAGCCGCGCGTCGAGCGGGCGCTGGCGCTTCTGGAGCGCATGTGCCGCATCTACGGCCCGCCCGCCGAGACGCTCCCCGCCGCCGCCGAGCTCCTGCGCGAGTTCGACCTGCCGGCCCACGGGCTCGATGAGCTGCGCGCCATCCTGGACCTGACCCTGGCCCACGGCGTGCCGCCCGAGCAGCTGACGCTCGACTTCGGGCTGGGCCGCGGGCTGCACTACTACACCGGCGCGATCTTCGAGATCTACTCGCACGACGGCCTGCAGATCTGCGGCGGCGGCCGCTACGACGATCTGGTCTCGGCGCTGGGCGGGCGCAGCCCGACGCCGGCGGTCGGCTTCGCCTACGGGCTGGAGCGGGTGGTGGCGGCCGCCGGCCAGCAGCCCTCGGAGGCGGGCCCGCCCGAGGTCCTGGTGGTCGCGGCGGATGACGAGAGCTACCCCTACGCGCTCAGCGTGGCGGCGGAGCTGCGGGAACAGGGGTACCTGGCGACGGCGGATGTGCGCGGCAGGTCGGTGGCGGGCAACCTGCGCGACGCCGCGCGGCGCGACGTGGCCTACGTGGCGATCGTCGGCGCCGCCGAGCGCGCGGCGGGCACGGTGCTCTGGCGCGATGTCGCCGGGCGCGAGGAGCGGCGGGTGTCGATCCAGGAGATACCTCCGGTCGGGAGGGCGGCAGAGTCGTGAAGATCGCGGTGATCGGCGCCGGAGGGGTCGGCGGGTACTTCGGCGGGCGGCTGGCGCAGGCCGGGGCGGACGTGACCTTCATCGCCCGCGGCGAGCACCTGCGCGCGATGCGCGAGCGCGGGCTGCGGGTCGAGGCCGCGGACGGGCCGTTCAGCATCGCTCCGGTGCGCGCCACCGACGACCCGGCGACAGTCGGCGCGGTGGACCTGGCGCTGCTCACGGTCAAGACCTATGCGCTGAGCGAGGCGCTCGAGCGCATGCGCCCGCTCGTCGGGCCGAGCACGGCCGTGCTCACGCTGCAGAACGGCGTCGAGGCGCCCGACCTGGCGGCGGCGGCGTTCGGCGCGGAGCGCGTGCTGGCGGGGATCGCCTACTGCGAGGTGGCGATCAAGGCGCCGGGCGTGATCTACCAGGGCACCCCGCTGGCGCGCATCGTCTTCGGCGAGCTCGACGGCAGCGTGACGCCGCGGGCGCAGGCGGTGGCCGACGCGCTCACCAGCGCGGGGATCGACACGACGCTGAGCACGAACGTGCTCGGCGCGCTGTGGAGCAAGTGCTGCTTCATCTGCGCGATGAGCGGCGTGACGACGCTGACCCGCCAGCCGCTCGGCCCGCTGCTCGCCGACGACGAGAGCCGCGAGCTGCTGCGCACGGTGATGTCCGAGACTCACGCCGTCGGGCTGGCGAAGGGCGTGCGCTTCGACGCCGACCCGGTGGCGGGCGGGTTGGAGATGGCCGCCCGCTTCCCGTACGGCGCGAAGTCCTCGATGCTGCGCGACCTCGAGCGCGGCGGCCGGCTCGAGGTCGAGGCGCTCAACGGCGCGGTCGTGCGCCTCGGGCGGCGTCTGGGCGTGCCCACGCCAGCCAACCAAGCGATCTACGCGGCCCTGCGGTTCTTTCAGCCGGCCGCCGACCAGCGACCATCGACTGGCGCAGGGGCGCCGCCGGCCTGAGCCGGGATCTCGGCCTGGCTACCGCCCGCGCGCCGCACATACACTGCTTACTGGGGGATCATGGAGAACATACCGCCCTGGGGCCGCTACGCAGAGCTGCGCCCGGCCGAGCTCGAGGCGATCCTCGCCGCCGCGCCGGTGGCGTATGTGCCGTGGGGCGCGCTGGAGTGGCACGGCCCGCACCTGCCGCTGGGGCTGGACGGCTTCACCGCCGAGGGCGTCGCTGAACGGGTCGCCCAGCGCACCGGAGGCGTGCTCCTGCCGACGACGTGGTGGCCGATCACGGCGCTGCCGCACCGCTTCTCGCTCTCGATCGCGAGCGAGGTGGTGCAGGCGCTGTGGGACGGCATCCTGGCGGAGCTGGCGCGGGCCGGGTTCCGCGTGGTGGTGGTGCTGAGCGGCCACTACGCGCAGGGCCACGAGCTGGTGCTGATGGATGCTGCCGAGCACGCGATGGCGCGCCACGACCTGCTGGTGCTGGCGGTGCCGCCGCTGGCGCTGGTGGACGAGCAGATGCTCGACCACGCCGCGCTGTGGGAGACGGCGCAGCTGCTGGCCCTGCGACCGCGGCTGGTGGACCTCTCGGCGCTGGACGGCGCCGAGCTGCGGCCGGCCGAGCACGCCGTGCTCGGGGATGACCCGCGCGGCGCAACGCCCGGCCAGGGCGAGTCGGCGCTGGCGCTGGCCACCGAGCGCATCGCCCTGTCGGTGCAGGCGCTGCTGGAGCACGGCACCGCAGACGTGCTACGCGAGCTCTACGCGCGGCGGCGCGCCGCCTACCGCAGCTACGTCGAGCGCTACTTCCGCGGCTCGTGGGAGGAGGCGATCCAGGAGTGGTGGCGCGAGAGGACGAGTCGGTAGTGGAGGCGCGAAACAACATCCTGAGGCTGGCCGCGCTAGTCCTGGCCGTGCTGGCCCTGGCGGCGCTAGCGGTGTCGCTGGACACGCTCACGCTGCAGCCGGGGCAGCCGCTACGTCTCTCGCCGCCGAGCACCATCGGCGGCGGGCAGCCGGTGGGCGCCTTCGACATCCGGCTGCTGTTCGTCGGGCTCCTGTGGGCCACGCTGCTGATCAGCGCCATCGGCCTGATCGTCTCGCCCTCGCTCCGGCGGTACCTGCTGCGCAATCTCCCGCTGTACCTGCTGTACGGGCTGCTGGCCTACCTCCTGTTCACCAACCTGCAGTCGTGCGCCGCCGAGCCAGCCGGGAACCCGGCGCCCTCGGGCATGGGCGAGTCGGCACAGCCGCCGCCGCTCCCCGAGCCGGCGCCGCTGGTGACGCCGGAGTACATCTCCAGCCCGCCGCAGTGGCTCGTCCTGCTGGTGAGCTTCGCGCTCGGGCTGGCGGTCGTGGGCGCGATCTGGCTGCTGGTGTACCGCGCGCGGCGGCAGAAGCCGGCCAGCGCGCAGGCGCAGATCGTGCGCGGGGCGCAGAACGCGCTCGCCGAGATCGAGGCCGGCGCCGGGCTGCGCAACGCGGTGCTGCGCTGCTACGCCGAGATGAGCCGGGTGCTCTCCGGCCAGCGCGGCGTCCAGCGCGACAAGGCCATGACGCCGCGCGAGTTCGAGAGCCGGCTGGCGGCGGCCGGGCTGCGCGACGAGCACATCCGGCGGCTGACGCGCCTGTTCGAGAGCGTCCGCTACGGCTCCCGCGAGCCGGGCGAGCGGGAGGAGCGCGAGGCGGTCGAGTGCCTGCAGGCGATCGTCGCGGCGTACACGAGCAGCCCGGCAGATGACAGGGCCTACGGGCCACGGGCCACAGGGTAGCAGCCACCGGTCACAGAGACGAGATGCGCAACAGACTCCTGCTCATTGGCCTGGGATTGCTGCTGGCCGTGCTGATCGCCGCGGCGGTGCGCGGCGCCGTCCGCGAGGTCGTCGTCGTGCCGCTGCTGCTCCTGTTCTGGGACGCGCGCCTGCTGCTGGAGAGCCTGCCGCAGGCGCTTCCGTGGACGCTGCTGCTGGGGCTCACCGTCGTGCTGGCCTTCAGCAGCCTGAGCGGCTTCACGGTCCCCCGGCCGCCGCACCGCACGCAGCCCGAGAGCTCCGGGCGCGCGGCGGAGTGGGCCCGGCTGCTGCAGCTGACCGCCCGCGACGAGTACTCGCGCTGGCGGCTCGCCCAGCGCCTCGCGCTGCTCGCCCAGGAGCTGATCGCCGCGCGCGAGGGGGTGACCCCGCAGCAGGCGCGCCGCAGGCTCGAGGACCCGTCGCTCGACATCCCGCCCGCGGTGCGCGCCTACCTGCAGGCCGGGCTGGCCGCCTACCAGCCGAGGCCCGGCTCCCAGGGGCGCATCGTGCGCGGCGGCCAGCTCGACATCGACCCCGCGGTCGTCGTCGGCTGGCTCGAAGAGCTGGAGGCGCGGTAGGAAGCGTGCTTGAGATTCGTCGCTGGGCGCGGGAAGCGGCCGCCGGCGATGGGAATGGAGATACCTGTGTCTATCGGCATCAACGACGTAGCCACCCTCAGCGCCCACGTCATCCACGAGGTCGAGCGCGCGATCGTCGGCAAGCGCACCGTGCTGGAGCGGATCATGGCCGCGGTGCTGGCCGGCGGCCACGTGCTGCTCGAGGACTACCCCGGCCTGGCGAAAACGCTGATCGCCAAGAGCTTCGCCACCGCGCTCGGGCTCGAGTTCCGGCGCGTGCAGTTCACCCCCGACCTGCTGCCGGGCGACATCACCGGCAGCTACATCTACGACCGCGCCACGGGCCGCTTCGAGCTGCGCAAGGGGCCGATCTTCACCAACATCCTGCTGGCCGACGAGATCAACCGCGCCTCGCCCAAGACCCAGAGCGCGCTGCTGGAGGCCATGCAGGAGGGCCAGGTGACGCTCGAGGGCGAGACGATGCCGCTCCCCGAGCCGTTCCTGGTGCTCGCCACCCAGAACCCGATCGAGTACGAGGGCACCTTCCCGCTGCCCGAGGCCCAGCTCGACCGCTTCCTGATGAAGCTCTCGGTCGGCTACCCGGCGCCGGAGGAGGAGCGCGAGATCCTGCGCCGCCGCCGCGAGCGCCGCGCGGACGAGGTGCAGCTCGCGACGATCACCAGCGCCGAGGAGCTCCTGGCGATGCGCGCGGCGATCGAGGATGTTTATGTCGACCCAGACATCGAGCGCTACATCGTCGCGCTGGTCACGGCGACGCGCCAGGACAGCCGGGTGGCGGTGGGCGCCAGCCCGCGCGGCTCGCTGGCGCTGCTCAAGCTGGCGCGCGCGCAGGCGGCGATCGAGGGGCGCGACTACGTGATCCCGGACGATGTCAAAGGGCTGGTGCGGCCGGCGCTGGCGCACCGGCTGATCCTGACGCCCGACCTATGGATGCAGCGCCGCGCGACCGACGAGATCCTGGGCGCGATCCTCAACGCTGTGGCGGTGCCCTCGATCGGCGAGGCGCCCCGATGAGGAGGCTGCGCGAGGCTTCTGCGGCTGCGCTGTGTGCGAGGCGGGCTCCTGCCCCCTCGCGCTCCCTCGCGTCCGCCCGCAGCGCGGTGCGCTCTCTTCCTACGCTGCCGCGCCGGCTGCGATGTGTGCTGTGTGCGAGGCGGGCTGCTGCCCCCTCGCGCTCCCCCGCGTCCGCCCGCAGCGCGGTGCGCTCGCTTCCTACACTGCCGTACCAGATACAGTGTGCGTCATCTGCGAGGCGGGCTGCTGCCCCCTCGCGCTCCCCCGCTGGGCGGGGCCTAGCGGCCCCCCCAGTCCCCCCCGCAAGCGGTCGAGTCCAAGCACGACTGCCCGTTGTCATGCCGTGCTCCAGCCCCGATGTTCGCCACTATCCGAATCGCCGCCGGATCGAATGCCCTCGCGAGGTGCGGATGGTGTCTGACCTGCGTCGGCGGGATGCCGGCGCTGCGGTGCCCGGAGGCATGGCAACGGGCGCACAGCACAGGACTCGCTCTTTTTGGGGTTCGAAGGGGCGAAGCCCTTCGCCGGGGGTGCAGGGGCGGCGGCCCGCCCCTGCCGCCCGCCGCGCGCCGCGGCACCGCGTTTGGAGTACGAAGGGGGTACAGGGGCAGCAGCCCACCTTCACCGCCCGCCGCGCGCCGCGGCACCCCCTGAGCGCCGGAGGCGCCCCATGAGCCGGGCGCTCGTCCTCAACCTGGCGCTCTACGCGCTCCTGATCGCCGGGCTCGCCACCCTCAGCGGGGCCTTGCTCGCGCTCGCGCTGCCGCTGCTCGTCTACCTGGGCGCGGCGCTCATCTCGCAGCCCGCCGACATCGCCCTGCGCGCCCGCCGCCGCCTCTCCTCCGAGCGCGCCAGGCCCGGCGAGCCGGTGACCGTGCGGCTGGAGGTGACGAACGAGGGCCGGCACACCGCAGACCTGCTGCTCGTGGACGAGCTGCCCGCCGGCCTGGAGCTGGCGGACGGGAAGCCGACCCTGCGCGCCGCGCTCGCGCCCGGCCAGTCCGCCGAGCTCACCTACTCGGTGCGCGGCGAGCGCCGGCTGTACCGCTTCGCCGCGGCCAGCGCGGTGGTCACCGACGCGCTCGGCCTGCGCAGCCGCCTGGTGCGCCTGCCCGCCCCCGGTCAGCTCTTCGTGCTGCCGCCGCTCGCGCGCCTGCGCCGCATGGACATCCGCCCGCGCCGCACCCGCAACAACGCCGGGCTCATCCCCGCGCGCCAGGGCGGCCCGGGCGTCGAGTTCTTCGGCGTGCGCGAGTATCAGCCCGGCGATCCGACCCGCTGGGTTAACGCGCGCGTCACCGCCCGCTTCCCGCAGACGCTGTTCGTCAACGAGTTCGAGCAGGAGCGCGTCGCCGACGTGGGCCTGATCCTGGACGCCCGCCGCAGCAGCGATGTCAGCGGCCCAGGGGGCGCCCTGTTCGAGCACGCCGTCGAGGCCGCCGCGTCGCTCGCCGACGCCCTGCTCGAGCGCGGCAACCGCGTCGGGCTGGTGGTGTACGGCAACGCGCTCGACTGGACCTTCCCCGGCTACGGCAAGGCCCAGCGCGAGCGGATCATGCGGGCGCTCGCCCGCGCCGAGCAGGGCGACCACGTGGCCTTCGAGAGCCTGGACAACCTGCCGACGCGCCAGTTTCCGGCCCGCTCGCAGCTCATCCTGATCAGCCCGCTCCAGCGCGGCGACCTGCCGACGTTGACGCGCCTCCGCGCCCACGGCTACGAGCTGCTCGTGATCAGCCCGGACCCGGTCTCCTTCGAGCGGGCGCACCTCGCCGAGACGCCGCAGGCCGAGGTCGCGCTGCGCCTGGCCAGCCTGGAGCGCCGCCTGCTGCTGCGGCGCATCCGCGAGACGGGCGTTCGCGTGGTAGACTGGCATGTCGAGGTGCCGTTCCGCGAGCTGGCCGAGCAGGCGCTCGCGCGGCCTTTTATGACACTGGCGCGATGAGCCGTCTCGTTGCCATAGCTATCGTCGCCGCCGGCCTCATCCCGGCGGTCGCCTACGCCGGCGCCGGGCGCCTGACCGAGGCGCTGCTGTGCGCGATCGCCGGGGCGGCCTGGCTGGGCGGCCTGCGCCGCGGGCTCGGCTGGCCGGGCACCGTCGGGTTCCTCCTGCTCGTCGGGCTGGCGGGCTTCGCGGTGCTCAGCAGCCTCGCGCCGGCATGGGGCCTGGCCAGCGTCGCCGCCGCGCTCGTCGCCTGGGATCTCACCGGCTTCGCGCTCCGCCTGCAGGCGATCGGGCGCGTGGTGGACGAGGAGCGGCTGTGGCGGGCGCACGCCCGTCGCCTGGCGGCGGTCGTCGGCGCCGGGCTCGCGCTGGGGGCCGCCGCGCTGCTCGTCCGCATCGAGCTCGGATTCATCTGGGTCCTGCTGCTCGGCCTGGCGGGAGTCGTGGCGCTCAGCCGGGTCGTCGCGACCCTCAAGAACTGAGATACCCATGACCCTACGATTCGCCATCCCATCGAAGGGCAGCCTGTACGACGGCACGCTCGCCTTCCTGGAGAGCTGCGGGCTGCGCGTCTCGCGGCCCAACCCGCGGCGCTACACCGCCACCATCCGCGCGCTGCCGTCCGCCGAGGTGCTGCTGCACCGGCCGGCCGATATCGTCGAGAAGATCGCCGAGGGCGAGCTCGACCTGGGGATCACCGGGCTGGACCTGGTGGAGGAGCTGCGCGGCGACCGCGACGACCCGCTGGTGATCTTCGATGACCTGGGGTTCGGCGCGGCGGAGCTGGTGGTGGCGGTGCCCGAGGCCTGGATCGACGTCACTTCGGCGCACGACCTGGCCGACCTGGCGGTGGAGCTGCACGCCCAAGGCCGGCAGCTGCGCATCGCCACCAAGTACCCGTCGCTGACGCGGCGCTTCTGCTACGCGAACGGGATCAACTACTTCCGCCTGATCGACTCGCAGGGCGCCACCGAGGCCGCGCCGGGCCTGGGGTACGCCGACATCATCGTCGACATCACCGAGACCGGCACGACGATCCGCGACAACCAGCTCAAGATCGTCGGCGGGCCGCTGCTGCGCTCGCAGGCCTGCCTGATCGCCAGCCGGCGCAGCCTGCGCGCCAACCCGTCGGCGCTCGAGACGACGCGCGACGTGCTGGAGCTCATGGAGGCCCGGCGGCGCGCGCGGCGCTTCGTGCAGGTCACGGCCAACATCGCCGGCGCGTCGGTTGAGGATGTCGGGCGGCGGGTGGTGGCGCGCCCGGAGCTGGCCGGCATGCAGGGGCCGACGATCGCGCCGGTGTGGCCGGGCACGCCGGGGGCCGATGGCCCCACAGGCTGGTTCATGGTGACGCTGGTGGTGCCGCAGGAGCGGGTGCTGGCGCTGGTCGACCACCTGCGCGCCCTCGGCGGCGGCGGGATCGCCGTCACGCCGGCCCAGTACGTCTTCGAGGCGCGCTGCGACTCCTACGCGGCGCTGCTGGAGCAGCTCGGGTAAGCCGTCAAAGAGAAGAGGTGTGGCCGGCGGCGAAGCCGTCTACCACACCTCTTCCCCTATCTGCGTGCCGGGCCCTCCCGCGGCGCGCAGACACATCGCTTCACGTCAGGCTACGGAGCGATGTCGACCGACGGGTCGATCCGGTAGCTGTTGACGATGTGGTCGAACGCGCTGTCCCACAGGTCCTCGTACTCCGCCTCCGGCAGCAGGACGTTCAGCAGCGAGACCTTGTCCCCGCGCTGCTCGATGTAGGTCAGCCCGATCATGTCCATCGGCCCGTCGATCTCAGGCGTCGCGAGCCAGGCGATCAGCACGCTGCCGTCGCTCTGCGGCGTGACCTCGATGATCTCGAACGCCGGCTCGCTGCCGAACACGCTCTCGACGAAGTCGGTGCCCACCTCGCTCAGCTGATCCTCGGTCATCTCCTCCGGGTTCACGTAGAGCGAGATGATGATGCCGGCGGTGCCGCTCGGCGCGGTCCAGGAGTAGTTGGCGCTCAGCTCGTTGCTGTTGTCGCCGAACGCCCAGTTGGACGGCACGTCGATCGTGAACAGGCCGCTCGCCGGGCTGAAGGTCTCCAGCGCGCCGATCTCGACCGTCGCCGTGCCCTCCTCGCCGGGCGTGATGGCCGGAGTGGGGATCTCGGCCAGCACCTCGCCGACGCTGAAGCCGAAGTTGCCGACCTCCACATCGTTGACGTACAGCACCGCCTCGTGCAGGCCCTCCGGCCAGCCGCCCGCCGGCCGGAAGTAGAACGAGAACCCGCCGTCCTCGATGTCCTCCTCGAGCGGGCCGACCGTCTTCGTCCCGGCGTCGTCCAGCTCGCCGTTGATGTACCACTCGACCTTGAGCCAGGACAGCTTGCCGAGGGTGCCGCTGCCGACCAGGTAGACGTGGTCCTCGGGGGCGAACTCGGTAGTCGGGTCGATCGGGACGAAGCCCTCCTCGCCCCTGGCCAGCGTCGCATCGGTGATCCTCGTCTCGATCGCGTCGGCCGGCGGGATCACCTCGAACTCGTAGATGCCGAGCGGCTCGCCGTCGAGCGTGGTCTCGACGCGGTACCGGGAGCTGATCGGCAGCGGGCTCGCGGGGGTCAGGTGGAAGCTGGCGAACGTGCTCTGGCCGATCGAGAACAGCACGTCGCTGTTGACGTCGGCGAAGTCGACTTCGGCCGCGTCAATCGACTCATCGCCCCAGAAGAACTCGGAGCGGACCACGCCCTCCTTGGGCCGCCCCTCGAACTCGAGCGAGAGGTAGATCGTCTCATCCGGGTAGAACGACTCGGTCGGGTCGATCGGCTCCTGGTTCTCGCCAAGCTCCTTGGCGAGAGTCGCGCTAACCAGCTTGGCCTCACCGGTCGTCGCGGCGGTCGGCTGCTCGCGCCGCCCGGCGGTCGGCTGCTCACGCGGGGTGTCCGTCGGAGAGCTCGACCGCGACCCGCCGCCACAGGCAGCCAGCAGCGCGAGCAGCGTGGCGAACAGCAGTGCGCGCGCCAGCCGACGTGCGAGGATCGATGTGAACACGGGAATCCTCCTAGAACGATATGATGTAGCGTCTGCGGCGCTGCGCGCCGTCGCCAGAGTCTAAGACGCACGTCACAGGCCCGAGGTGTCGAAGTGTGAGCGAAACAGGCTCAGTTCCTCGAACCTGGCCCGCCACGCTGCGATCACACTGTATCTAGCGCATGAGCGCGCACGAAGGATACGCACGTTTCCGCGTATAATGCGCACGACTCTACGAATGCCTACAGGAGAGCCGATGCCTATCCCGATCTTGGACGATATCGCCGCCGCCCGACGCACCATTCTGCGGCGGACGCCGCTGGACGAGGTGGAGGCGCCGCCCGAGCTGCTCGATTCGATCGCGCGCATCTTCGGCGAGCGCCTGACCCCGGCGCAGGCGGTCGAGCGCATCATCGCCGACGTGCGCGCGCGCGGCGACGCGGCCCTGCAGGAGTGGGGCGAGCGGCTTGACGGGTACAGCGGGCCGCTCGCGGTCCCGCCCGAGCGCCTCGCGCAGGCGGCCGCCAACCTGGACCCGGCGCTGCTCGAGGCGCTGCAGCTGGCAGCGTCCGAGCTCGAGCGCTTCCACCGCCGCCAGGCGCGCAACTCCTGGGTGGACTTCGGCCCGGAGGGGGCGCTCGGGCAGCTGGTGGTGCCGCTCGCGCGGGTGGGGATCTACGCGCCGGGGGGAAGCGCGCCGCTGCCCTCCTCGCTGCTGCACGCCGCCATCCCCGCGCGCGTCGCCGGCGTGGAGGAGATCGTCGTCTGCTCGCCGCCCCAGCGCGCCAGCGGGGAGATCGCCGAGGTGGTGCTCGCGGCCGCCCACGTGGCCGGCGTGTCGCGCGTGTTCCGGCTCGGCGGCGCGCAGGCGATCGCCGCGCTGGCCTTCGGCACCGACAGCGTGCCCCAGGTGGACAAGATCGCCGGGCCGGGCAACCTGTTCGTGGTGCTTGCCAAGCGCGCGGTCTACGGCGTGGTGGGCATCGAGGCGCTCCCCGGCCCGACCGAGACGCTGGTGATCGCCGACGCGCAGGCCGACCCGCGGCTGGTGGCGGCCGACCTGCTGGCGCAGGCCGAGCACGTGCTGGCCTCGGCCATCCTGCTCACGCCGAGCGCGGAGCTGGCCGAGGCGGTTCAGGCCGAGGTGGCGCGCCAGCTCGAGGCCCTCGAGCGCGCCGAGGCCGCCGCCGAGACGGTGGAGCGGCGCGGGGGCATCGTGGTGGTGCCGGACCTCGAGGCGGCGCTGGCGCTCGCCAACGAGTACGGGCCGGAGCACCTCTGCCTGCTGGTGCAGGAGCCCTGGCAGTACGTCGGCCGGGTGCGCAACGCCGGCGGGATCTTCCTGGGCGAGCGCTCCTTCGAGGTGCTGGGCGACTACACCGCCGGGCCGTCGCACATCATGCCGACCGGGGGCACCGCCCGCTTCGCCTCGCCGGTCAACGTCGACGACTTCCGCAAGGTGATCTCGCTGGTGGGGCTGAACGACGCGGCGCTGAGGCGGATCGGCCCGGCTACCGTGCGCCTGGCCGAGGCCGAGGGGCTGACGGCCCACGCGGCGGCGGTCAGGGCGCGGCTCGAGGAGTAGCGCGCTGACGTGCGGCGCGCAACCGGGTGCGTGGTGGTATAATACCTGTATCCCGAACCCACCTTGCGCGAGGAGGCAGTGCACATATGACCGGCTCAGGGTTCATCGTCAGCTTCATTCTCATGCTGCTCCAGGTGCTATCGTTCGCCATCCTTGGGCGCGTGCTGCTCTCGTGGGTGGACCCGATGGGAAACATGCGGATCACCCAGGTTCTGCGCGACGTCACTGAGCCGATGCTGTCTCCGATCCGCAACCTGCTGCCGAGCATGCCGATGTTCGACTTCTCGCCGATCATCGCGATGCTGCTGCTGCAGGCGCTCGGCCAGCTGATTGTGAGCGCGATCCCGAGCTACTAGGGCGCTGATGGAACATCCCCTCACCGCGGAGGCGGCCCCCGCCAGCGGCACTGTGCTGCGCTCGGGCCGCTTTCTGCTGCTAGCTATCTTCCTCGCCGGCGCCGGCACGCTCGGCGTCGAGATGATCGCCTCGCGCCTGCTCGCGCCGTACTTCGGCACCTCCCAGCCGATCTGGGCGGTGGTGATCGGCCTGACGCTGATCTATCTGGCCGTCGGCTACCACCTCGGCGGGCGCCTGGCCGACCGGCGGCCCGACGAGCGGCTGCTCTACCGGCTGATCGTCGCCGCCGGGCTGCTCACCGCCCTGATCCCGCCGCTCGCCCGCCCGATCCTCGGCCTCGCCCAAGGCGCCGTGGCGCAGCTGGCCGTCAGCGGCTTCCTCGGCGCGCTGCTCGGCGTGCTGCTGCTGTTCGCCGCGCCGGTCACGCTGATGGCCATGGTCAGCCCGTTCGCGGTGCGCCTGCAGGTCCACCGCTCCGGCCTCGCGCACGCCGGCAGCGCCGCCGGCACGATCTCGGCGCTCTCGACCGCCGGTTCGATCCTCGGCACCTTCCTCACCGCGCTGTATCTCATCCCGACCATCGGCACCGCCGCCACCACCTACCTGTACGCCGCGCTGCTCGTCGCGCTCGGCGTGCTCGGCCTGCGCGACTGGCGCTGGCTGCTGGCGCTCGCCGCGGTCGCGGCGCTCGCGGCCTACACCTTCGGCGCCCGCGGCGTCATCAAGAGCGCCGACTGCTCCGGCTGTACGCTCATCCACGAGCAGGAGTCCGGCACCAACTACATCCAGGTCGCGCGGCGCGAGCACCCGGCCTACGGCGAGCAGATCGTGCTGATGCTCAACGAGGGGCTGGCGGTCCACTCGATCTACAACACCCGCTACGAGCGCACCGGCGACCCGCTGGACACCACGACGGGCGGCGGGCCGTGGGACTACTTCGCCGTCGCGCCGTACTTCGTCGCCGGCCGCTCGCCCGAGGACATCCGCAGCCTGGCGATGCTCGGCTCGGCCGCCGGCACCGTGCCCGCCCAGTTCCTGGCGCTCTACGGGCCGGACACGCGCATCGACGCGGTGGAGATCGACCCGGCGATCGTCGCGCTCGGCCGGCGCTACTTCGGCGTCCGCGACGCGGAGGTGGGGCCCGAGTACCCCAACTACCGCGTCCACGCCGAGGACGCCCGCTTCTGGCTGGCGGCCCGCGCCAGCGACGCCACCTACGATGTGATCGGCATGGACGCCTACCACCAGCCGTACATCCCCTTCCACCTCACCACGGTCGAGTTCTTCCAGCTGGTGCGCGACCGCCTCACGCCCGACGGCGTGGCGGTGGTGAACGCCGGGGTCGGGCCGGACGGCGACACGCGGCTGGGCGACACGATCGCGGTGACGATGAGCCGGGTCTTCCCGCAGGTGTATGTGATCGACACCCCGCGCGCCGGCAACCAGATCATCGTCGGCGTGCGGCGCGAGGATGGCGATGGGCTGACCGACTTCGTGCGCAACTACAGCGCCATCCGCGACCCGGCGCTGCGGGCGGTGATGGAGACGGTGGTCGCCCGGCGCTTCGACCCGCAGGAGGCGGCGCGGCGCGGCGTGGCGCTCGAGCCGTTCACCGACGACCACGCGCCGGTCGAGGCGCTGATCGACAGCCTGATCTTCAAGGCGGTCCTGCCCTAGCCGGCCGCCGTCGCCCTCCCGCGCCGGCTTCTGAACGCCAGCGCCGGCGCTTTCTGCGCTAGCGCAAACGGCGCCCTGCGCGGCCGGGACGCCGTGCCGGAGCCCCGCTCCGCCCGTTCACCGCCCGCGGCTGACTCGGCCTGTGGGGCACCCACCGGCCCCCGGCGCCCTTCGAGCACAGACAACCGCTTGATACACGTCGCTACGCCCCAATGCTTGACGTTCTCTCCGCCTTCGCCGAAGTGCTCCTGCCCGTCCTGGTGGTCGTGGCGCTCGGCTACGGGCTGCGCCGCGCCTTCCCGCTCGACATCCGCACGCTCAACCGGCTGAGCCTGTACGTCCTGACCCCGGTGCTGGTGTTCGTCAGCCTGCTGCGCACCGAGGTGGTCGGCGGCGAGGCGCTGCGGCTCGCGGCCCAGATGGGCCTGGTGATGGCCAGCACGCTCCTGCTCGGGTTCGTCCTCTCGGCCGTCTTCCGGCTCAGCCGCGCCCAGCGCAGCGGCTTTCTCCTGACCAGCACCTTCATGAACTCCGGCAACTACGGGCTGTCGGTCACGCGCTTCGCCTTCGGCGAGCTGGGGTTCCAGTACGCGGTGATCGGCTACCTGACCCAGGCGATCCTGTCGCAGACCGTGGCGGTCTACCTGGCCTCGGCCGGGAGCCGCAGCCGGCTGGCGGCGCTGCGCCAGGTGTTCCGGGTGCCGCTGATCTACGCCCTGATCGCGGCGCTGGCGCTGCGCGCGGCGGGCATCCGGCTCGACGAGGGGGACGGCGCGCTGGCGGCGGGCCTCTACCGCGGCCTGCGGCTGGTGGCCGACGCCGCGCTCCCGGTGCTGCTGCTGATCCTCGGCACGCAGCTCACCGCGCGCGAGCCGGTTCACGCCAACGGCCCGCTCGCGGCCGCCGTGCTGGTGCGGCTGCTCGCCTCCATCCCGCTCGGCTACGGCTTCGGGGTGCTGCTCGGGCTCGAGGGCCTGCCGCTGTACGTCGGCACGATCCAGGCCGCCATGCCCACCGCGGTGAACATGGTGGTCATCGCACTCGAGTTCGACTCCTGGCCCGAGTTCGTCAGCAACGGCGTGCTGCTGACGACCCTCGGCAGCCTGGTGACGCTGACGCTCCTGATCGCCTTGGCGCGCGGCGCCGGGTGAGCCTCCGGCGGACGGCAAAGAGGGCCTACTCCTCGGGCAGCGGCGGGGACGGCTCCCGGTGGTCGTAGCGCACCTCGGACTGCAGATCCTCGATGATGCGCCAGGTGCCGGGGGTGCGCGGCAGGCAGATGACCTTCACCCGCCCGGCCCGCGCCAGGCGCAGCGCCTCGGTCCCGTCCGAGAGCCAGACGCGGCCGACGTAGGTGCGTCGCGGCGCGACGGGGATCGCGCAGTACAGCAGCGCGCCGTCGATCTCGCCCAGCAGCGTGCGGTGCGGCCGCAGGCGCAGCACGTGGGCGCGGACGATCTGGCCGTACCGCAGCAGCGCCAGCTCGTCCCGTAGCTGCCTCCAGACCCGCGACGCTGCGGCGAACACCCGCCACGCGCCCAGCGCGAGCGGCGGCGCGAGCAGCAGCCAGTGCGCGCGGGCGGCCACCAGGAGCAGCACCAGGCCCACGCTCACCAGCAGCAGCGGGTCCAGCAGCGCGCGCAGCGGCCGCTCGAGCAGCGTCGCGCCGATCAGGTCCGGCAGCGCCGCGGTGGGGAAGGGCCGCGGCGGCTCCCGGGAGAGGTACGCTGCGTCCACGAGCTCCGTGACGCGGGCCATTCCTCGCTCCAGAAAAAATATACAGGAGGTACGCGGTGCGGTCAGAGCGTGCTTGAGGGCGAGAGGGATACCGACCCCTCTCGCGCTCTCCCCTGCCGGAAGGGACATTCCAGCCCACCAGCCGCTCGTCTCAGTGGGCGTTGCAGCGCATCAGTGTGTGCCTGGGGCACGGGCATCGGTGGAGGTGGGCATGACAACGGGCAGACAGGCACGGGATCGTTCCCTTGCGGGTCCAGGGCCGCAGGCCCTGGCGCGGGTGCAGGGCGGAGCGCCTGCACAAGCGCCTGCGGAACACGCTTGGGTGTAGGACGGACCACCGCGTAAGTCCTATGTGTTTTTGCGGCTGAGCCGCTCGTGGGGTTCGGAGTGGGAGATGAAGAGGCTGCGTCTCCCCGACGTGGCTAGCGCACGATCAGATACCCGACCAGAATGAACAGCTGGAACACCGCCGGCACCAGCCCGCCGGTCAGCAGCTGGCCGCCGCGCCAGTCGTACAGCGCGCCCCACAGCCCGGCCGCCAGCAGGAACGACCAGCCGATCGCCGCGAGCCACAGCAGCGTCGGCACCACCGGCACGCCGACCAGCGTGAGCAGCAGCGCTCCGAGCAGCGGCAGAGTGCGCGGCAGCTGCACAGGCGGGTAGAGGTAGACCGCCCGGTTGCCCTCCTCGCCGCCGCCGGTCATCTCGTCGAGCACGATCGACGTGATCACGACCAGCGGCCACTCGAGCAGGCTGAGCAGAAACAGCACCAGCGCCGTGACCACCAGCCGGGCATCCGGCAGCATCCCCAGCACAAACGCCCGCGAGCAGAACAGGATCAGCGCCGGCATCAGCGCCAGCCAGATCATCGGCCGGGCGGCGCGCAGCAGCGGCCCAACCTGCAGCGCCTTGGTCTCCTCGTCGGCCTTGGACTCCTCCACCAGCCGGTCGATCGCCGCGCTGGACTGGAAGCTGAGCAGCAGCAGGTCGGAGCGCGCGTCGCTCTGGAACACCGGGACCTCGCTCGGCGCCTCCGGGTCGGCCGGGTGGCGCATCACCTCGAGGATCACGCGCTGCAGGAGCGGCTCGAAGTTGCTGAGCGCCGAGGTCAGCAGCACGCCCGGCGCCAGGCTCCCGTCGTACAGCAGGCTGGACAGCCGGGCGCTCAGCGGCAGCCCGCCGGTGAACTGGATCAGCACCACCTGGCTGCGCTCCGAGAACTCCGTGACCTTGACGTGCTTGATCCGCTGCCACGGCACCGTCACGTCGCGGCCGAAGTAGCGCACCAGCAGGCCCTCGCTGCGCGCCTCCAGCGGCGGGAGCAGGTTGCGGATCGCCAGCAGCAGCCAGAGCAGGAACGCCAGCGCCAGGTGCGCGGCCACCAGCAGCCACCACGGCGCCGGCAGCTCGCGCAGCTCGAGCCGGTTGAACACGGGCAGGTAGAGCAGCGACGGGAAGGTGAGCGCCAGGAACGAGAGCACGGCGACGACGTAGCGCAGCACCGCCAGCACCGCGATGATCGCGGTGCCCCAGTGCAGGATGGCCGTGATGCGGCCGGGGTACGTGCCGCGCACCGTCTCGCCGCTCGTCGCCACCGCGGTCGTCTCGGCCGGGGCGGGCGCCGGCCCGGTGCGCTGGGCGAAGAACGCCGCCGGGCTCAGCAGCAGCCGGAACAGCGGCGAGGTCGCCTCCTCCTGAAGCTGCGCCGGGCGGGCGTTGTCCAGCACCCGCGCCACCCGGTCGGTCTCGCTGAGCAGCGTCTTCACCAGCTCGTCGAAGTCGCTGATCGCCGAGGTGATCAGAAAGCCGGGCCGGAAGCCGAGCCGGTAGATCAGGCTGTAGGCGCAGTGCCAGCCGGTCAGGTGCCCCCAGTCGGTCTCGGCCAGCAGCACGTAGCGCTCGGCGGCCTCGGTCACCTTGATCGTCTTGAAGCTCTCCCACGGCACGGGCAGCCAGCCGCCGGCCCACTCCACCAGCATCCCGCGCGGGCTGGTGCGCAGCGTCGGCAGGCTGTTGCGCAGCAGCAGGGCCAGCAGCAGCGCCACGGCCGTCCAGCCGAGCGACGGCAGCAGCCCCGGGAGCGCCGCGAGCGGGTCGACCACGCGCACCACCGGCCCGTCGTTGATCAGCTCCACGATCTCGGACAGGTAGGGCACGCGGCCGAAGAGCGCCCGGTCGGTGCCCCACGCCGCCCACATGAAGCGCAGCACATCGCGCCCCAGCAGCAGCAGCACGATGGCGACCGCCAGCGCGGAGAGCAGCTCGACCGGCCAGCTGATCGCGCGCGGATAGCGATGGACCTTCTCCATGTCCACGCGCTACTCCTCCGCGCCGAGCCGCAGGCCGGCCCCGCTCTGCAGCTCCTGCACTCGCAGCGCCGCCTCGTCCAGCAGCCGCTGGCACGCCGCCGCGACGGTCATGCCCTCTTCGTAGAGCGCCAGCGCCCGCTCGAGCGGCAGCTCGCCGGCCTCCAGCGCCGCAACGATCTCCTGCATCCGGGCGAAGAGCGCTTCGTAGGTTTGATCCTGCTCTGCCATATTCGCTACCCGGCCTCTAGCGTTCCACGGCAGCTTCGCCGCCACTCAAGGCCCATCCTGCTTCACGGCCCCGAACGTCCCGCCTCGCACGGTGATCTCCAGCCGCTCGCCGGCGGCCGGCTGCTCGGGCGATGTGACCACCCGGCCGTCGGCGGCGCGCCGCACCACCGCGTAGCCCCGCTCGAGCGTCGCGGTCGGGCTGAGCGCCGCCAGCTGCGCCCGCAGCCCCTCCAGCCGCGCTGCCCGCAGCGCGACGCTGTGCCCCACCGCCGCACCGGCCCGCCGCAGCAGCTCGTCGAGCGTCTGCCGGTCGCGCTGCACCCGCACCGCCGGCGACCGCAGCGCGATGCGCGCCCGCAGCCCGTCGAGCGCCTGGCGCGCGTCCTCCAGCCGGCGGGCCATGGCGAAGTCGAGCTCCTCGGCCAGCGCCGCGACCGCGGCCGCCAGCTCCGCGACGTCCGGCGAGACCAGCTCGGCCGCCGCCGAGGGGGTCGGCGCGCGCACATCGGCCACGTAGTCGATGATCGTCGTGTCGGTCTCGTGGCCGACGCCGCTGACCAGCGGCACCGGGCTGGCGAAGGCCGCGCGGGCGACGATCTCCTCGTTGAAGGCCCACAGGTCCTCGATCGAGCCGCCGCCGCGCGCCACGATGATCACGTCCGGGGCGGCGTCGTACAGGGCGTAGAGGGCCTCCACCACCGACTCCGCGGCGCCGGCGCCCTGCACCTGGCACGGCGAGACCAGCACCTCGGCGAGCGGGTAGCGCCGCCGCAGCACGTTGAGGATGTCCTGCAGCGCCGCGCCGGTGGGCGAGGTGACGACCCCGATCCGGCGCGGGAGCTCGGGCAGCGGCCGCTTGCGCGACGCATCGAAGAGCCCTTCCGCCTCGAGGCGGGCCTTGAGCTGCTCGAACTGCGCCTGCAGCAGCCCGACGCCCGCCGGCCGGATCATATCCACGTACAGCTGGAGCTGGCCGCGCACCTCGTAGAACGACACGCGGCCGTGGGCGAGCACCGCCTCGCCGTTGGCCGGCAGCGACGGGAGGCGCGCGGCGTAGGTGCGCCAGCACGCCGCGTTGATCTGCGCGTCGCCCTCTTTCAGCGTGAAGTAGCAGTGCCCCGAGGTGTGCCGGTTGAAGTTCGAGACCTCCCCCTCGACCCACACGTCCTGGAGGATCTCGTCGGCCTCGAGCAGCTCGCGGAGGTAGCTATTGAGTTGCGAGACCGTGAGGAGGCGCATCGTTGTCCGTTGAGCGTCGCATGCCGGAACGCCGGCACGTCGGAACGTTCGAGAACGCGAGTAGGCGGTACTGGTTCGAAAACGCTCGATCACGCGCGACGTGCGAACGTGCCACCTACACGGGCTCGATCACCATCAGCGGCTGGCCGTACTCGACCGGCTGGCCGTTCTTCACGAGGACGCGCACCACGCGGCCGGCGAACTCGCTCTCGATCTCGTTCATCATCTTCATCGCCTCGATGATGCCGACCTTGTCGCCGACGTGGATCACGTCGCCCTCGGTGACGAACGGCGGGTCTTTGGGAGAGGCGGCGGCGTAGAACGTGCCGACCATCGGCGCCGTCACCACGTTGCCGGGCGGGAGCGGCTCCTGCTCGCCGGCTGGGGACGCGGGCGCAGCCCCCGGCGCCGCCGGCTGCCCGTTGAGCTGCGACTGGGGCGCGGGCGCGCTATGAGCCACCACGAGCGGCTGGGCCGGGGCGATCTGCGCCACGCTCGCCGACGAGCTGCGCCTGATCAGCAGCCGCACGTCGCCACGCTCGATCTGGATCTCGGTGACATCGGTGTCGCTCAGCATCTGCAGGAGCTCGCGCACCGCGCTCAACCCGAACTCGTCTGCGGCTGATTCGCGCTGTCGCTCCGGCGGGACCTCAGTCATTGGCGGCTCTCCATCGCACATAACGTCCAGGTCAACGAGCGCCAATTATAGCATAGGCCGCCCTCCGCCGCGCCGCGGCCCGCGAAGGGCGCGCTACGCGGCCAGCAGCCACTCCAGCGCCAGGAGGTAGCCGCGCCACCCGAGCCCCGCGATCTGCCCGGTGGCGACCGGCGCGACCACGGAGGTATGGCGGAAGGGCTCGCGCCGGTACACGTTCGAGAGGTGGACCTCGATGATCGGGGCCTTGAGGCTCGCCAGCGCGTCGCGCAGCGCCAGCCCGTAGTGGGTCAGCGCGCCGGGGTTGATGATGATCCCGTCGGCGTCATACGCCTCGGCCTGCAGAAAGTCGATCAGCGCGCCCTCGTGGTTGGACTGCAGCGTGAGGAGCGTCGCGCCCGCAGCCTCCGCCCGCTCGCGCAGCGCCGCGTCGATCTCCGCCAGCGTGGTGCTGCCGTAGATCTCCGGCTCGCGCCGCCCGAGCATGTTCAGGTTCGGTCCGTGCAGTACCAGTATCTTCATGATCTCACTCGCCGCCAGTGTGCGGCGCGCACACATGCGATCAGTATACGTTGGGCGGGTCTGCGGCAGCGAACCTGCCGCCCGCCTCCCCGCCACTGGCACGCGGGCCTGCGGCCCTCCACGCCTCCCAGCCGCTGGCGCTCTGGCGCGGGCCTGCAGCTAGGGCAAAGGTCTATAGACTAGCGGCAGGTACAGCGGGCGCTCCACCTCAGCCGGCCCGAGCGGCAGCGCAATGACGTCCTCCACAGTGCTCGTGAACCCCGGGTTGTCACGCGACGTCGCCCGGATCGTCACGCGGTTCACCGCGTCCAACGGCGCGTCCGGCGGCACGACCACCCGCACGATGATGAACGAAGTGAACCCGCTCGGCGCGAGCTGCGCGCTTTCCGGCGTGATCGTCACCTGCCAGCCCAGCGTGTCGTCCACGTCGAGCAGGAAGGTGTCCGTCGCGTTGCCGAGGTTCACCAGCGTGTGGCGCAGCTCGACCGTCTGCCCAGGGCTGGCGATCCGCACGAAGCGCGGCGAGAGCGAGGCCCCGAAGACCCGCGTCACGGTCGTCTGCTCGGTCGCGCTCCCGCTGAACCGCGGGTCGCTGATCGATGTCGCCGTCACGGTGGTCACGTCCACCGTGCCCGAGACGACGTTGGTCGGGACGCGGATGGTTACCGCAACCGTGCTGGTGCCGCCGGCCGGCAGGAAGACGCTGCGCGGCACGACGTTGGTCTCCCAGCCGAACGGCGAGATGTAGTCGAGCTGGAAGGTGTCGTCGACGCTGCGCACGTTCCGCAGCGTGTGGGTGTAGACCACCGTTGCGCCCGGCGCCGCCGTCCCGAAGTTCTCGGCCGGTGTCAGCAGGTCGGTCAGCGGCGCCGAGGTGGTGGCGGTCACCAGCGCCGTCGCCAGCACCTCCGGCGCAGTGCCCGCCCGCGCGGTCACCCGGAACGTCTGCGAGCCGCTCGCGCCAGGGGGCGCGGTGACCGTCACCGTCAGCGGCTGGGTCACGGCGACGTCCGCCGGCAGCACGCCGGTGGTCGTCGGGGTGATCAGCGCGGTCCAGCCGGAGGGCGCGCCGAGCGGCTCCAGCCCGAGCGTGTAGCTGATGGCGATGTTGCCGCTGTTCGCCAGCAGCAGGCTGAAGGTGGCGGTGTCGCCCAGCGTGTCCGACGGGAAGACCGACTGGGTCTGCGCCGGCGGCGTCAGGCGCGCGGCCGGCGCCTGGTCCACGGTCGTCGTGTCGGTCACCGTCGCGGTGGGGTTGGGCGCCACCGAGGAGCGCGCGGTGATAACCACGCCGAACGGGCCGCCGGCCGGCGCGTTCGGCGGCGGAGTGACCTGGACGCGCACCGTGCGCCCTTCGCCGGGCGCGACGTCGAGCAGCGTGGCCGGGAGCAGCACCGGCGCGGGCCACCCGCTCGGCGCTGTGTCCACGCTCAGCGTGTAAGTGGCGGTGATATTGCCGGTGTTGGTCAGGTAGTGCGTGTACTCCACCGTCGTGTCCGGCGCGGTCGAGCCCGCCCGGTCGGGCTCGAAGGCCAGCCGCGGGATCTGGCCGACGTCGATGATATCCGTCACGCTGGCCGCGGCGCCCGTGGTGGTCACGTCGATCCGCACCCGGTAGAGGCCGCTCAGCGGCAGCGGGTTGTCCGGCACGTCCACGGAGATGGTGAACGCGCACTCGCCGCCGCTGGCGAGGCCCTCCAGACAGCCATCCGGGTCGGTCGTCGTCGCGCCGATCGTCCAGCCGGTGGACGCGTCGAGCAGCGTGGCGTTGACGCTGAAGTCGCCGCTCACGTTGCCGACGTTCGTCAGCACGTGCGTGAAGGTGATCGTCGCCGGCAGCGCCGTCGCCGGCTTGGTCTGCGCTGGCGAGAGCCGGATGCCGGCCGCCGCCAGCACGTTCACCTCGTCGGTGTGCGTTTGCGCGCCGGGGTCGGGGGTGCTGAGCGACTCGGCGCTCACGGTGAGCGACTGCATCCCAGGGGCGGTGAAGTCGCGCACGCGCGCGCGGACCACCACCGCCACGCTCTCGCCGATGTCGAGCGCTATCGGGCTGGCCGGCGTGACGGTCACATCCTCGAGGCCGGCGCTCGGCGTGACGGTTACAGCGAAGCGGTCGGGGCCGTTGGCCAGGTTGCGCAGCGTGTGGGTGAAGGTCACCGTCGCCCCCGGCGCCGCGTCCACCGGCGTGTCGGCGGCCTCGAGCTCGAAGCGCGGCAGCAGCCGCACCCGCACGGTGTCCTCGCCCGTCGTCGCCAGGCCATCATCGGACGTGACCGTCACCCGCGCGCGCACCAGCGTGCCGCTCAGCGGGACGGTGACGCTGGGACCGTAGGCCGGCACCGTTGCGGTGTGGGTGATGACCTGCTGCTCGCCCACCCCCAGCGGGAAGGGCGCAGTCGAATCGAGCTGGGCGTCCCAGTCGGCCGGCGGGTCGACAACAGCCAGCGACGGGGTGAAGGTGCCACCCTCGGTGCCGATGTTGGTCACGGTCCTGGTGAACACCACCGTCTCACCCGGCAGACCGTCCTTGATCTGGTTCAGCGGATTGAGGCCGGGTACCGCCGCCTGGCCTACCGCCCGGTTCAGCGCGCTGTCGGTCGCCGTGCTGTCCCCCTGCGATGTGGCCGTGACGGTGATCTCGTAGGCCGGGGCGGCGCCCGAGGACGGGATCGGCACGCTCACCTGCACCCGGCAGGTCGCGCCCGCGGCGACGTTCGTGCAGCTCGTCAGCGGCGTGACGTTGATGCCGGCCAGCGGCGGGTCCGAGGTGGCGGTCACGCTGAAGCTGTCCGGGCCGTTGCCGGTATTGGTGATCACGTGCGTGAAGAGGAGCGTCGTCGGGCCGCTGAAGGCCCGGTCCGCCGGCGGCTCGGGGGCGATGTCCACGCCGAAGGTCTGCGCCACGCGCGTGGTCGTCGTGACAGACTTCGGCGTCGCGCCGCCGGTGGCGGTGACGGTGAAGCTGTCGGTCGTGCCGCCTGGCGCGTTGGCCGGCACGTTCACGGTGATGCGGAAGGTCTGCGGCGTGCCGGCGCTCACCGTGAAGCTGCTCGGCGTCGGAGCGCCGGCCCAGCCGAGGCCCGCGCTGCGGGTGATGGTGATGTTGGCCGGCAGGCCGCCGTTGTTCGTCACCGTGTACTCGTAGATCACCGTCGCGCCGGCCGGCACGTCGCCCGCGCCGGTGAAGCCGGGCGCCACGCGCACGCCGTTGCTGAGCGTGATGTCCGCCACGGCGCAGCCGGTGCCGGTGTCGATCTCGTTGCTGAACGGCGAGGTGTTGCCGGTGGCGTTCTCGCGCACCGTCGCCGTCAGGTAGCGGTCGCAGTTCGGCACGTTGACGACGACGCTGCCGCCGGTCACGGTCGCCTGGGTCAGATAGCGCGGCCCCTCGCCCGGGTCGCTCGTCGGGCTCGTGAACACCTGGACGGTGCAGCCCGGGGCGCAGCGGGTAGAATCCACGTTCACCGTCAGCTGCGGGCCGGAGGTGGTGCTGAACGCGTTGGCCGGCAGGGTCGGCGCGGGCATGTTGCCGTTGCCACCCTCGGTGAGCGCGATGCCATTGCCGCCGTTGCCGCTCGTCGCGGTGCGGTCGATGATCACGCCGGTCGCCCCGCGCACCCGGATGCCATCGCCGGCGTTGTTGCGCACCGTGTTGTTGCGGATCACGTTGCCGCCCGTGCCGGGGCCGTCGAGGTAGATGCCGTGCCCGGCGCTCCCGGAGATCGTGTTGCCGTCCGCGGCCGTGTCGCCCCCAATCGTGTTGCCGGAGGCGTTCACCAGCCAGATGCCGAAGCCGGTGTTCTGGCCTGCTGGGCCAGCGGTCGGGCCGATGGTGTTGGCGCGGATCTGGTTGCCGCCGCTGGCGTTGTTCGAGATCGTCACGCCGATCTCAACGGCGCCAATGCGGTTGCCGACGATGGTCGTGCCGGAGACGTTGCCGGTGGCCGGCGCGTTGGCCTGGTCGATCAGCACTCCGGAGCTGTTGTCGATCACCTGCGCCGCCAGCGGCGTGCCGTCGCTGCGCACGCCGATCGAGTTGCCCTGGATCGTCGTGTTGCTGACCGGCGTGTTGCTGAACGGCTTGAGGAGTATCGCCGCGAGCTCGCCGCTCGCGACCGCGACGGTGTTGTTGCGCACCGTGTTCCCGCTGCCGCGGTCGACGCGGATGCTCGTCAGGCCGTTCCTGAAGTTGGCGTCCGAGGCTGTCCCGGCGGTGTTCGTGCCGATGAAGTTGTTCTCGACGATATTGTTGTTACTGCTGATGCGCACGCCGTCCTGGCGGTTGTTGGAGATCACATTGTTGCGGACGACGGTGCCAGTCGAGTTGTTGGTGATGTTGACGCCATGGTTCAGGTTGCCCATCGGCAGGCCGCCGGACACGCCGAGCGGGTTGCCGTTCACGTCCAGGCCGATGTAGTTGCCCTCCACGCGCGTGCCGGTCGCCGTGCTGTCGGTGATGAGGATCGCCGCGACGTTTCCTCCGACGCTTGTGCCCGCGTAGGTGGCGCCGGATGGAACATAGCCGTTGCCGCTGAGAATATTGCGGTCGGCCGCGTTCGTGCCGCCGATCACGGTATCGACCGAGCGCCTGATCTCGATCCCGATGGTGTTGTACAGGTTGGTGTTGCTCGGGCCCTGGCCGCTCGCCGGCAGGCCGAAGATATTGCCGCGGATCACGTTCGCCCGCGGGTAGGTGGAGCTCGAGCCGCCGTCCACCAGGATGCCGCTGATCGCTCTCGACGTATGGTAGAAGCCCGCGATCAGGTTGCCGGCAATCTCGGTCCCGACGACATTCTCATCCAGCCACACTCCGTGGCTGGAGTTCCCGCCGGTGACCCGGGCGGTGCCCTCCGGGTTGGTGCCGATGTAGTTGCCCCGGATGACGTTCCCCTGGCTGGCATCGGAGGACGTGCCGGCGATGTAGATGTTGGTCCTTGCGCCAGAGTTCTGCCAGGCGTTGCCGGCGATCACATTGCGCTGCGCGGGTGTGTCGCCACCGATGGTGTTGTTGTCCGCGCCGCCGCTGATCTGCACGCCGGCCACACTGTTGCCGCTGGTGCCGCTGGTGTTCGACGGGTCCACGCCGATGTAGGACCCCTCGATGCGGTTGCCGGATGCACTTGGGCCCTCGATCAGGATTCCCACACCAAGCGGCTGAGCGACAAAGGTATTCTCCCTGAAGTTAACGATCGTCAGGCGGCGGATCACATTGTTGGGCGACGTGATCCTGATGCCATTGCCGCCCACCCCGGTAATCGTAGTCCCATCCAGCACGATGCGCGGGTGCGGCCAGCCGCTCACCGCCGGAGGCCCTTCGATCGTCGTGCCGCTGGTGTCGGTGAGCGCCGGCAGCGAGGACGACAGCCGGATGCGCCAGAAGCCGGCCGAGTTATAGCCTGGGTCGCTGGTCGGTATGTTGAACTGAATGGTGTCGTGGCCGGAGTTGTTGTTCGCGTCGATGATCGCCTGCCGCAGCGAGCCGGGCCCGGTGTCGTTGGTGTTCGTCACGGTGAACGTTGCGGCGAGCGCCGGGCGTGCAGGAGGCGCGAGCGCAACCAGCAGGGCAAGCAGCGCCACGATACTCAAACGTCGGTAGGGATGCGCCAACACACGCCTCCTCCATACAGTTCACTAGCTGCGCGGTCACGCCGCCCGCGCTCTGTGCAGGGAAGTGTGGAAGGCCTGCAGCCCACCTTCCCAATCTCCCGCCGCGCCGCGACGAAAGAAGCAATGTCGTGGGGAGGCTTCGCCTCTCCCGCGCCCCACAGCCATGGGCACGCGGAAGAGGCGAAGCCGTGCGAACTACCGCATCGTCAGCGGGAGGTAGATACGCGGCGCGACCGTGCCTCTGGTCACGTTGATCGTATCGCGCACGAAGGCATTCCCAATCACGTTGCCCTCGGCGTCCAGCAGGAAGATGATGATCGACTCACGCTGGCCCGGCAGCAAGCTGGGGTGGACGTGCACGTCAGCGAAGAAGTCGAACTCGCTCGGCGGCGAGCCGTCCGGCTGGGTGCCCAGCGTGAAGCTGTTGTTGGTGACGTTGAGCGGCACGCCGTTGGTCGCCGAGCGGAATGTCACCGTGCTGCCCAGGCTCGAGCTGTAGCCGAGGCGGAAGGTCGCCTGCCCGTTGCTCAGGTTCTCCACCCGGTGCGGGATGGTGGTGACCACACCGGCCGCGCCGTCGACCTCCTGGTCGGCGACCATGCTGGCCTGCATCACCAGCGACACCGTGGTGGTGTCGGTGACCTCCTGGTTCTGCGACGGGTCGACCGGGTTGGTCGTCGTGATGCGCAGCCTGCTGCGCGCCACGGTCCCCTCCTGGACGCCCGTGCCGAGCTGCGGCACCGTGACCAGCAGAGTCACTGTGACCTCTTTGCCCGGCTTGAGCGTGATCGTCTGGGTCGGCGGGAGCGTGAGCTCCCCGCTCAGCACCTCGGTCACCCAGGCCGGCCCGAGATCGGTGCTTCCGGCCAGCGTGAAGGTCGCGGCGATGTTGCCGTTGTTGCGGATGGTGTGGACGTACGGCAGCTGCGAGCCGGGCGCGCCGCGGCCGCTGAGCGTGGTCGGCGTGATCGACAGCACCACCTTCGGCGCGACGGTCGTGACGTCCACCACCTGGGCGCGCACGGTGTGCTGCGTGAACCCGTCGCCCGTGTAGCTGGTCTGCACGGCGACGGTCAGGTTATCGATCTTGCCGGCGGAGACGCTGTCGGCCGGGCCGAGCGGCAGCTGCACCGTGACCGTAACCAGCCGCGACTCGTTGGGCTGCAGCGTGAACGGGCCGCTCGGGTTGAGAGTGACGCTCGTCCAGCCGCTCGACGAGGAGGCGCTGAGCTGGAGGTTGGTGAGCGCCAGGTTGCCGGTGTTCGTCACCCGGTGGGTGTAGGTGATCACCTCGCCGGGCGCGGCGGTCGCGCTGCGCGCCGGGCCGATATCCAGAGACGCCGAGGCGGTGAAGGGCGCGAAGCGCGAGGTGTTGCCGTTGCCATCGGTGGCGGTGACGACCAGCTGGGTCGGGATGCTGCTGAGCGAGGCGGTGAAGTGCCCGCTGGCGCTCACCGCGACATCGCTGCTGATCGGCTCCCACCCCTGGCCGTCCCGCGTGATCGGGTTGGCGCGGAACACCTGGATGCGGCACTGGTTGGCGGGGAGGCACGCCTGCGGCGCCCCGCTGGTCACATCGACGCGGCCGGTCAGCTGGCCGGAGGAGGTCAGCGCCAGATCGATCGGCGGATCGATGTCGTGGTTCGGGTTGGAGCTCGACTCAGGCGGCCCCTCGACGGCAAAGACGATGCCCTGCCCCTGCGGAATCGGGGTGATGGGATTGCCATCAGGATCCAGCGGGATTCCATTGCCGGTGATGCGGTTGCTGCTGATCTGCACCCGCTGCGGGAACGGGCCGGCGGTCCCATCGCCGAGCTGGATGCCGTTGATGGTGTTCGAGAAGACCTCCGTGCGCTCGATCGTAACCCGCTGGCTGGATGCCAGGATGAGGGCGCCGCTGCCGCCGTTGTGGCTCAGCCGCGTCATCGTCACTGTGAGCAGGGCCGTGTTGGTGATCACCAGGCCGTGCTGCCGGTTGCGCTCGAAGATGTTTGAGCTCACCGTGGTGTCGACGCCGTCCGTCACCGCCAGGCCGACCAGGTTGCCGCGCACTTGGTTGCCCTCCAGCAGCGTGCCGCTGGTGTTCTGCAGCGTGATGCCCGCGTCCGTGTTGGTGTAGACCTGGTTGCCTGTGATCGTGGTGTCGGTCGCCTGGCCGCCGATGCGGATGCCGCCGAGCGTATTTGTCACCACGGTGTTATCGGCGATCGTCACGTCGCGCAGCGTGCCGCTCAGCGCGATGCCGTCAGCCCCATTCCCCCTCACCGAGAGCGACTGCACCGTCATCGTGGGGCTGTTGGTCGCGGCGATGCCGTTCTGGTCGTTATGCACTACCCAGAGCGAGTGCAGCGTCATCGTGGGGCTGTTGGTCGCGGCGATGCCGTTCTGGCCGTTCTGCTCGATCTTGACGAACTCGATCCGGCTGATCGGCGCGTTCTGGAAGGTGACGCCGTTCCCGTCGTTGTCCGAGATCTCAGCCTGATCCGCCGAGACGGTCGTGTTCGGGCCCAGGATCTGCGTGTTGCGCGCCCCGGCAACGAGCACGCCGTCCGAGCCGTTGAAGCGGATCTTGTTGCCGGCGAACGTCGTATCGAGCACTTGGGTGCCGGTGATCGCGACGCCGTAGGTCGCGTTGAAGCCGATGATATTCTGGGAGTCGCCCTCGCCGCCGATCGTCGTCCGCTCCACCCAGTTGCCGATCACGATGCCGGCGCGGCTATTCCCCCAGTCCTGGGCAGTCCAGGGCGAAGGAATGGGGCGGATGATGGCGCAGGCCGTGCCGACGCCGATGCAGTTGCCGATGATCGTGTTGTTGGTGGAGCGGGCGCTGGAGCTCGGCGCCTCGATGAAGATGCCGTCGCCGTCATTGGCCGAGATGATGTTGCTGTCGTCGATCGTCGGCCCGCCGATCGTCACATTCCTCACACCGCCGGTGACCACGATACCTCCGCCGACGTTGTTCGGCGAGCTCATCGGGAAGCCCGCGGTATCGAGGCCGATCACGTTGTTGACGATCGACGTGTCGGATGTGCTCGAGCTGCGCAGGCGGATGCCCGGGCCGTTGTTCCCAGAGATGAAGTTGCGCGGCCGGCCCGCGACGCCGATGGCGTTCCCCGTCGCGGCCCGCGTATCGGAGTTGACCTCGACCCCACCTGCGCCATTCGGCGCGCTGCGCACGACGCTGCTTGCGTTGAGACCGAGACCGATGTAGTTGCCAGCGATCTCGGTATTCTGACCACCATCGATCTGGATGCCGTAGTCGCGGTTGCCGGAGATAAAGTTGCCGTAGGTGCTGTTCTGACCATCACCGGGTCCGATGATGTTGCCGGTGCTGGAATACACCAGAATCCCGGCGCCATGGTTGGGCAGGTCGTTGTTGGCGCCGTAGTCAGTCCCAATGAAATTGCCGCGGACAATATTGTTGTTGCCCTGGAGCACGATACCGTCCAGGTCATTGTTGGAAATAATGTTCGACTCGCGCTGGTTGATGTTCTGCCCGCCGATCAGGACGTTGCTCGCCGCCGCCTGCACCCAAATGCCCGCGAAGCCGTTGCCGCCCGCCTGGCCGCTGGCGATATTCTGCTGGTCCACACCGATGAAGTTGCCCTGGATGATATGGCCGCTCCCAGAGACCACATTGATGCCGACACCCTGACCGAAGCCGCCGCTGCCTTTGAAGTTGACGATCGCCAGGCCCTTGACCTCGCTGACCGCATCGGGGCTGTTGATCGTGATACCGCTGCGGTTCATCAGGTTGCGGCCGTCGATAATGATGTCCGGGCCAATCGGATTAAACGTCCCCGGGACCGCTGACTCCTGCGTCCACCCGTCGATATCCGTGCCGTTCTGCAGCGCCGGCAGACCGCCGAGCGCCGCGTCCAGGGTGATGCGCCAGGTGCGGATGACACCGTTCGACTCAAAGCCCGGGTCTGTTCCGGGGATACTGAAGGTGACCACCGCATCCCCTGCCTCGTTGGCCGCGTTGATCGCTTGGCGCAACGAGCAGAGCCCGGTGTCCGGATCGGGGCACTGGAACCCGTCCAGATCCAGCGTGGTGTTGACCTTGAACTCGCCCGCGGCACGCGCCACCGGCGGAGGCCCGGCGGCTACTGTACACAGCGAGACGACCATTGCGACAACCATCGCATGGTAGAAGAGGCGGGGATACCGTGACATCGGACGCTCCTAGCACAGCAGCGCAGGGCCGTATTCCGGCGACATTGTGTCAAGCGTAATATAGCATACATGTAAAGAGGCGGTGGATAGTGCGTTAGTACTATGTCAGCCACCGGCGTCAAACGATTACGAAACGATGACAGGAATCCGCGCAGAATACTATGATACATAGTATCCCCGCGCCGTCGGCCGGGATGGCCGCGTCCGCCCGCCCCGGACAGAAGTGCGACGGAACCGAACGTTTTTGATCCGATTCCAGGCGACGGCTGTGCTAGACTGAATAGCGGGCGGGCCGCGTCTGCCCACACCTCTTTCCGGTACGAATGCGGTAGGGCCGCGTCCCTATCCCACTACTGGGCGCGGGAAGGCACACCGCCACACGCCCGCTCGGCGCAGCATGTCCTACATACATGTGAGGTTTGCGAACGATGACACTCCACCCTCGCATCGGCTGCTTCGTCTTCACACGCTCGACCTTCTGGAGCATGCTCGCGCACGGCGTGACGACCCGCGCGGCCGAGTTCGGGGCACGGGTGGAGGTGCACACCGCGCAGGATGTGGAGGGGCAGGACGCGATCCTGGCGCAGATGATCCGCCAGCGCGTCGATGCGATGGTGCTGGGGGTGATCGACCCGGTGCACGGGGCGCAGAGCGCCCGCGAGGCGGCCCAGGCCGGCATCCCGGTGATCGCCGTGGTGGCCGAGCTGCCCGGCTCGGTCGCCCGCTCGACCATCCGCGTGGACGACATCGGCGGCGCGCAGGCCGGCGCCGAGCACCTGGCGTCGATGATCGGCGGGCGGGGCGCGGTGGCGCACCTCCACGGCACGCTCCAGGTGCGCACCGGGGTCAACCGCGCCAAGGGGTTCCGCAGCGTGATGGCGCGCTACCCCGAGATCCGGATCGTATATGAGGGCGAGGGCAGCGACTGGAGCCGCGAGGCCGGGCAGCGGCTGATGCGCGAGGCCCTGGCGGCCCACCCGGAGATCGCCGGCGTGTTCGCGGCCAGCGACGGGATGGCGCTGGGCGCCCTAGACGTGATCGAGGAGGCGGGCCGCTCCGGAACGATCGCCGTCGTCGGCTTCGACGGCCAGCCCGAGGGCCTGGCGGCGGTCCACAGCGGCCGGCTGGCCGCGACGGTCGACCAGCCGGCGTACACGATCGGCTGGACGGCGGCGGACACGCTCGACCGCCTGCTGAAGGGGGAGGACATCCCGACCGAGATCACCATCCCCTCCAAGCTCATCACCCCTCAGACGCTGCTGGACTCGGCCATGCAGATCGTGAGCGTCATGCCGGGCCTGTTCCAGAGCCTGATGGAGAGCAGCGAGGCGCAGCGGCGCCTGCACGAAGAGATGATCGCCGCCCAGCGCGCCCTGATCCAGGAGCTGTCCGCGCCGATCCTGCCGCTGGCCGACGACATCCTGGCGCTGCCACTGGTCGGCGCGATCGACACGCTGCGCGCCACGCGGATCACCGAGGAGCTGCTCAACACCATCAGCGAGACGCGGGCGCGGGCCGTGATCGTCGATATCAGCGGCGTCCCGGTGATGGACACCGGGATCGCCAACCATCTGCTGCGCACCGCCAGTGCGGCCCGCCTGCTGGGGACCACGATCATCCTCGTCGGCATCTCGCCCGAGATCGCGCAGACGATCGTGCAGCTCGGCATCGACTTCTCGGGCATCCACACCTTCAGCTCGATGCGCGAGGGGCTGATCTTCGCCCAGACGATCGGCCGGCGCGGCCAGGGGCAGCCGCAGCGCCGCTGACGCGCGGCGCGGAGCTGCCGGCGGGTCATAGAGCGGCCAGGGCGCACCTACGGAGCAGCGTGTTAGCCTGCGTCCCGCAGCCGCTGGCGTAGCTCCTCCACACGTGCGGCGTGGCGTTCAGCATCGGGATGGCCGATCTCGCGCTCGTAGTCTACGCGGAGCTGCATGGCCTCCACAGCCCGCGCCACGTCCCCAAGCTGCTCATAGGCCAGGCCGAGATTCCAGCTCCCCATCGCCTCACCGCGCCGGTCGCCGCGCCGCTGTGCCGCAGCGAGCGCCGCTTGCAGCTGCGGAACACGTTCACGCCGCGTGTCGTAGCGCAGGTCACCGATGTGTGCAGTCGCATTCGCATAGGCGAGGACGAGCCGATCGGCCTCCTCGCGCCCCGCCCACGCCCGTGCCCACTCCCATCCCGCGTCGATATGCACGCGCTCACGGTCGAACAGCGCCAGCGCCGCTCGGATCTGCTCACCGCCACAGTCGTAACGCGTGTCCGCCTCCTCCGCGATGCCGGCGTAGTGGCGCGCATGGCGGAGCCGCACCGCATCCGCATCGGCCAGCCGGGCGGCCGCGAACTCCCGCACCAGGTCGTGCAGGTCGTACCGCTCCGAAGCCTCGACCCACTCCAGCAGGCTGCGCTGCTGCAGCAGCTCCAGCAGCTCCTCCACCTCGCCCACGTCCGCGACCACCGCCTCCGCAGCAGTGAGATCGAAGCTGGAGGGAAAGACGCTGAGCTGGTCAAGACAGCGCCTGGCTCGCTTCGGCAGCGCGGTGTAGCTGAGCGCCAGGACGCCCTCCACACTCGCCGCTGGATCGCCCGGCGCACGCAGGTGGTCCAGGCGATCGGCTTCGAGCTGCTGGAGGTAGCGCTCGACCCGCCGGCTCGGGGTGCTCGCCAGGAGCGCGGCGCTGACACGCAGCGCGAGCGGGAGGTAGCCGCACAGACGCGCCAGGTGTGGCGCGTGAGCTCCAATGCGAGGGCAGGGTGAGCAGCAAGCGCTCCGC
>CALJIC010000251.1 GCA_937974195.1 uncultured Roseiflexaceae bacterium | reverse complement strand
GGGGAACAAGTAATTCAGTTATCTCGCTCGGCTTTACGTGGTAATGCGTGGAAGTTAAGTGGAAGTGTCTACCATGAACTCGCACACGTCGGCCAGGAGTTTGGTAAGCTTAGAACGCTTGCCCGGCCAGCGCAGCGCCTATCAGCTTGGGCTGGAGCATCGGACCAAGGCAATGTTGCTACACGAGTAGCAAAAGGACTAGCCTTTTTAGGGCCGGGATACCTATTTAATCCCGTTGAAGTGCATGCCTTCAGTTCGGGTTTGGCATCGCCAATTAATGCAGGCTATTTAATGGGAGGTCGCATTATAGCTGGCCTTCTTAACAATCTGATAAATGGAGGTTAGAATGTGCAATGGCAACATTCGCGTGTTGATTTTCATCCTAAACTTCTTTACCAGTGTCATGTTAGCACTGGTAATAATTGACAGGGTTTTTCCCAAAGAGCGGGAGCGCACAGGTCCAACAAACCCCTCTTACCAATTCTGGCTCATGGTGGTATTTATTATCGTGTTGACAGTCCTGTCAGGATTGGAAGATTACTTTTTGGGTTGTCAACTCCTGCCAGATATTATAGGAGGGGAGTAGTCTTTCGTAAACCATTCTCAACCACATTATAGCAAGCTGACCAGGGTTGTGAAGGTCTTCAGTGGCACCATGGATACCAAACGAAAGTAGCGGCTCCGCAAGCTTGTTTTGAGGTTACCTGACGCTGCTGCGACTTGCCCGCACGGTATGCGGCGCGTCCACAATCGTTTGGTAGATGCCTAAAGCTATAGGGCTTGCTACAGGCAGGGCCTTCATGACCCAAGTATGACCAGTATAGCGTAGTGGTAAACCATCTTGCTGCATGCTTGTCTAAAACATCACTTGACATCAAAGATAAAAATTAGTTAGATGGCAATTTTATCTTGCTCAAGGAAAAGCATGTGCCTCAAACCGCAGCCACCTCGGCCGATGCCCGAGGAGACGGGGCGGGTCGGGGCTGCGTTGCTCGACAAAGACAGCCCCTACCGCTTCATCAGCGACGTGCTGTACGAGCAGTTCCACGGCGAGGACTTCGCCGACCTCAGGTGAGGGGAGCGAGACGAGACAGGTGTTGCCAAAAGCATCACCCTTCCCTCTGCTGAGATTGCGTATGCCCACAGCACAGCAGGGCGCTCTGCCGAAATGAACATCTGGGGCAGGAATCTCCGCACAGGATGTTCACAGCGCTCGGGCCCCTCAGCGTGCGGGCGGTGCGCGCTCGCCTTGAGCGCGACAAGCTCGGCCGCTCGGGAAGCGAAGCTACCGCAAATCTTCCCGGCGCGCCACCGGCGCGAAAAGAGGAAAGGCTGCCCATCGGGCAGCCCGGGGACAGAGAGGGGGCGATGTGCGGCAGATCATGCCGTCGTCCGGCATGGGCGATGGCCATCGCAACCATCAGCATTCCGCCCCCTTACATTGCATTTAACGTGCCATCATGAGGGTGCCGGCCGCTAGCCCCGCCGGAAGAACCCCCGCTTCTTCGGCTCCTCCACGGTCTGTCGTAGGCGCGCCAGGTCGCTGTCGATCGAGTGCCGCTCGGCGGGGACGCGCGCCGGCTCGGAGATGCGCGGCTCGGAGATGCGCGGCTGCGTGCCGTTGCCCAGCGAGACCGGCTCGTCCGGCGGCGGCCCGTCGGTCGAGTACGGCAGCGCCTCGCTCTCCACCCCCAGCCCGACCAGCCAGCTCCACAGCGCCTCCTGGCGCTCCCGATGCTCGTGCGGCACCTGCAGCGGCCGCCCGCGGGCGTCGATCACCACGCCCAGGGCGCTGCCCCTGATCGCCGCCTGCTCCGAGGCCACCTCCTCCCCCGGGGCGTTCCGCCCGATGCGCACGCCGCCCGCCGGCCGCAGCGTGATCTGCCCCGTCCTCCCCGGCGGGAGCGGGATGCGCGCGATCTGCCCGTGCGCCACGCTCACCTGCTGCGTGCCGCCGCCGGTCGTCGTCAGAGTCGCCTCCACCGCCAGGTCGCCCGGCCGGCCGCTCCCCAGCGCCACCACGCAGGTCGCCAGCGGGGTGTTGCGCAGCAGGTCGCGCTCGAACAGCGTGAGCGCCGCGTCCGCGTCCACGTAGGCCAGGGCGCCGCACGCCCCCAGCAGCCCCAGCGTGTCGAGGTGCAGCTCGATCGCCAGCACGCTCGACTCGGCGGTGGGCTGCAGCGCGTCGAGCAGCGTGAGCGCCGCGATGCCCGGGTGCGGCGCGTGCGCCAGCGGCCCGCCGCCGGCGATCACCAGGTCGTAGGTCGCATCCGGGCGCTCGTCGAGCAGCGCCGCGACCGCCAGGGCCAGCGCCTCGCGCGCGGCCGCGTGCTCGACGAGCAGGTCCTCGCGCGTCACGGGCGGGATGCCCGGCCGAAGCATGCTGTTCAGCAGCCGGTGCGTCAGCTCGCGCTCGCTCACGCCGAACGGCAGCCAGCGCGCGATCGCCTCCACCCCGCGCTCCTCCAGCAGGCCGCCGATCCCGTGGCCGACCCCGACCCCCGCCAGCACGGCCGGGCTGTAGCGGCCGGGGCTGGCCAGGTGCGCGGTGGTGTTCTCCGAGCCGACGTTGAGCGCGAGCACCGAGCGCCCGTAGCGCTCGGCCACGAAGCGCGTCATCAGCCCGTGCGCATCGCACGCCGTGCGCAGCGGCGCCGCCCGCAGGCGCCTCAGCTGCTCCGCGCCGGGTAGCGTCGGCAGCACCCGCTCGTTGTACAGCCGCTCGATCTCCTGGCGGCAGGCCGTCAGCCGCTCCACCTCCAGCGCCGGCCGCAGGTTCTCCACCACGCTGAGCTCGGCGCGCCCGGACAGCGCCTCGATCACCCGCTCGCGGGCGCGGCTGTTGCCGGCGAAGATCACCGGCCGCGCGTTGACATCCTGCCGCTGCTGGCCCTCGGTGTCCACCTGCGCCGTCATCGCGGTGAGCCCGATGATGTGGGCCAGCCGCACCAGCGCATCCTCGGCGCCGTCCTCCAGGCCCCCGGCGATGATCGCCACATCCGGGTCCGTGCCGGTGAGCGCCTGCACCTGCCGCTCGATCCAGGTCGCGTCCTGGGCGTGATCGGCGCGCGCCGCGTCGTCCAGCGTCACGACCTGCAGCGTTCTGGTGTAGGTGGCCCGGCTCGCCCGCAGCGCGCTGCGCGCCGAGACATCCCCCGCTACCGCCGCGATCACCACGCCCATCGGGCCCGCCGCGCTGGTGATCGCCGCCACCGTGTTCACGCCGTCCCGCTCGGGCGTCTGCGGCATGATCAGGCGCCCGCTCTCCACCAGCCGGCGGCCGGTCATCTCGCCGATCTGCTCGGCCGCGGCGATGATCGCCGCCAGCGCATCCTCGGCCGGTGGCTCGAAGCTGCTCGGCACCTCGGCCTGCCCGATCAGGCGCGTCTCGCCGTCCACGCTGTCCACCAGCGTGACCCGCGTCGTGACGCTGCCGATCTCTGCGAGGAGCGCCGCCTGTGGATGTGGGGTCGTCATAGTGCTCTCAGAACAGGCCCTGGAACCAGCCGATCACGAAGCCGAGGCGCTCGGTGAGCGCGCTCAGGTAGGTCTGCAGCGCGCCGGCGAAGAAGAAGCCGAACGCCACCATGAGCAGCCAGTGGCCGATCAGCGCCGCGGCGGCGACGACCCGGCCGCCCCCGCTCGTACGCGGCGCGGTGTAGTAGAACGCGCTGAGCGTCACCACCGTGCCCAGCGCCAGCACGATCACGCCCGCGACCTGCCCCGGCCCGCCGTCGAACGGCCGGGCCGTGTCCAGCAGCTGCGGAAGCAGCGTCCCGGCGATCGCGCCGCCGACAGCGAGCGCCGCGCCCACGCCGAAGATCAGCGCGAGCGGGATGTTCGCCAGCCAGGAGAGCTCCTGCCCGCCCGTGATGCGCGGCAGCAGCAGGATGCCCAGCGCCAGCGGGACGCCGTAGAGCACGGCGGCCGTGGAGCTGCCGCTGGCCAGCGCCAGCGCCGCCGGGCGCAGCACCTGGTGGTAGGCGATCACGAAGGCCAGCCCAAGCGACGCGCCGACGAACAGGTACTGCGCGGCGCGGAACAGCGGGTTGTCGCCCAGGATCCTGCTCAGCACCATGAGCGTCAGCGCCACTGCCACGATGTTCAGCACGGTCATGGCGCGCTCCTTCGGCTCGCGATGCGGCTGATCAGTCCGGCCAGCGCGCCCAGCGTCAGCAGCGCCGCGAGCGCGAGCGCGGCGAAGCGCTGCCTGCCCGCGGCGGCGATCAGATCGCCGCCCGCCGCGTCGTCGCCGCGCAGCGCCTGGTAGGCGAGCGCCCCGTTCGCCCCTGACAGGTGGAACACGTCCGGCTGGACCATGTACGGCTGCACGATCGGCTCCGCCTCGGCCGGCAGCAGGAACGCCATCGGCTGCGCGGGCTCATCGGCGGTCGCGTCGGTCACCGGCCGCACCTGCTCCATCCACGCCTGCACGTCGGCCGCATCGTCGGCGAGCACCAGCGTCATGGCGAAGTCGCGCAGGCTGTTGAGCGGCACGCCGGTGTCGAGCCCCAGCGCCAGCGCGCTGACGGTCGCGTCGTTGCCGAGGAAGTCGGAGCGCAGGGTCGCGGTCAAGTCCTGCGCCATCGTCCGCAGCGCCAGCTCGCCGCCCGGCTTGAAGCCGAGCAGCAGGTACCCCTCGCCGTTCTGCCGGTACTGCGCGGCGGTGAGCTTGTCGCGCAGGTCGAACAGCAGCAGCGTGCCCTGCGGGTCGGTGCTCACCAGCACCAGCTTGACGCGCTTCTCGATCAGGTGGCCGAGCACCGCGTCCTCGAGCGGCCGCAGCTCGCTGATCCGCCGCGCGTCCCACTCGTAGCCCACCAGCACGACGTCGCGCTCGGTCAGGGCGTCGATCCGCTCGAAGATGTCGGATGCGCCCGCGGCGGACGGCGGCGCCGCCAGCGAGGCGGAGAGCTCCGGCATGGCCAGGCCGGCGATCAGGGCGATGAGCAGCAGCAGGTAGAGGGCGCGCTCCAGCCCCAGCCGCCGCCAGAGGGGCACCTTGGCCGGCGCCGGGGCCTGGTCCTCGGCCGGGTAGGGCTCGGCCGCAAGCCGCTGGAGCAGGGCCGCCGCCTCGATCTGCGCCGGGGTGCGCATCGGCGCTTGGGGCGGCGCCAGCAGCGGGGCGGCTGGTGCGCGGGTCGCGACTGCCTCGTCCTCCTGGACCCCGAGCCGGGTGAGCCACTCGACCGAGCGCGTGTCGACCGTCGGGGTCTCCGGCTCCGGCTCGGTCTCGGCCTTCAGCCAGTCCGGGAGCTCGGCGCCGCCGAGCAGCCCGCTCGTCTCCTCGTCGGCCGGCGCCTGCTCCTCCTCGGTGAGCCAGGAGAGGTCCGGCGGCTCAGCGGCCCCGCCCGATGTGTCCTGCGACGCGGTCGGCGCCTCGGCGGACGCGCCGCGCAGCCACTCCGGCAGCCCTGCCTCGCCGGGCGGGGCCGCGGTCGGCAGCGGCTCGCCGCTCTCGTCGCGCAGCCACGGCGGCAGCGTGTCGTCGGCAGTCCCGGCGCCCTGCTCCGCCGGGCCCGCGGTGGCCGGCTCGCGCTGCCCCTCGCCCTGGCCCGTGAAGGCCGGGATGTCGGCCCGCAGCCAGTCGGGCAGGTCGTCGGGCGCGGCGACCTCCGGCGGCTGAGCGGCGCTGCTGTCGACGTCGCGCAGCCAGTCGGGCAGATCCTCGCCGTTTTGCGGCTCCGCTGCGGCCGGCGCCGCAAGGCCCTGGTCCTCCGCCGGGATCGCGTCGCGTAGCCAGGCGGGGATGTCGGAGGCGGCAGGCTCCTGCTCCTCGGCCGGTGCGGGTTCGCGCAGCCAGGCGGGGACGTCCGCATCCGCCGCCTGCGTCTCGTCAGCGCCGCTGTCGGCGCCCCGCAGCCAGTCCGGAATATCGGGGGCGCCGGGCCCCTGGTCCTCAGCCGGTGTGGATTCGCGCAGCCAGGCGGGGACGTCCGCATCCGCAGCCTGCGTCTCCCCGGCGCCGCTGTCGGTGTCGCGAAGCCAGGCGGGGATGTCGGGGGCAGCTGGCTCCTGTTCCTCGGCCGGTGCAGGTTCGCGCAGCCAGGCGGGGACGTCTGCATCAGCCGCCTGCTGGTCCGCGGCCTGCGTCTCCTCCGGCGCGCGCTCTTCGGCGCCGCTGCCGATGTCGCGCAGCCACTCCGGGACATCGCCCAGGTCCGCGGCGCTTGGCGCCGGCTCATCCGGCTGCACCGCGCCGAGCCACGCTGGCGCGCTGTCCTCGGCGCTGTCGCCGATGCCCGCCAGCCACGCCGGGACATCCTGCGCGGGCTCCTGCTGAGGCGGTGCTGGCGTCTCGCTCGTCTCCCCCGGCCCTTCCTCCAGGTCGTCCAGCGTGAACGGCTTGATATCCGGCACATCCTCAGCCAGCGCGTCCGGCTCCGGCTCGGGCTGAGCCGTTTCGCGCAGCCAGTCGGGCACGGCCTCTTCAGCCGGCTCGGAAGGCGTGGGCGTCTCAGCCGAGGCGCGGAGCCAGTCGGGCACGGCCTCTTCAGCCGGCTCGGAAGGTGTGGGCGTCTCGGCCGAGGCGCGGAGCCAGTCAGGCACGGCCTCTTCGGCCGGTTCGGAAGGCGTGGGCGTCTCGGCCGAAGCGCGGAGCCAGTCGGGCACGGCCTCTTCAGCCGGCTCGGAAGGTGTGGGTGTCTCGGATGCCAGGTCTCTCAGCCAGGGCGGCACATCCGGCTCGGCCGCGGCTTCCGGCTCCTGCGCCGCCTGCGGCTCGCCCGCCCCTGTGTCGCCTGTCTCGCCGCCCAGGTCGCGCAGCCAGTCGGGCAGCGGCTCGCCAGAGGTGGGCTGCTCGGCCGGCGCCGCCGGCTCGGGCGTGTCGCGAAGCCAGGCCGGAAGTGTCTCGCCAGATGGCGTCGGAGCATCCGCCTCGTCGCCCATATCCCGCAGCCACGCGGGCAGCGGCTCCGGGGCGTCGGAGGGTGCTGGAGCAGAATCGGGTGGCCCGGCGTCTGCGGGGCGCGGCGGCAGCGGCACGCCGCGCAGCCACGGTGGAAGGTGCTCCCTGTTGTCGGACGGGTCGCGGCTCACGAAGACCCCTACTACTTACCGGTCGAGGTATGGCTGGTCGAAGCCCAGCAGGACGCGTACCCCGGCGATCACCGCGCCGAGTGCCGCTCCGATCAGCAGCCCGCGTGCCCCTGCCAGAGCGACATAATCTGTGGCCCAGCGCACGCCGTCGGCGAGGACCGGCACGCTGATTGCTGGCGGGAGCGCGGCCGACACCAGCACCAGCGCGGCCACGATCACGATCACCAGCGCCTCGGCGGTGCGCCGCCTGACCGCGCGGAGCGCGGCGCTGAGGCTGAAGAAGGTCAGCAGCGCGAGGAACGAGGCGGCCAGCGGCTGGTACAGCACCTCGAACAGCAGCCGCACCGGGCGCTCGACCAGGCTCGCGGGGAAGAGCACGAAGCCCACGCCGTCATCGGTCGGCGTCGGGCCGATAATCGTGCCGCTGACGATCACCAGCAGCATCGCAGCCAGCAGCAGCAGGCTGTAGCCCCAGTCCGGCCGGCGGCGGGCCACTCGGACGACGTGCCCGCCGGCGACGCTCAGCAGCCCGACCAGCAGCGCCAGCGCCGCCAGGAGCGCCGCCCACTCGACGATCGTGCGCGCCAGCACGTCCACCGGCGCGATGGGCGCTGCGAAGTCGATCAGCACCAGCAGCCCGGCGACGCCGGCGATCAGCGTGGCGATCAGACGCTTGGGGTCGCGGAAGAAGGACATCGGGGCGGCCTCATCAAAGGGCGAAGCGAATGCCCGCTGCCGAGAGCAGCACCAGCACGACGATCGCAACGATCGCGACGGTGCGCAGCGCGTCCTGGGTGAGCAGCCGCGCCTGCGGCGCCGGAGCGCGCGCCAGGTACGCCTCCGCCGCGTAGATCTCCTCGCCGATCAGGGCGCCCTCGGCCGTCAGGTAGACCAGCGGCAGCGCGGTGGTCGTCGTCGCGCCCGCGAGCTGCGGGATATCGCGCTGGGCGCCGACCTCGCCCGCCAGCATGAACTCCTGGCCGAAGCTGCCGACGAGCTGGCTGGCCTGCAGCCGCTGCCGCCCGTACAGCGTGGTCACCCCGGACGCGTAGGCCATCGGGTCCTGGTGCGCCAGCAGCTGGACGTTGGCCGGGTCGTAGTCCTGCCCGAGGCCGGCGCGCTGGTAGGCCTGGCGCAGTGTGCCGCGCAGGGCCAGGTGCGCAACCGCATCCCCGCTGCTCGCCAGGATCGGCGCGCCGTTGAGCGCCGCCTCGGTCGCTACGCGCTCGGCCGCCAGCAGCCCGGCGATCGTCTCCGCCGTCGTCGCGCGGGCGCCAACCGCTCCGCTTCCAGGCGAAAGGTGGATCGCCCGCCCGGTCTCGGCGCCCAGCGCCAGCGCCCGCCGCATCAGGTCCAGCGCCGCGATCGGCCGCCGGCTCACGGAGCGCGTGCCGCTCAGCACGCGCGCGTGGTGCAGCAGGGTGAGAATCGTGACGATCAGGATGATGATCAGGAGTACGAGCGTTTCCTGCGGCAGCACCACGGGCGGCCTCCGAACAATTCTTTACACGGAACAGGCCACATGCCGCTTCGAGTGTATCCTAAAAGCGATCGTTTGTCAACAAGTGCTGTCGTCGATCAATCGCCGCAGCGCGCCCCAGCTCTCCTCGTCCTCCAGGGCCGCCGCGTACATGCGCCAGCGCTCGCTCGGGAGGAGCGGCCTGGCGAACAGCGCGATCTGCCCGGCCAGGAAGCCCAGCGGCGCGATCACATCGAGCGCGATGCGCGCTGGCGCCTCCAGGTGGCGCCGGGCGATGCCGTGGGCCAGCTCCTGCAGGATGGGGATACGCTCGTCAGGTGTCATCGCGCTCCGTGTCGTCGCGGCGTGCGCCCATCAGTGCATGCGCCGCGGCTCGCGCATCGTCTCGCTGTCCAGCAGGATCGTCACCGGGCCGTCGTTCACCAGCGCCACCTGCATGTGCGCGCCGAACTGCCCGCTCGCGACCGTCACCCCCAGGCGGCGCAGCTGCTCCGCGAACGCCTCGACCAGCGGCGAGGCGACCTCGGGCGGCGCCGCGTCGGTGAAGCTCGGCCGCCGCCCGCGCCGCGTGTCGGCGTAGAGCGTGAACTGCGAGACGACCAGCGCTTCGCCGCCCACGTCGAGCAGCGAGCGGTTGAAGCGCCCCTCGTCGTCGGCGAAGATGCGCAGGTTGGCGGCCTTCGTAGCCAGCAGCTCAGCGTCCGCCGGCCCATCGCCCTGCCCGACGCCAAGCAGGATCAGCAGGCCCCACCCGATGCGGCCGACGACCTCTCCCCCGACGGTGACCGATGCCTCGCTGACGCGTTGGACGACTGCGCGCATACCCGCTACTGCGTGCCCCCCGGTTTCCCATCGTGATTCAGGTGCGCGAACACGATCCGCCCCGTCTGCGTCTGGTAGACCCGCGTGACCGTCGCCGACACCTCTTTGCCCACCAGGCGGCGTGCATCCTCGACCACGATCATCGTGCCGTCCTCCAGGAAGGAGATCCCCTGCTCGCGCTCGCGCCCGACGTCGCGGATCGTCACGGTGATATCCTGCCCGGGCACCACCGGCGGGCGGACGGCGTCGGCGAGCTGGTTGAGGTTGAGCACCTTGACCCCCTGCAGCTCGGCCACCCGCCCCAGGTTATAGTCGTTGGTGATGATCGGGCAGCGGTACTGGCGCGCCAGCACCACCAGCTTCTCGTCCACCTGCTGGCTGTCCGGCACCTCCACGCTGATGATCTCGACCGTCGCCTGGTCGTTCTTCTGGATGGTGCTGAGGATCTCGAGCCCGCGCTTGCCCTTGCCGCGCCGCAGCTCCTCGGACGAGTCCGCCAGCATCTGCAGCTCGTGGAGCACGAAGTGCGGCACCAGCAGCGTGCCCTCCAGAAACCCGGCCTGGCAGACGCCCGCGATGCGCCCGTCGATGATCGCCGACGTGTCCAGAATGTAGCGCCGCGGCGCCGCGGCGCCCGCCAGCAGCTGCTGCGGCAGCACCAGCGGCGTCTGGCGCGTCGAGCGTAGCAGCTCGCCGATCTCCTTCTTGCGCGCCGCGAAGACCGCGCTGCCCAGGTAGGCCAGCGCGATCGAGGTAACGATCGGCGCGATCTGCCCGAACGGCGCCGGAAGATGCGACAGCGGCACCGCGAGCAGCACGGCGAACACCAGGCCGATCAGCATGCCGAAGGAGATCGCCGTCAACTCGGCGATCGAGATGCCGCGCAGGTAGCGCACCCAGTCCTGCAGCGGCTCGATCGTCCAGCGGTGGGTCGTGAGCAGCCCCAGCCCGGCGCCGGCCAGCGTGAGAAGCTGCGTCGCCAGCACTTCGTTCGGGTCGGGCGTCGGCGCGGAGAGCACGCGGCCGACGGTGTTGCCGACGTAGGCCAGCACACACATGCCGATGATTCGCACCAGGAAGTTGAGGCTGATCTTCATACACGTCCGCTGGTCACTGCACGCTGACGGCGTTCGTGGCGCAGACGGAGCCACCGGCAGCCGGTGAGGCGTCCGCCGGCGGGCGAGGTGTGCACGATCCTATTCTGCTTCCTCAACATCGCCATCTGGTTCGTAGGCTGCGGGGCGCCTGCTGCTCATCGCCGGCTGGCGGTCGGTGGACGCTCGTCCCTCCAGCGCCAGATCCACCGCCTCGGCCAGCGAGCGCGTCTCCTGCACGGTGAGGCCGTCGATCCGTGGTGTCGTGCCGGTGCTCGGGCAGAACGCGTGGCTGAAGCCGAGCTTGGCCGCCTCGCTGAGCCGCCGGTCCATCTGGCCGACGCCGCGCAGCTCGCCGGAGAGCCCGACCTCGCCGACCAGCACCGCCTCCTGCCGCACGCGCTGGTTGCGGTACGAGGACGCGATCGCCAGCGCCACCGCGAGGTCCGCGGCCGGCTCGCCGATGCGCAGGCCGCCGACAATGTTAACATACACGTCCTGATTGAACAACGGCAGCCCGACCCGCTTCGAGAGCACGGCGATCAGCATCAGCAGCCGGTTCATGTCGAAGCCGTTGGCCGTGCGCCGCGGCTGCGCGCTCGCCGTGTGGGCGGTGAGCGCCTGCACCTCGACCAGGATCGGCCGCGTGCCCTCCATCGTCACCGCCACCGCCGAGCCTGGCGTGCCGGCGCTGCGCTCGGCCAGGAACACCTGCGAGGGGTTGGGCACCTCGATCAGCCCGCGCTGCGTCATCTCGAACACGCCCACCTCGTCGGTCGAGCCAAAGCGGTTCTTCACGCCGCGCAGCAGCCGGTACTGGTGGAAGCGCTCGCCCTCCAGGTACAGCACCACGTCCACGATGTGCTCGAGCACCCGCGGCCCGGCGATCGCGCCCTCCTTCGTGACGTGCCCGACGAGGAACATGGGGATGCCGCTGTCCTTGGCGGCGCGCAGCAGGCGCAGCGCCCCCTCGCGCACCTGGCTCACGCTCCCGGCCGCCGAGGTGATGTCCTCGAGGTAGACGGTCTGGATCGAGTCCACCACCACCAGGCGCGGCTTGATCTGCCTGATCTGCTCCAGAATGGCGTCGAGGTTCGTCTCGGAGTAGATCAGCAGGTGCTCCGGGTCGAGCCCCATCCGCCCCGCGCGCAGCTTGATCTGCTGCGCGGACTCCTCCGCCGAGACGTACAGCGCCGGGCCGACCTCCTCGGCGAACTGTGCTGCGGCCTGCGTCAGCAGGGTGCTCTTGCCGATCCCCGGGTCCCCGCCGATCAGCACCAGGCTGCCGGGCACGATCCCGCCGCCCAGCACCCGCCCGAACTCCTCGCCCATCACCGGCAGGCGCTGGAAGCCGCCCGTGGCGATCTCGCGCAGCTTGACCGGCCGGTTGAGCCCGGTTGAGGTCGCGGCGCTGCGGCTCTTGGCCGCCCCCTCCTTGCGCTCGATCTGCTCGACCAGGCTGTCCCAGGTGCCGCAGTCGGGGCACCGGCCCATCCAGCGCGTCTGCTGTGAGCCGCACTGCTGGCAGATATAGATGGTTCGGGTTTTTGCCATTGGGGTGCCTCACTGCGTGGCGGGGCGCGGGGAGCGACGTATTCCCCGGCGCCTGATTCGGCCGCTCTGTGGCAGCAGGGATCTGGCGAGCGCGTGGCCCGCCGGGGCGGCCCTGTAGCTTCTGGCCAAGTAAGGGGGCGCTGGCGCTTCGCGAAAATTATAGCACAAAAGGGCTACGGGGATCCCCGTAGCCCTTCGTGTTGCGAACCGCCCGATCACGCCACCGCGTCGGCCGGCTCCTCCTCGGTGCTCGTCTCCTCTACCTCGCGCAGCGAGCGCAGCCGGAGGTAGGTCTCGCCGTTCTCGAGCGTCGCGGTGTCGACCACCACCGTGTCGCCGGGCTGGAAGCGGCCCTCGAGCATGCCCTCCGACAGCGGGTCCTCGATCAGGTTCGTGATGATCCGCCGCAGCGGCCGCGCGCCGTAGGCCGGGTCGTAGCCGCGCTTGGCGAGCAGGTCGTAGGCGTCCTCGCGGACCTCCAGCGTCAGGTCGTGCTCCTTGAGCTGGGCCTGCACCCGCCTGATGAGCAGCTCGGCGATCTTGCGGATCTCCTCGTTGGTCAGCGCGTGGAAGATGATCGTCGCGTCGATGCGGTTCAGGAACTCCGGCCTGAAGAGCTGCTTGAGCGCGTCCTCCACCTTCTTGCGCACATCGTCGGCGTCGATGTCGGTGCCCGGGCTGTAGCCCGAGAAGCCGATGCGCGACGCGCGGCGGATGTGCTCGGTGCCGACGTTCGAGGTCATGATGATGATCGTGTTGCGGAAGTCCACCCGCCGGCCCTTGCCGTCGGTCAGCTGCCCGTCCTCGAGCACCTGCAGCAGCAGGTTGAACGCGTCCGGGTGGGCCTTCTCGATCTCATCGAACAGCACCACCGAGTACGGCTTGCGCCGCACCGCGTCGGTCAGCTGGCCGCCCTCGCCGTAGCCGACGTAGCCGGGCGGCGAGCCGACCAGCCGCGAGGTCGTGTGGCGCTCCTGGAACTCCGACATGTCGATGCGGATCAGCTGCTCCTCGCTGCCGAACATGAACTCGGCCAGCGTGCGCGCCAGCTCGGTCTTGCCGACGCCGGTGGGGCCGAGGAAGATGAACGAGCCGATCGGCCGCTTGGGGTCCTTGAGGCCCGCGCGCGCGCGGCGCACCGCCTTGGAGATCGTGACGATCGCCTCCTGCTGCCCGACCACGCGGTTGTGCAGGAACTCCTCCATCTGCAGCAGGCGCGTCGTCTCGTCCCCCTTGAGCCGTGTGACCGGGATGCCGGTCCACATGCCCACCACCTCGGCGATGTCCTCCTCGGTGACGTAGGGCCGCTCGATCAGCTTGGTGTCCTCGCTGATCCCAAGCTCACTCTCGATCTTGCTGATCCGCGCCAGCATGCGCTCCTCGCGGTCGCGCAGGTCGCTCGCCAGCTCGTACTGCTGGTCCTCGATCGCCGCCTCGCGCTCCTTGCGGATGGCCTCCAGCCCGCGCAGCGCGTCGCGCAGCGAGGGCGGGGTGGCCGAGCGCGTCATGCGCACGCGCGCCGCCGCCTCGTCGATCAGGTCGATCGCCTTATCCGGCAGGAAGCGGTCCGGCACGTAGCGCGCCGACAGGTGCGCCGCCGCCCGGATCGCCTCGTCGGAGATCTGCAGCTGGTGGAAGTCCTCGTAGCGGCTCTTGATGCCGCGCAGGATCTCGATCGTCTCCTCCTCGGAGGGCTGCTCCACCATCACCGGCTGGAAGCGCCGCTCGAGGGCTGCGTCGCGCTCGATGTACTTGCGGTACTCGTCGAGCGTGGTGGCGCCGATCGTCTGCAGCTCGCCGCGCGAGAGCGCCGGCTTCAGGATGTTGGCGGCGTCCAGCGTGCCCTCGGCGCCGCCCGCGCCGATGATGGTGTGGAACTCATCGATGAACAGGATACAGCGCGTCTCCTTGATCTCGTCCACGACCCGCTTCAGGCGCTCCTCGAACTGGCCGCGGTACTTGGTGCCCGCGACCAGCGCGCCCATATCGAGCGTGACCACGCGCTTGCCCTTGATGCTGTCCGGCACCTCGCCGGCGACGATGCGCTGCGCCAGGCCCTCGACGATCGCCGTCTTGCCGACGCCGGGCTCGCCGATCAGGGCCGGGTTGTTCTTGGTGCGCCGCGAGAGAATCTGAATAACGCGCTCGATCTCGTGCTGCCTGCCGATCACCGGATCGAGGCGGCCGGCTTCGGCCATCTCGGTCAGGTCGGTCCCCAGCGCGTCCAGGTAGGGCGTCTTGCTCTGGCGCTGAGACGGCTGCCCGGCACCGGCGCTGGCGCTTGGCCGATCCATGCTGGCTCCAGTGCCCTGGCGCAGCACGCGCATCACCTGCGTGCGGACCTGCTCGAGCGAGACGCCGAGGATGTCCAGCACGCCGGTGGCGACGCCTTCGCCATTGCGTACAAGGCCGAGCAGCAAGTGCTCGGTACCGATATAGTGATGGTTGAGGCGCTTGGCCTCCTCAACCGCGTAAGCGATCACCTTCTTCGCACGCGCCGTCAGATCCTGATCCTGGCGCGGCGGGCCCTCACCGGGCCCAACGATGAACTCGACAGCGTGGCGGGCCTGCGAGAGCTTCACACCCAGGTCGTCGAGCACCCGAGCGGCAACTCCCTCCCCCTCGCGGATCAGGCCCAACAGAATGTGCTCGGTACCGATGTAGGGGTGGTTGAACGCACGCGCCTCCTCGGTTGCAATCTGGAGCACCTGCTTTGCCCGCTTCGTGAATTTATCAAACGCCCGCTCGGACATGGTCGTTCTCCACCTATTAACTGTCCCCACAGCCCGCCTGCGGCGTGCTCACCCCACTATTGTACCAGCCGAAGATGAGAAATGCGTGAGGGCGGAAGGAATCCTCAGCGCACCCGACACTGCGGCCGGAGGTTGGGGGCCGCCGCCTCAGGCTTCGTCGGCCGCATCCTCGAGGGCTTGCGGCTCCTCGACCTGACGCATGCTCAAGCCCATCCGCTTGCGCGCCGGGTCGATGCGGATAATACGCACCTGGACCGTATCGCCCTCCTGAACGACTTCGCGCGGGTGCTGGACCCGCCCGTCGCCCATCTCGGAGACGTGGATCAGACCCTCCACGCCGTCCTCGATGCGGGCGAAGGCCCCGAACGAGGCGAGCTGGGTGATCGTCCCCTCGACGATCTGCCCGAGCTGGTAGCGCTCGCCGATCGTCGCCCACGGCTCGCTCTGGGTGCGCTTGATAGAGAGCGCAATCCGCTTGCGCTCGTGGTCTACGTTCAGCACGTAGACGTTGACGTGGTCGCCGGGCTTCAGCACCTCGCTCGGGTGCTTGACCCGGCTCCAGGACAGCTCGGAGAGATGTACGAGGCCATCGGCCCCGCCGATATCTACGAATGCGCCGAAGTCGCACACCGAGGTGACGACGCCGGTGCGCACGTCGCCCTCTTTGAGCGACGAGAGCAGCTCGCCCTTGCGCCCCTCGCGCACCTCCTGCACCGCCTGGCGCTCGGACAGAATGAGCCGGTTGCGGTTGCGGTTGATCTCGATCACCTTGAGCGGCAGCGTGGTGCCGACCATCTTGGCCATGTCGGACTGCTTCTGCGTCTCGGGGCCGCGGCTGATGCCCGTGACCTGCGAGGAGGGCACGAAGCCGCGCACGCCGTCGAGGCTGACCAGCAGCCCGCCCTTGTTGTAGTTCACGACCTTGGCCTCGATCACCTCGCCGCTCTCGTAGATCTGCTGCAGGCGCCGCCAGCTCTTCTCCTGGCGCGCCTTATCTACCGAGAGCACCGCCCGGCCCTCGCGATCCTCAGGCTGGACCACGAACACCAGCAGCACGTCGCCCGGCTTCAGGTTCGCCCGGTCCTCAGGCGAGAGCGACTGCATCTCGCGCGCGGGGATCACCCCCTCGGCCTTGGAGCCGATGTCGACCAGGATCTCGTCCCGGTCCACACGCATGATCACGCCGTCTACGGTGTCCCCGTACTGAAGGTTGCGGTAGTCGTGCGCCGGGTTCGTGAGGAACTGCTCCATGAGCTCGCGGTCCTCACGCTCCTCGTCGGTCATGCCGTTCGAAGGATTCCCGTTGGGAAAGGGGCGCGCGTCCGGTTGGTTGGTGGCAGCCGGTTCTTGCTGTTCCATGCGCCTTACCTTAGAGCCGCAGACTGGGGAAGGACGTGCTACGCGCTGGTGACGGACTTTGTGGTATTATACGGCCTTCAATATCAAAACGCAAGGGTTTGGTGCGCGGCCGCGGCGCGTGCCTGCGCCTGATACAGTTGCCATCCCCGGCCCTTTGGAGTATACTTTCGTGTCAGATCGGCACCTGTGCGTCTCGGCCTGGTACGATGTGCGGAATCGCTGGTTGATGGCCGTGTCTGGAGAACCACCAAGCCTGGAAAGCGAGCGGCGCTTCAGTGGACCTGCCGACGACCATCGTTGGCCACCTGGCTCCTGATCTAGATTGTCTGACGGCGATCTGGATCTTGGTGCGTTTCACCGGCGCCGCCGGCGCTGACCTGCAGTTCGTTCCTGCTGGCACGACCCTCAACAACCGCCCGGCCGACGCTGACCCGCGAATCATCCACGTGGATACCGGCAACGGCCGCTTCGACCACCACCGGCCTGGCGCGCAGGCCACCTGCGCCGCCGAGCTCGTCCGCCGCGCGGTGCGCCCCACGGACCGGGCGCTCGAGCGGATGGTGCGCCAGGTCTGCCGCCTCGACTCCGCCACCGCCTCGCCCGGAGACCAGGGCCCCTTCGGGATCAACGCGCTGATCGCCGGATATCACCTGCTCTACCCCAACCGGCCGCAGCAGGTGGCATACGCAATGCTACCCAACTTCGATGCCTGGTACGAGCACGAGGTGCGCCAGCTGCGGCTCGAGCGCGCGTTCGAGCAGCGCATCGAGTTCGATACGCCCTGGGGGCTCGGCATCGCGATGGAGAGCGCGGACGGCGGGTCCAGCCGGCTGGCCTACGGGCGCGGCGCCGTGCTCTACGCCTACCGCGATGGCCACGGCTGGATGGGGGTGGCGGCCCAGGCCCGATCGGATGTCGACCTGTCCGCGGTGTACCGGGATCTCTGCCGGGTGGACAGCGGCGCCGACTGGTATCTTCACCCGAACAAGCGCCTGCTGCTGTGCGGCACGCCGAAGGCGCCGCCGCGGGTTCCTTCGCGGCTGACGCTCGCCGAGCTGGTGCGCGTGATCGAGCGCCGGCCGGCGGAAGCCGCCCGCGCAGCGAGAAGGTAGGCAGCGCTGGCCGCAGCGTGGGCTGCGGTGTGATCTGCTTCGGCTTGATTGACTGGACAGCGAGCGCCACACGTGGCGCCGATGCTTATGGTTTGAGGAGTAGCATGGCTCAGAAACAGGCTTCGACAAACAATGTGCGCGCGGCAAAGGCGCAGCCGAAGGACCTCCCGGCCCCGGCCGAGACATTGATCGACTATTACCGGCAGATGGTGCTGATCCGGCGCTTCGAGGAGAAGTGCCAGGAGATGTACACCAAGGCGAAGATCGGCGGCTTCCTGCACCTGTATATCGGCGAGGAGGCCACTGGGGTGGGCGCCGTCGCCGCGCTCCAGGAGCAGGACCACATCTTCACCCACTACCGCGACCACGGGCACGCGATCGCCCGCGGGCTCGACATCAACGCGCTGATGGCCGAGCTGTACGGCAAGGTCACCGGCGTCGCCAAGGGCCTCGGCGGCTCGATGCACTTCGCCGACGCGAGCAAGAACTTCTGGGGCGGCTACGCGATCGTCGGCAGCCACCTGACCCTGGCCTGCGGCATGGCGCTGGCGTGCAAGATGCAGCAGACCGGCGGCGTGGTGATGGTGTTCTTCGGCGACGGCGCGACCAACGGCGGCGAGTTCTACGAGTCGATGAACTTCGCCCAGCTCTGGAAGCTGCCGGTGGTCTTCGTGTGCGAGAACAACCTGTACGCGATGGGCACGCCGCTCGAGGTCCACTCGTCGGTCACCGAGATCTACCGCAAGGCCTGCGCCTTCGACATGGCCTCCGAGCGGGTGGACGGCAACGATGTGCTGGCGATGCGCGAGGCGGCGCTCAAGGCGGTGGAGCACGCCCGCAGCGGCAAGGGCCCGTACTTCCTCGAGGCGATGACCTACCGCTTCCGCGGCCACTCCGCGCAGGACACGCAGAAGTACCGCTCCAAGGAGGACGTGGAGAAGTACCGCGCCTCCGATCCGATCGAGCGCTACCGGCGCTACCTGCTCGAGAACGGCGTGTTCACCGAGCAGGACGCTGCGGCGATCGACGCGCAGGTCGACGAGCAGGTCGAGGCGGCGGTGCAGTTCGCCGAGGAGAGCCCGGAGCCCGGGCAGGAGTGGATCCGGCAGTCGGGCGTGTACGCCGCGCCGATCGAGGTGAACCCGCCGATCCACGGGGAGTAACTGCGCGATTCGTACTGCGCGATGCGCGATTTCGTCAGGGCGAGCGCCAGCTTCGCCAGGCGCGACCGCCCCAACTGCACACGGCAGGAGAAGTTGCGCATGGCGCGCTACGAAGGTCAACCGAGAAATCGTTAGGGATCTCGATCCCCTGGTTAGAGGAATAGCTACGTATGCCAGTCATCACTGTCCGCGAGGCGCTGCGCCAGGCGCTCCGCGATGCCATGAAAGATGAGCGGGTTTTTATCATCGGCGAGGATATCGGCCACTACGGCAGCACCTACGGCGTCACCGCCGGCTTCCTTGAGGAGTACGGCATCGAGCGCATCCGCGACGCGCCGATCGCCGAGTCCACGATCGTCGGCATCGCCGTGGGCGCCGCGCTGGGCGGCATGCGCCCGATCGCCGAGATCATGTCGGTCAACTTCTCACTGCTGGCCTTCGACACGCTGATCAACCACGCCGCCAAGATCTACTCGATGTTCGGCGGGCAGATGAGCGTGCCGATGGTGCTGCGCACGACCAACGGCTGGACGCAGCTCTCGGCCACCCACTCGCAGTCGTTCGATGTGATGTTCGCCCACGTGCCCGGCCTGAAGGTGGTGGCGCCGGCGACGCCCTACGATGCCAAGGGGCTGCTGCGGGCGGCGATCGAGGACCCCGACCCGGTGGTGTTCATCGAGCACACGCTGATGTACACCGTCCGGGGCGAGGTGCCGGAGGAGAGCTACGTCGTCCCGATCGGGAAGTCGAACCTCGTGCGCGAGGGCCGCCACGTGACGGTGGTGACCTACTCGCGCATGGTCCACCTCACGCTGCAGGCCGCCGAGGTGCTCGCCAAGGAGGGCATCGAGGTCGAGATCATTGACCTGCGCACCCTCCGCCCGCTGGATATGAGCCTGGCGATCGAGAGCTTCAAGAAGACCAACCGCGGTGTCGTAGTGACCGAGGACTGGCAGTCGTTCGGCACGAGCGCCGAGATCGCCGCCCGGCTGTACGAGTACGGCTTCGACTACCTCGACGCGCCGATCGCGCGGGTGAACTTCAAGGAGGTGCCGATGCCGTACTCGAAGAACCTCGAGCTGCAGACGGTGGTGACGCCCGAGCGCATCGCGCAGGCGATCCGGTCGGTCCTGAAGTGATGGCCCGCGCGGCGCGACGCCTACTACGGAGTGGAATATGCCCGATATTACGATGCCCAAGATGGGCTTCGACATGCAAGAGGGCACGATCGTCAAGTGGCTGAAGAAGCCCGGCGATGTCGTGAAGAAGGGTGAGGCGATCGCCGAGATCGAGACCGATAAGGTGACGATCGAGATCGAGGCGTTCGCCGAAGGCACCCTCACGGAGATTGTCGTCAAGGAGGGCGAGACCGCGCCGGTGAACGCGGTGATCGCGCGCCTCGACGGCGGCGATGGGCGCCCGGCCGGCGAGGCGACGACGGCCGCGGTCGGGGCCGGCGAGGGCGGTGAGGCCCGGCCCACGGAGCAGGCCGCGGGCACGGGCGGGACGGCGCGCGCCGTTCAGGAGGCGCCGACCGTCCAGTCCGCCGGGACGGTCTCGGAGGAGATGCCCGGCGCGCTGCCGACCCCGGCGGAGGGCGACGGGAAGGCTCCCGAGCGCGCCGACGACGCGCGCGTGAAGGCGTCGCCCCTGGCCCGGCGTATGGCCCGCGAGTCTGGCATCAGCCTGCGCGATATCCAGGGCACCGGGCCCGGCGGGCGGGTCGTCAAGGACGACGTCGAGGCGTTCCTGTCCAGCCGGAAGGCCGCGCCGGCCCCCGCTGCAGCCCCGGCCCCTGCCGAAGCGCCGCAGCCCGCCGAAGCTCCGGCCGCCGCGCCTCAGCCGGCCCCTGCCCAGGCGCCCAGCGGCACGCTGACGCCGCTCACCAGCATGCGCCGGACGATCGCGCGCCGGACGTCGCAGAACTGGCAGACCATCCCGCACGTCTTCATCACCTTCGAGGTGGACATGGGCGCGGCGATGGCGCTCCGCAAGCAGATCAACGAGGGCCTGCCGAAGGAGCAGCAGATCTCGGTCAACGACCTGGTGCTGAAGGCCGCCGCCTCCGCGCTGGTGACCCACCCGCAGCTGAACGTCTCCTACACCGAGGAGGGCATCCAGCAGCACGACGAGGTCAACCTGTCGATCGCCGTGGCGATCGAGGGCGGGCTGGTCGCGCCGGTGCTGCGGAACGCCGACCAGCGCTCGCTCGGGTCGATCTCGCGCGAGGCGAAGCGGCTGATCGGCCTGGTGCGCGAGGGCAAGCTGACGCAGGACATCCTGAGCGGCGGGACGTTCCAGGTGAGCAACCTGGGCATGTTCGGCGTGACGGAGTTCACGTCGATCATCTCGCTGCCGCAGGCCGGCTCGCTGGCGGTCGGCGCGATCCAGCGCGTGCCAGCGTTCGTCGGTGACACCGACGAGGTCGTCGCGAAGCAGGTGATGAAGATCACCGTCTCGGCCGACCACCGGGCGACGGACGGGGCCGAGGCGGCCAAGTTCGGCGCCGAGGTCAAGCGGCTGCTGGAGAACCCGCTGGCGCTGCTGGTGGGGTAGCGGCGAGCCGCCGCTTCGAGCCGTGAATCGAGAGGGTGTGTCTGGGTGTGGCGCCTTCGCTGCCACATCCGACACACCCTCTTTCAGCTTCTAGCCCTCCTCAACGGCGCTGGGGATGTGGGTGAGCCGCGCAACCCTCCCGCCGCGGTCGATGTCCACCGCGACCACGTCGATGCGCCAGGGGGTGCCGCCGCACTCCATCGCCTCGAGGTAGCTGTAGGCCAGGCGCGCCAGGCGGGAGCGCTTGTGCGGCCCGATGGACTCCTCGGCGGCGCCTGGGGCGGCCGCCCGCCGCGCCCGCACCTCGACGAACACCAGCTCCGGCCCATCCTGCGTCACCAGGTCGATCTCGCCGTAGCTGCAGCGCCAGCGGCGGGCCACAATGCGGTGGCCGTTGCGCGCGAGATACGCGGCCGCCACCGCCTCCCCGAACTCGCCGAGCGTCTTCCGTCCCGCCGCCATCCCGGCGCTACGGGTAGATCCCGCGCGTGCGGGTGGACTGCGCGACGCGATCGACCGCCACCAGGTACGCGGCGGTGCGCATGTCCGTCTGGCGCTCGTGGGCGATGCGCAGCACGTTCTGGAACGCGCCGGCCATGACGCGCTCGAGCTGCGCGTTCACCTCGCGCTCGGTCCAGAAGAACTCCTGCAGCCCCTGGACCCACTCGAAGTAGCTGACCGTGACCCCGCCGGCGTTGGCCAGGATATCCGGGATGACGAACACCCCGCGGTCGTACAGGATCTGGTCCGCCTCGGGGGTCGTCGGCCCGTTGGCCGCCTCGCCGATGATGCGGGCGTGGATGTGGTCGGCGTTGCGGGCGGTGATCTGGCTCTCGAGCGCCGCCGGGATGAGGATGTCGCACGGCAGCTCGAGCAGCTCCTCGTTCGTGACCCGGTCCGCCTCGGCGAACTCGGTCACGTTTCCGCCGCGCGCCTTGATCGCCAGCACGTCCGCGATCGGCAGCCCGTCGCGCCGGTAGATCCCACCGCTGCTGTCGCTGATCGCGATGATCGTCGCGCCCATCTCGTCCAGCAGGCGCGCGATCGTCGCGCCGACGTTGCCGGCGCCCTGGATGGCGACGCGGGCGCTGGCGATGTTGAAGCTGAGCGCCTCGACCGCCTCGCGCAGCACGTAGGCCAGCCCGCGCGCCGTGGCCTCGTTGCGCCCGTGCGAGCCGCCGATGTTCAGCGGCTTGCCGGTCACGACCGCCGGCACCGTGTGGCCGGCGTGCATGGAGTAGGTGTCCATCACCCAGGCCATGACCTGCGGGTTGGTGCCCATGTCAGGCGCGGGGATGTCGCGCTCGGGGCCGATCAGGATGCCGATCTCGCTGGTGTAGCGGCGGGTGAGGCGCTCGAGCTCGCCCAGCGAGAGCGCCTTCGGGTCCACGATCACCGCGCCCTTGGCGCCGCCATAGGGGATGTTGACGGTCGCGCACTTCCATGTCATCCACATCGCCAGCGCGCGGACGTCGTCGATGTCGACCGCGGGGTGGTAGCGGATGCCGCCCTTGGCTGGGCCGCGGGTGATATTGTGCTGGACGCGGTACCCGGTGAAGACTTCGATGCGGCCGTCGTCCATCTTCACCGGGAAGCGGACCGTCAGCTCGCGCTGAGGCACGCGCAGAATCTCGCGCAGCGCAGGTTCGAGATTCAGGAGGTCGGCGGCGATATCGAACTGCCGCTGGGCGTTGAGGTACGGGTTCTCCCGCTCCGGGGCCATAGGTGCAGCCTCCTCATCGAGCTGTGAGGAAAAGGACGGCGCTGTCCTGTACACA
>CALJIC010000250.1 GCA_937974195.1 uncultured Roseiflexaceae bacterium | reverse complement strand
GCAGAAGACGGCATACGAGATATTGGCGTGACTGGAGTTCAGACGTGTGCTCTTGCGATCTGCGGCAGTCGTCTGCGCTCAGCGCGTCGGGGGTGGCCTCGAGGACGATCTGGTACGGCTCCGCGGCGCCCTCGAGGTCCCCGGCCGCCGCGAGCGCCCGCGCGTAGGCGAGCGCGATGGTGGCCGAGCGCTCGCCCGCGTCCCAGGCGCGCTCAAGCAGCGGCCGCGCCTGGGCGACATCGCCGAGGGCGACGAGCGCGGCCCCGCGCAGCCCGATCATCCGAGGAGATCGCTCGCTGCGCCCCTCTAGCTCGGCGAGGGCCTCGCGCGCCCGGCCGACAGATAGCAACAGCTCCGCGGCGCGCTCGACGACCTCATCGGCCGACCTATCTGAGCGGTAGAGCTCTAGGGCCCGCTCCACATCGCCCAAGGCCGCGTATGTGTCGGCGAGGGCGACGCGCACCCCCGATGCGCGGGGGTACCGCTCGTACAGCGACTGAAGCGTCGCGAGGCGCTCAGCGGGCGCGATCGCTACCAGCGCGGCCAGCTGCTCGGCCAGCGGGGCCTGCTCCGGGAGGGGCTGCGGCTCTGGCTCACCCGCCATGTGGTGGAGCCGCGCGCGGATGCCCTCCGACTGGCGCAGACGCTCGAGCTCAGGCAGGAAGGCCAGCGCCAGCTCGCGCCCCGCCGCGGCCAGCGCCTCGTTCCCCTGGCGCTGCGCCTCGGCCAGATGCGCGTCGAGCAGCTGCGAGACCAGCAGCTCGGACGGGGGAAGGGCCAGCACATCCTGGCGGCGCTGCGCGCAGAGGGCTACGATCTGCTCGTGCCGCCCCTCCCGCGCATAGCGGGCTATCGAGGCCCGCAGCCGGCTGGCGGGCGGCAGCGTCTCAAGCAGCGCCTCGTGATCGCCGGCTGTCAGCTCGTCCCCTGCTGTGAGCACGAGCGCGGCGGTGTGTGTCTTGGGCTGCCCGGCGCTGTCGAAGACGGCCCGCACCGCGGCGCGGAAGCGCTGCTCCCACGGATCGCGGCTCCCAGGCGCTCGCCTCGCCCCTGATGTTGGCCGTCCACCTCCGATCCCCCGCACGGGCGGGCGCTGGCCGCCTTCCGGTGGGATGCGCGCGCGCTGCGGTGGCTGTGTGGGGGGGGCAGATCGCGGCGCGAGGCCGGCGAGTTGCAGCACTTCGACCCAGCGGCGCTCGAGCTCCTCCTTCGTGGCAGGGGCGAAGATCACGAACGGGAACTCGCCATAGCTGCGCGGCAGGACCGGCGACATACGGCCGCGGAACAGCACGCGCAGGGCGCGGTGGACCGCCTGGGCCTCATCGGCCGTGCAGCGCAGCCGCAGCCCCACCTGATCGCTCCACCCCTCGTGCGGGTCAATGACATACTCGATCGTCATAGCAGCGGCTCTGCTCGATCAAAGTGCTCGGCGCACAGCTGGCGCAGCTGCGCGATGGTGCGGGCGTCGTGGGCGTAGGTGTAGATCTCGGCGTTGCGGTTGACCCCGCCGTGCGTGAGGTTCAGAGAGCCCGCCACCGCGCCGAACCGACCGACATACGCCTTCGCGTGCAGCTGCGGATGCACCCGGATCTCGATCCGGCTGCTCTGCTCGCGCAGGGCGCGCAGCGGCGGGTGGTAGCGCTCGTCCTCGCCCACCGTGATTCGCACCCGCCCGCCATTCGCCGCGACCTGCCGCAGCACGTCGAACAGGTGGAGCTCCTCCTGCCGGGTCGAGACGAGCTCGCCGAAGGTGACGTGGTACGGGCGATCGAGGGCGAAGTTCGTGACCCAAGGCGAGAGCGCCCAGAGCTCGTAGCCCTCCACCGCCTGCGACGCCAGAAGCTCGTTCAGCAGGAAGTTGTAGAACATCGCCTTTCCGCTCGGCTGATGTGTCGATCGCTGGACCATATCTCCCTCAGAGGATCGGCCGGACAGTAAGCTCGACCACCGGGGGCGCGGCGGGATCATCCGGAAACACCGTCGCCACATCGGTGACCATCGGGTAGACCATGCCGAGATCAGTGTCGACGCCCGCGTCCGTGAGGTAGCTCACCGCGGCGCACAGCTCCGCCAGGTCCCCGCTCGGGGCGCGCAGGTAGATCACCCGCGCCCCACGCTCGAGCAGCGCGCGGATGCGCTGGCCGATGGAGCCCACCTCGCCCTCGCCGCCGACCTCCAGCGTGCGGCCCGCCCGGGCGTGGTCCAGCCACGCCGCGAGGAGCGGCCGGCTCAGGAGCATCCAGCCGAGGCCGGGCGTCTCCTGGCCGCCGCGGTCGTTCAGACACGAAGGGCAGGAGCAGCGGCACGAGATGAGGAGCCGGCGGTCCACAGCGCTCTCGAACGCCTGGCGCGCCGCGCTGGCCTCCTGGCTGCCGTGCTCGGCGCGGTAGATGTCGAGCAGGCGGCGGAGCTCGGGGTAGGCGCCGGCGCCCGCGACCTCGTGGTACAGCATGCCGCGCGCCTCGGCGAAGGTCGGCTCGCGGCCGAGGCGCGCCGCGCAGGCGGGGAGGAACACCGTGTTGATCTCGCGGAACAGGCGCCAATTAGTGAGCGGCGTCTCGCCCGTGCGTTCCAGATAGTCGGGGATGAAGACGCGTAGCAGCGCCTTGGCGTGCTCCTGGCGCAAGATGACCCCGAGGCGCCGGCGGACCTCGCGGAGCAGCGCCTCGATCGCCCGCTGGCGCTCGTCGGCCCTGCGGGCGCCGCGCACCTCCTGGGCGAGCCTGTCACACTCCTCAAGCCACTCCTCGGGCTGGGCGAGGATGTGCCGCAGCAAGGCCTCCTCCTGCGCCGTCGGGCAGCGCGTCATCCGCTGTGCCAGGGTCGCCCAGAAGCGGTCGGGCTCACGGCGGAGCACGTCGTGGGCCGCCCGCATCACCCCGATGCCGCCCACGCCGATCTCGTAGAGCCAGATGCGGTCGGTCGCGCGCGAGCCGAAGTCCACACGCAGCTTGGTGTACGCGCCGACGTAGCGCAGCGCCTCGACCCCTGCGATCTCCTGGGCGGTCTGCTTGAGCGCCTGGGAGACGCTGTACTTGAAGGTGTCGTGGAGGTAGTCCTGGTAGATCGTCCCGCCTGCTGCGACATCGGCGTAGATCCGGGCGAACGACTCCAGGATCTCGCGGCGGTCGGCGAGGGCGAGTACCGCCTCCGCCTTGCGCTTCGAGAGGCGGTAGATGGTGCTGATGGCGTCCTCGATAGCGCCCTGCACGATGTCCCCGCCGCCCGCCACCCACGCGGCCACCGCGTCGGGGGTGGCCCCCTCGGCGACTCGGCGCATATCCGCGATGGTGAGCAGCGCGTCAGCGAGGTTGCCGGCGGCGAAGACGTTGGCGCCGTGCTCCACGGTGAGCTCCGTTATGAAGGCGTGCCGGGTCGCGGTGTAGCGCAACTGCGCCGCCACCGGCTCTGGCAGCTGCAGCAGATTCAGCCCGAGCGGCGCAAGGTCGAGCGCGAGGCCCTCGGTGTCCATCTGGTAGCCGAGGGCGCACGGCTCCTCGTAGTCGGGGTCGTTGGTGAAGCCGACCGAGCCCTCGATCGGGTCGGCCATGTACTGGTGGAACACCAGCGAGTACTGGCTGCCGAGCGTGAGCAGCCGCACATCCACGGGGTGACGGTTGTCCGGCTCGTCGCTGTACAGGAGCACCTGGCGCACAAGCCGCTCGCCGAGGACATCGGCCCGGATCGCGGGGTGGTCCGGCATCAGCCGGAACGCCGGCGGCAGATCTTCGCTCTCGGCGCGGATCTCCACCGCGGCGATGGGGTAGGCGGCCGTGGAGTGGGCGAGCTGCAGCTCGTTCTGGCCCGCATCCTCAGGGCGCTGGTGAGAGCGCAGCTCTCCGGTGCTCGGGTCACAGTACCAGAACGAGGAGTTATGGTCGCGGCTAAAGGGCACCGGATTGATCTCGACCGGGCGGAAGATGCGGAGCGACCGGATCTGCTCGGGGTCGATACCGGCCAGGCGCAGTGCGCGTTGCGGGAGCGCCGTCACATTCGCCTCTTCGCGCAGCGCCTCCCCCTGGTAGTAGTCGTCTACTAAGAGCCGCGGCACGTCGGCGTCGCTCACGATCGGCGGCACCCACGACGATCCCATGCCGCCACGGAAGGTGACGTTCCCCGGCACAGTCGCCGCGAGCGCCAGGCTGATGCTCTCGGTGGCCGCTCGGGCCTCGGAGCGATGCCCGTAGCGCACGCGGACCTCGGGCAGGTTGATATCTGAGAACAGGTTCTCGGGCAGGAGGTCGCGCAGCAGCTCGCGCCCCTTCGCGCCGTACCTGCGCGTTGTTGGGTCAGCGAAGTCGGCTTCGGCACGCCGCAGCAGCGTCAGGTAGTGCTTGAGCAGAACGCCCTCGCGCCCGGCTAGGAGTTCCGCCGCAGCCCCGTCATCTAGCGAGAAGGCTCGGCCGACGTAGTCCTTGAGCTTGAGGAGCTCGGCAGCGTCCTCGCCCTTCGCGCGCAGCAGGTCGAGCGCCGCGGGAGTCACCCTCTCGAGATCGAAGGCGACGCCGGCCCGAGCCGCCTCACGCGCCATCCAGTCCATCACCGCGTAGAAGCCGTGGATCTTCTGGAGGAACCGGTTCTGCGTATTCAGCGGCAGCTTGCGAAAGGTCGGGTCGGTGAGCAGGTGCTGGTTGCGGTACAGGAAGATCTCCGCCGACGAGTAGGGGCTGAGCACAGTGATCACGATCGGACGCGTGCCCACCTGCCGTCCGCCGCGTCCTTTGCGCTGCACGAAGCTGGCGATGTTGGAGGGCGCCCCGTACTGGATGACGCACATCAGCGCGTCGTCGTCGTAGCCGACCTCCAGGGCGCTCGTGGTGATGATCAGGTCATCGCTGGGGTCAATCGGCTGGTCGCGGTCGCTCGCCGACTTACGCCGGATGTTCAGCGGCTCCCGGCGGGCCTTGCCATCCTGGCTCAGCACCCACCAGCACTCCCCCGCCTGGAAGAGCGGGCAGTCGGGGTCGGGCCCGTGACGGTGCTCGCAGCCGCAGTCGGAGATGGGCCGGTCCCCGAGCAGCCTCGGGAAAAGCTGGCGGTTATAGGGCGGCTGCCGGTAGGCGTAGAGCGGGACGTCGCGGATGTCGCGGGCGGCTATCGGGACACCCCGAGCTTCGTACCGCTCTGTCTTCTCGCGCTGCCAGGGGCGCGCCCGCTCGGCGTCCTCGATCTGGTACAGCCAGCGGCCGACCACGTCGAGCGACTGGACGAAGCCGAAGGCGCGGTAGCGCTCGAGCCCGCTCTCGGGCGCGGGCTGGGGCATCGTGTGCAGGGCGGCCATCGTCGTCTGGATCAGCGTCGAGATCGTGGCCGTATCCTCGCTCTCGGTGGCGCGCACGAAGATGAAGCGCTCCGCACCGATCACCTGCATCTCGTCGTCATTCGGGCGCACCTCCGTGATGTACTCCGGTGGGATGCCGGTCAGCTCGGCGGTGAACTGCACCGGCTGAGCAATGGTGGCGCTGAGGCCGGCGAAGACCAGCCGGTCGCGCTCGTGGCGGGCAGCCTTGCCCTCGCGGATCCGCGCCATCAGCCTGCGGAGCAGGAGCGCGACCTGCGTGCCAGCCGTAGACGCCTGGAGGTGGATCTCGTCGAGCATCACGACCGACGGCGCGCAGAACTGGGCGGTCCCGAACAGGTACTGGTAGCGGCTGCTGAGCAGGCGCCGGTTGAGCGACTCGGTCGTGGCGACGAGGATGTCGGGCGGCTCGCGCTCCATCACCTCCTCGCGCACATACTTGATGAAGGGGTAGCGCGCGCCGCAGCTCGGGCAGACGAGCGTGAGGAGGTCGCGGGCGTGGGCAGCCAGGCGGACCTCGGACTCGGCGCAGTCGTAGCCCTGCGTGCCCACGCAGTGCGCAAAGGGCGCGCGAAAGCCGTTCGCCGCAGGGTCGTAGATCCAGCCGCGCATCTGCGCCAGCCGCTCACGGCGCTGCGGGTCCCGCAGGGCGCTCTGGAGCTCCGTCAGCTTATACATCGCCGCGCCGCTCTCGATGCCGATCGTCAGCTGCGGCAGGCCGGCGGCGGCGAGGGCGCGGTTCAGGTGGAACAAGATCTCGATGAAGTCGGCCAGCTGGTTCTCCGAGAGGGCGACGCGCGGGTAGATGCAGATCGCCTTGACGCCGACCCTGCCGCGCAGGCTGCGCTCGAGCAGCGCGCGCACGAGGACGGGCAGGAAGAAGGCGTAGGTCTTGCCGGCACCGGTGCCCGCCGTCACCACAACGCCGCGGGGCCCGCCGCGCTCATCGAGCTCAACTGCGTGAAGAATGGCCTCGAACGCGCGGCGCTGGAAGCCGCTCATCAGCCTGAGCTTCGGCAGGGCGCGCTCGATCACCTCCACGAGCAGCGCCGCGGCCTGCCGGCGCTCGTCGCTCGATGACAGGGCGCCCTCGAGAATCGAAGGGGTGGGCTGGTCGCGCCGCGGCACGAGGCGCGACATGACTGTGAGCGTGGTGTCGGCCACCAGACGTTTGCTCGTGCTGAGACGGTGGCTGGCGCGCTGGTTTGGCTGGAAGACGATGCGCTGCCGGACCAGGGCGATCAGGCGCACCATCTCAGCGATGCGGCTGCGCAGCACCCAGTTCTCGGGCGACGCCGCGGGATCATCATCGAGGCGCAGGATGTCGAGCCGCTCGCCAAGATGCAGGAGCGCCGTGCGTATCAGCGCCGCTCGGTCGGCCGTCGGCTCTAGCTCGACGCTCAGCGGGCGGAAGCCCGCGATCACCTCGGCGCCGGTTATCGTCACATCGTAGATGCCGTAGGCGATCTGCTCAGCCTCGCGCTGCTCGATGTAGGTCAGCACGTCGTCGCTGAGGCGTAGGAGGTCATCGGGTGAGAGTGTCATGGCGTCCGTAGGTTCTCGATCAGAGAACAGCTGAGCGTTCCATGCAGTTCGCGTGGGACGCTGGAGCGGCATGGGCGGCGGTGCGGTGACATGTCTGCTCCTGGAAGCTACGCTGTGCCGGAGTCAGGCGTAGCCGTGGGCTGCGACAGGCGGTGGCTGCCAACGCGCGCGCTGTCCAGAAAGAGCCGCAGGTTCTCCTTGGGGACGCGCGTCTTGTGAGGCGTCAGGCGCAGCACGACCAGACGCCCCTGGCGGATGAGCCGGTAGACATACGACCGGTCGACGCGCAAGATTGCGGCGACCTCTGGCACGGTCAGCAGATCCGGGTAGTTGTCGAGGTTGATGCTCTGCACCGCACGATCCTCAGCGAGTCCACAAGCTGCAACGAACTATCTCATATTAGATAAATCGCTCGACGGTCAACAATGGGTACTTGGTCCCCGAACAGTGGTACCACTCAACCCGTAGCTGTGTAGTACAGACGCGTTGCGCTGGTGGTGCGGCTGAGCGTGTAGCCCTCTCAGATGCACGGAGCCGCTCGATGCGCCGGGCCGCATCACGTGCGATATCACACTTGGCTGTATTGATTATAGGCCGCGACCTTGGGCACAAATGTGGGTGGTGGCCGGATGCCTTCCGCCCGAGGATACGA
>CALJIC010000249.1 GCA_937974195.1 uncultured Roseiflexaceae bacterium | reverse complement strand
ACCACCCGCGCCAGGGCCTGCGGCCCTGGACCCGCAAGAGAACGCGTACGCCGCTGCTCAGCACGTTGTCATGCCCACCCACACCGATGCCCGTGCCCCAGGCACAGGCTGATGCGCTGCAATGCCCATTGCGGGAAAGGTTCGGAAGGGGCTGCCCACCCCCTTCCGGCGGGGAAGAGCGCGAGAGGAGTCGGTACCCCTCTCGCCCTGAACCACACTCTGACCGCACCGCGTACCTCCTGTGAATCAAAAGACGGCCGCGACAACGCGGCCGTGAAAGAGGAGGTTGTGCGGCTTGCGCCGCGGGATCTATGCCGAGTAGACGCGCGGCGGCATGCGATTGTTCCGGCGGCAGGATGAGAGGATGGTGAGACGCCGGCCCTGCCCCGCATCCCCAGAGGGGTTCGGGACGGTGGGCCGCCGTGCTCGCGATCCAGCCCGAGAGCGCGGCGGCGTCGTTCGCCCCATCTCCGCGTGGGGGAGAAGCCTACCTGAACCCGGCCACAAACGCGCTCGGCGGCACCACCGTCTCGCTCACCGCGCCCGTCGCCGTGTCCACAAGCACCGCAGCGTCCACGGTGAGGCCGCGCAGCAGCACGAAGCCGTCCGGGCTGATCCCGTCGATGCGCCTGCTCTGCACATCCACGCCGGTGACCTGGCTCACCTCGAGCGTCACCGGGTCGAGCTGCCACAGGCCGTAGGAGCCCTGCAGCTCGTAGATGTTGCCGGGACCGTAGCTGAAGAAGAAGCGGCTCCCATCCGGTGCCCACATCCCGGCGTTGGCGGCGCCCGTCTGGGGCAGCGTCACGGTGCGCGCCGTCACCGGCCGCGCGCTCAGGTCGTACAGCAGCAGCTCGTCGACGCCGGTGCCGTCCGCGCCCTCGTAGCGCCGCGACGAGACCGCGGCCCAGCGGACGTCCGGCGAGACTAGCGCGAACCCCTCGCCGGGCACATCGAGCGACTCCTCGACCTCGCCGGTCTCGATCGAGCGGATCTGGAGCGCGCCGAAGGCCGGGTCCTGCCCGCGCGGCATGGTGAGCAGGCTGCCGCCGTCGGCGGTGACGCCGAGCAGCTCCAGCGTCTCAGGCGCGGCGATGATCTGCTGCGCCGCGCCGGTGGCTGGGTCGTAGCTGCCGATGCGCGTGCCCATCCCGAATGGTGTGACGCTCTCCGGCTCGGAGACGCGCACGTCGAACAGCACCGGGCCGTAGCTCGTGGGGCGGAAGAGGCCGAACACCGCCGGCCGGTCGAGGGCGATCACCTGCTCGGCCGCTCTGTCGCCCAGGCTCACCCGCTCGATGCCGTCCTCGCGCAGCACCAGCAGCGTGTCGTCGTCCACCAGCGCGGCGCCGAGCACGCCCTCGCCCAGCGTCGCCAGCTCCGCCAGGTCGTCGAGGCCGCTGCGCGCCAGCGCCCGCCCGGCGTCCACGTAGACCACCGCCGGCGGCGCGGTGGGCTGGGCAGTCGGCTGCGCCGTGGCCGGCTCGGTTGTCAGCACGGTCGTCGGCGCGGGGGTGGCTGGTTCGGAAGTGGCCGGCTCGGGGGTGGCGGGGGCCGGCGTCGGCTCGGCGGCCGCTGGCTCCGTCGGCGGCACCGCGGTGGCCTGGGTCCCGCCTCCGGCGCCGCAGGCGGCGAGGGCCAGCGCCAGCAGCCCGGCCGCGGCCGCTGCCCGCATCATGCGATCGCACGGCGGGGGCAATTGGCAAGCCGCCGCTTGTGCCCTATACTCCCCGCAGACCCCGCCTGCATCGGTAAAGCTCGCGCGCCGCCCATACGGCGAGGGCGATCGGGCGCGTATCCTCCCGCCAACGACCTTTACGACGCCGGGGCTGCTCCTGCGCCCGCCGGACACCCCGTCTGATCGGGTGCTGAGCCTGCGCATCTCGGGCTTCGCCGCCGCGCTCAGAAGTCGCTGTCAGCGGGGCGCGAGTCTGTTACAATAGGGTCTATTGCGAACGGCTGACGGCGTCATCTGGTGCTATGACAGGTTCCTTCCCGCTCCGCAAGCCGGAGATCATGAGCCCGGCCGGCTACTGGCCGCAGCTGCACGCGGCGATCGAGGCCGGCGCCGACGCGGTGTACTTCGGGCTGAAGCACTTCACCGCCCGCGCCAAGGTCGGCTTCACCCTCGCGGAGCTGCCGGAGGTGATGCGGACGCTGCACCGGCGCGGCGTCCGGGGCTACATAACGTTCAACACGCTCGTCTTCGACCACGAGCTCGGCGAGGCGGCGCGCGCGCTGGCGCAGATCATCGAGGCCGGCGCGGACGCCCTGATCGTCCAGGATATCGGCGTCGCCCGGCTCGCCCGGCAGATCGCGCCCGACGTGGAGCTACACGGCAGCACGCAGATGAGCGTCACGAGCGCCGAGGGCGTCAGGCTCGCGCAGCGCTTCGGCGTGAGCCGCGTCGTGCTGGCGCGCGAGCTGTCGCTCGACGAGGTCCGGGCCATCCGGGCGCAAACCGACTGCGAGCTGGAGATCTTCGTCCACGGCGCGCTGTGCGTCTCCTACTCCGGCCAGTGCTTCTCCTCCGAGGCGTGGGGCGGGCGCAGCGCGAACCGCGGCCAGTGCGCCCAGGCCTGCCGCCTGCCATACGAGCTGATCGTGGACGAGCAGCTCAGGCCGCTCGGCGACGCGCGCTACCTGCTCTCGCCGGGCGACCTGTACGCGCTGCACCAGCTGCCGGAGATCGTGAAGATCGGCGTCGCGGCGCTGAAGATCGAGGGGCGCTATAAGGACGCCGACTACGTCGCGCTGACGACGCGCGCCTACCGGCGGGCGGTGGACGAGGCGTGGGCCGGCCTGCCGCTCAGCATCAGCCGCGCGGAGGAGCTGCAGCTCGAGCAGGTCTACTCGCGCGGGCTCGGGCCGCACTTCATCAGCGGCACGAACCACCAGGCGGTGGTCATCGGCCGCGCGCCGCGCCACCGCGGGGTGCTCGCCGGCCGGGTGACGCGCGTCCTCCCCCAGGCGGTCGAGCTGGCGCTCGACCCGAGGATCGCGCCCGCGCCGCTCAAGCCCGGCGACGGCGTTGTGTTCGACGCCGCCGACTGGCGCAGCCCGGAGGAGCCCGAGGAGGGCGGCCGGGTGTACGAGGTGCGCCCGCTGCGCGGCGGGCGGGTCGAGCTGCGCTTCGCCTACGGGGCGGTCGACTTCTCCCGCATCCGCGCCGGGGACCTGGTCTGGCGCACGCACGACCCGGAGCTGGAGCGGGCGGTGCGGCCGTACACGCAGCCGGCGGCCCCGGTTCATCGGCAGCCGGTGGCGGTGCGGGTCATCGCGCACGAGGGCCGGCCGCTCGAGCTGGAGTGGTCGCTTGTGGCGCGGCCCGAGGTGCGGGTGACGGTGCGCTCGGAGGAGCCGCTCGGGGCGGCGCAGAGCCGCGCGGTCACGCCGGAGCTGGTGCGCGAGCAGTGCGGGCGCCTGGGCGACACGCCCTACGCGCTCGCCGACGTGCAGCTGGAGGTGCGCGGGCGGCCGTTCGTCCCGAGCTCGCTGCTCAATCGCCTGCGGCGGGAGGCGGTCGAGCGCCTGGCCGAGCTGCAGACCCGCCGGCCCCAGCCGGCCGTCGCCGACCCGCAGGAGGCGCTGGCCGCGCTTCTGCCGCGTCGGGCGCCTGGCCCGAACGACGCCGCGGGCGGGGCGCCGCAGCTGCACCTGCTCGTCCGCACGCCGGAGCAGCTGGAGGCGGCGCTCGAGCTGCGGCCGGCGAGCATCACGCTCGACTACCTGGAGCTGTACGGGCTGCGGCCGGCGGTGGAGCGGGTCAAGGCCGCCGGCATCGACGTGCGCGTCGCCAGCCCGCGGGTGCTCAAGCCGGGCGAGGAGCGCATCGTGCGCTTCCTGCTGAAGCTGGAGTGCCCGCTGCTGGTCCGCTCGGGCGGCCTGATCGAGGCGCTGCGCCAGGCGGAGCGCCCGCCGCTGACCGGCGACTTCAGCCTGAACGCCGCGAACGCCCTGGCGGCCGAGACGCTGCTCGGGCTCGGCCTCGAGCGCCTGGCGCCGACCCACGACCTCAACGCCGCGCAGGTCGCCGAGCTGGCGCGAGCGGTGGGCGGCGAGCGGCTCGAAGTGATCGCCTACCAGCACCTGCCGGTGTTCCACACCGAGCACTGCGTCTTCTGCCGCTTCCTCTCGAGCGGCACGAGCTACAAGAACTGCGGCCGCCCGTGCGAGCGGCACCGCGTCGCGCTGCGCGACGCGGGCGGGCGGGCCCACCCGGTGATGGCGGACGTCGGCTGCCGCAACACGGTGTTCGGCGCGGAGGCCCAGGAGGCGAGCCGCCACCTCGAGGCCTGGCGCGACGCGGGCATCCGCCACTACCGGCTCGAGTTCGTCCACGAGTCCGGCGAGCAGGTGCGCCGGGTCACCGAGCTGTTCCGCGAGGCGCTCGCGGGGCGGATCTCGGCGGGGGAGCTCGGGCGCCGGCTGCGGCGGCTGGCCCCCCAGGGCACCACCGAGGGGAGCCTGTTCGTCCCCGACAGCTCCCTGACCGTGCCGCTCCTGCAGTAGCGGCGCGCCCGACGCGCAAAAAACGAGTGAGCGCGGCAGCTCTGCTACCGCGCTCACTCGTTCTTCGTCACTGCCGAGGCCACTAGCGCAGCCCCAGCACCAGGGTCAGCCGCCGGAGCAGCCCCACGCGCGGGGCCTCGGACGCCTCGGCCTGCTCGCTGCGCTTCGCCTCGGCCACCATGCGCGCCGTGGCGGCTGCGCGGACGCGCTGCTCGTGCTCGAACTTGCTCACTTTCTCTGCTGCGTACCAGTTGATCATTGTCGTGCCCCTTTCCCCTGGGCAAAAAAGCTAACTGCCCATCAACTATCACTACTCTACCTTTCCGCACGCCGTTGCGCATCAGCTAAATCAACTGCGGCGCATACGTACTTCGTCCGACGGACCTATACTACCCCGGCAGGGCACTTGCGACATGACATTTCTTGACAGAGGCTGCGTGGCAAGCGCAGGAACGGCCGCGCAGCCACTCCGCCCGGAGGCGGATCGCCCCAGGCGCTCTCTCTTCCGCTCTGCGGCGACTGTGTCGCCGCAGAGCGGCGGAGTATTGTGGAGGGGCCGCTTGGGCACACGCGGCCCCGGCGCCCGCCGCGCAGCTTCCGCGGAGCGCCGAGAGATCGAGAGATGTGGGAGGAGAGCTCCCCGCGCTGAGGAGCTCTGGGGCGGGCCTCAGGACTTGCCGAGCGTCGCGAGAAACTCGGCGTTCGACTGCGTCTTGGCCATACGCGTCAGCATCAGCTCGGTGCCCTCGTTCTCGCCGAGCATGCTGACCATGCGGCGCAGCGTCCACACCTGGCGCAGCGTGGTCGGCTCGAGCAGAAGCTCCTCGCGGCGGGTGCCGCTCCTGGTGATGTCGATCGCCGGGAACACCCGCTTCTCCGCCAGCTTGCGGTCCAGGTGCAGCTCCATGTTGCCCGTGCCCTTGAACTCCTCGTAGATCACATCGTCCATCTTGCTGCCGGTGTCCACGAGGCAGGTGGCGATGATCGTGAGCGAGCCGCCCTCCTCCGTCGCGCGCGCGGCGCCGAAGAAGCGCTTGGGCGGGTAGAGCGCCACCGGGTCGATGCCGCCCGAGAGCGTGCGCCCGCTGGGGGGCATGGCGATATTGTAGGCGCGCGAGAGGCGGGTGATCGAGTCCATCAGGATCACCACGTCGCGCCCGTGCTCCACCAGGCGCTTCGCCCGCTCGAGGCCGAGCTCCGCAACCTTGATGTGGTCCTCCACCGGCTCGTCGAAGGTCGCGGCGATCACCTCGCCCTTCACCGAGCGCTGGATGTCGGTCACTTCCTCGGGGCGCTCGCCGATCAGCAGCACCATCAGGTGGATGTCCGGGTGGTTGGTGGTGATGCCGTTGGCGATCTGCTTGAGCAGGACCGTCTTACCGGCCTTGGGCGGCGCGACGATCAGCCCGCGCTGGCCGCGCCCGATCGGCGCCACCAGGTCCACCAGCCGCGTGGCGAGGATGTGCGGCTCGGTGGCGAGGGTGATCTGCCGCCGCGGGTGGATCGGGGTCAGCTTGTCGAAGGCCACCCGCTGCTGGGCATCCTCCGGGCTGAGGCCGTTGATCGCGTCGACGCGCAGGATCGAGCGGTAGCGCTCGGTCTCCTTCGGCGGGCGGATCAGGCCGGCGATGTGGTCGCCGGAGCGCAGGCCGAAGCGCCGGATCTGCGACTGGGCGACGTACACGTCGTCCGGCCCCGGCAGCATCCGGTCGCCGCGCAGAAAGCCGAAGCCGTCCGCGGCGACATCGAGGATACCGGAGCCGAAGGAGGCGCCGGTCATGTCGGGCGCGGTGTCCGGCTGCTGCTGCTGCTGCTGTTGCTGCTGCTGCTGCTGCTGCTCGGGCGGCGCCTCTTTGGCGGCGGCCCGCGCCCGCGGGCGGCGTTTGGTAGGCGCCTCAGCCAGCTCGTGCTGCTGAAGTTCTGTTGTGCTCATTGTGTAATTCCTTTTCAGGGTCTTGGAGGGCGCGCGGCGGGCGGGTGGCGTGCCACCTACCCAGGCCATAAGCGCGCGTGGTGCAGGAGCTACTCGGTCGCTCTCGCGGGCCTCCCGCGCAGACGTGCCTGCCGGGAGGTGGGAGGGCTCAGGCGCGCCAGGCCTCAGCTTCCCGCCGCTCCGGGCGTGGTGGCGCAGGGCGGCCGAAAGCGGTCCCGGAGGAGGCGCAGGCTTCGCTGCTCCCTTCGGGAGCGCCCTCGGCCTGCGGGTGGCTCCCAGCCGCGCCGGACTCCGGCGCGGGGAAGCGTGTGGCACCGACGTAGCCGCTCTGGGGCGGAAGAAAGGGCTCCGGGGGAAGCGAAGCCTTCTCGACCCACCACCGCGTAACTCCTGGTATCGTGAAAACTACTCCGGGTAGGACCCGGCCGGCCGCAGCCGCCGAGCGGCAGTGCGCGAGCCGTGTGACGCGAGCGCGCGCCAACGCGAGCGACGGTGCCGCTCTGTGAGGCTGTATGCGTTCGCCATCGGAGAGAGCCAGGCCAACCGAGGAAACCACGGGGGATTTGGCACCCCGTATTATACCACACCTTGCTCCCCTCTGCCGCACAGATCGTGCCACCGTTTCTCTGCCGCTTCACCTGTCGATTGGCAGGAGGTACGCGGTGCGTCACAGCGTGCTTCAGGGCGAGAGGGGCACCGGCCCCTCTCGCGCTCTCCCCCGCCGGAAGGGGCTGTGCAGCCCCTTCCGAACCATCCCCGCAAGCGGCGCCACCTTCCGTAGCCCGCCCGTTGTCATGCCTCTGCACACCAGCCGCTCGTCCGAACCGCATTGTCTGTTGCGGCGTGGCAAATCAGCCGCTCGTCTCAGCCAAACTGTGCATCGCAGCACATCAGCCTGTGCTTGGGGCACGGGCATCGGTGGAGGTGGGCATGACAACGTGCTGAGCAGCGGCGTACGCGTTCCCTTGCGGGCCCAGGGCCGCAGGCCCTGGCGCGGGTGGTGCAGGAGGCCGGCGCCGGCCCTCCTGCCCGGGTGCAGGGCGGAGCGCC
>CALJIC010000248.1 GCA_937974195.1 uncultured Roseiflexaceae bacterium | reverse complement strand
TCCCCGCGACCTCATTGCAGCGGGCGCCGCGGCGCCGTGCCGCCACGAGCTAGACCGCGGCCTGCTGGGCGAGCAGCGACTCGATCTCGCGCATCTGCTCGTCGGTCAGCGGCCCGTAGCGCAGCGCGCCGGCGTTCTCCTCGATCTGCCGCAGCGTCTTGAAGCCCGGGATCGGGATCGCCTTCGGGCTGCGCGCCCACACCCAGGCCAGCGCGCCCTGGGCGAGCGTGCGGCCGCCGCTGGTGAGGATCTCGCGCACCGCCGCGAGCCGCTCCAGCACCTCCGGGCGCGGCCGGCCGTCGGCGAAGAACGTGACCCAGCTGTGCCCGGCGGCGCGCACGTCGTCGGCCGGCAGCCGCGAGTTGGCGTCGAACTTGCCGCTGAGCAGGCCCATGCCCAGCGGGCTGTTCACGACGCTCGCCAGATTGTGGCGCTCGCACACCGCGAAGAGCTCCGGGGCGTTCCCGAGCACGTTCGACCCGAACTGCAGCGCCGTGCCGTTCGTCTGCTTGGCGTACACGTCCGCGCGCTCGGCGTTGCCCATGCTCCAGCCGTAGGAGCGGATCAGCCCCTCCTTCTGGAGCTGGTCGAGCGTCGCCCAGACATCGCCGATCTCCTCGTCCGGCACGTCGCCGAAGTGGAGCTGGTACAGGTCGATGTAGTCGGTCTGGAGGCGGCGCAGCGAGGCCTCGCAGGCCCAGCGGATGTACTCCGGCGTCCACTTCGTGCCGGTGATCTCGCGGCGCTCCTCGTCGTAGGTGAAGCCGAACTTGGTGGCGATCACCACCTCGTGGCGGCGGCCCTTGATCGCCTCGCCGATGACGCGCTCGCTGTGGCCGGTGCCGTACACGTCGGCCGTGTCGATGAAGTTCACGCCCAGCTCGATCGCCCGCTGGATGGCGCGGATCGACTCGGCGTCGTCGACCTGTCCCCAGCCGTCCGGCTTGCCGTCCAGCAGGAACGGCCCGCCGATCGCCCAGCCGCCTATGCCCAGCGCGCTTACCTCGATGCCACTCCTACCAAGCGTGCGTCGCATTGTCATGAATTGCCTCCTGAATTACCACGGCAGGGGGTTGCCTGCCAGCTCACGCTCCCAGAGCTCGCGGATGCCGCGGATCACGTCGTCCGGCAGCCGCCCGTTCGCAGCCGCGAAGTTGTCGAGCGCCTGCTCGACGGTCTTTGGGCCGGGGATGACCGTAGAGACCTCCGGCTGCGCCAGCACGAACTGGAGCGCCGCGTGCGTCAGCGACGTGCCGGGCGGTATCAGCGCCGCGAACTTCTCGACCAGCTCCCCGCGCCGCGCGATCACCTCGGGCGACCAGCGGCTGCGCACGTCGTCGAAGCGGTGGTTGCCGCGGTAGCGGCCCGAGAGCCAGCCTGAGTCAAGCGGCACCTTGACGATCAGGCCAACGCCGCGCTCCTTCGCCAGCGGGAACGCCGGCAGCGGTTCCTGGTACAGCGCGTTGAAGTAGACCTCGATCGCCCGGCTGCCGGTCGTCTCGACGACCAGCTCGAGCTCCTCGCGCCAGTCGAGCGAGACGCCGTACTCGCGGATCTTGCCCTCGGCCTTGAGCCGCTCCAGCTCCTCGTACTGCGGCGCCGTCCGGCCGTCCATCAGCTCGCGCGGCGGGTTGTGTAGCAGCAGAATGTCGACATAATCTGTCTGCAGGCGCCGCAGGCTGCCCTCCAGCACCGGCCGGATCTGCTCGGTCGCGAAGTGGTCGGCCTCGGGCGCGCCGGGCGGGGCGTCGTAGCTGAACTTGGTGCAGATGATCACATCGTGGCGCACCCCTTTCAGCCCCTTGCCCAGCAGCTCCTCGCTGCGGCCGTAGCCGTAGCCAGGCGCCGTGTCGAAGAAGTTGCACCCGGCGTCGAGCGACGCCTTCACGATCCGTAGCGCCTCCTCGGTGTCGTTCAGCTTCCAGTCCGGGTTGGCGAGCTGCCAGGCGCCCAGCCCGATCTCGCTCACCTGCATGCCGGTTGCGCCTAAGGGACGAAGGTTCATCGCGTCCTCCTTACTTGTGAGATCGGGGTACGGTTGCGCTGAGGCGGGGCGGCTGCTTCGCCGCCGCCCCCGCTCCCGACGCTCGTGATTGTAGATGGCAATTGGCACTACTAGTAGTGCCAATCACAACGAGTTTTTATAGGTCCAATTCCACCTATCGAGGTGATTGACCATATAGTTCTGAGTGGAATATAATGTCTTCACCATGCCACTAGGACAGGGGTTACGCGGTCGCGCCGGCCGCCCGCGTAACGTCTGCCGGAAGGAGCCACGCCGTGCGCATCCCGATCGACCGCCAGAGCGACACGCCGCTGTACCAGCAGATCGAGAGCTACCTGCGCCAGAGCATCCTGTCCGGGACGCTGCCACCAGACACGCGCCTGCCCGCTGCACGCCAGATCGCGAGCGACCTGGGGGTGAGCCGGATCACGGTGGAGAACGCCTACGCGTCGCTGGAGGCCGACGGGCTGGTGGAGCGGCGCGCCGGCAGCGGCACGTACGTCCTGGCGCCGGGCGCGCTCCCGCAGGCGCGCAGGGACAGCCGCGACTGGCCGCTGTGGCAGCGGGACGTGCTGGAGGTGGCGAGGCTGGCCGCAGAAGATCCGGCGGCGCCGCTCGTAGGCGCGCGCCACCCCCAGCCGGCGGCGCCGCGCGCCACAGCCAACGTCATCTCCTTCACCGGCTTCGGCGACCCGCGCCGCTTCCCGGTCGAGGGCTTCTACCGGGCGCTGAAGGATGTGATGCGCCGCGACGGAGTCGCCGCGCTTGAGTTCGACGACATGCAGGGCTACGGCCCGCTGCGCGCCACGATCGCGCACGTGCTGGCGAGCCAGGGGGTGCAGGCGCGGCCGGACAACGTGCTGATCACCTCCGGCTCGCAGCAGGCGCTCGCGCTCGTCGCCCAGATCCTGCTCAGGCCGGGCGACGCCGTGCTGGTGGAGAGCCCGACCTACGACGGGGCGCTGGACCTCTTCCGCTCGCACCAGCTCAGGCTGATCGGCTGCCCGACCGACGCCCACGGCATGCAGGTCGAGCAGCTCGAGCCGCTGCTGCAGCAGCACCACCCCAGGCTGATCTACACCATCCCCAACTTCCAGAACCCGACCGGCGCCTGCCTGAGCCTCCCGCGCCGGCGGCAGCTGATCGCGCTGGCGGACTGCTACAACATCCCGGTGCTCGAGGATGACTTCGTCGGCGACCTGCGCTACGAGGGGCGGGTCCAGCCGGCGCTCAAGGCGCTCGACCCGGGCGGGCGCGTGATCTACATCGGGACGTTCTCGAAGCTGCTCATGCCCGGCCTGCGGGTGGGGTTCCTCGTCGCCGAGGGGCCGATCTTCGGCCTGCTGGCCCGGCTGAAGCGCGTCAACGACCTAGTGACCTCCACGCTGACCCAGCGCGCGCTGGAGGAGTACGTCACGGTCGGCCGCTACCAGGCGCACGTGCGCCGCTCGTGCCAGGTCTACCGGCGGCGGCGCGACGCGGCCCTAGAGGCGATCGGGCGGCACCTGCCCGGCGCCGAGGTCACGTCGCCGCAGGGCGGGCTGTTCGTGTGGGTGCGGCTGCCGGAGGGGGCGTCTTCGGTGCGGCTGCTGCCGCTGGCGGCCGAGGAGGGGGTGGAGTACGCGCCCGGCCCGCGCTTCTTCCCGCAGCCGGCCGAGGGCGAGCCGTACCTGCGCCTCAACTTCGCCGTGCGGACCCCAGAGGAGATCGAGGAGGGCGTCCGGCGCCTCGGGCGGGCGCTCAGGCGGCTCCGCTGAGGATTCGGCCAAGCCGAGTGGGGCCTCCCAGCCGCTAGCTCGCGAGCCGGCGCTCCACCGCCCCCAGGATGCGCGTGACGTCGTCCCGCCAGCTATCGCGGAAGGCCGGGGTGTGGCGCTCCTCGATGAACCAGAACATGAGCTGCAGGTCGCGCAGGGCGATGAAGGTGTCGATCAGCGCCTCTTCCTCGGGGCTGAACGGGCGGACCGAGCGGTAGCCGCGCAGCAGGCCCGCGCGCAGCTCCGGCTCGTCGGGGCGGTGGCTGAGCTCACTCATCGTCACCGCCACGTCGTAGACGTAGTGGCCGAAGCCGCAGTCGTCGAAGTCGATCGCCGCCACGGCCCCGCGGTGGAACAGGTAGTTCTCCTGGTGCAGGTCGGCGTGTATCAGCCCCCACCGCCCGGGGCTGTCCCCGAGCTGCTCCCGCGCCTCGCGGGCCCGCTCAAAGGCCTCGACGACCACGGAGGCGCCGCGGGCGCCGTGCGACATGTCGATCAGCTCGGCGGCGTGGGTGATCACCGCGTCGGAGAAGTGGTCCGGGAGGTGGTGCGCGAGGCTGGTGATGGTGTCCACCCGCCGGCGGGTGAACCCGGGCGGGCGCTCGAACGCGGCGGCGTGCAGGTGGAGCCGGGCCATCAGCTCGCCGACCTGCTCGAGGTGCCGCGGCGTGAGGCCGTCGTCCAGGAAGCGGCCGGGGAGCCAGCTGAGCAGCACGCAGACCCGTGGGCCGGGGACGCCCGCGCCCTCCACGACGGCCATCGGCTCGCCGGCGAGGGTCGGCACCGGCGCGGGGACGCGCCCTTTCATCTCGCGCTGCAGCGCGGCGAGCCAGGCCAGCTCGGAGCGGATCTCCGCCGGGGAGTTGCGGTCCGGGCGGTGGATGCGGAGCAGGTAGTGCGCGCCGGACGGCGCGTCGACCCGGAAGGAGGTGTTGAAGCCGTGCAGCGGCCGCCGCAGCGGCGCGCCCTCGAGGCCGTAGTCGCGCAGCGCCAGCCGGGCCAGGTTGGTGAGGCGCCGCAGCTGACCGGCGCCGCTGAGCTCGCTGAACTGACGCATCGCCCCCACGCCACGAAGAGTCGTGCGGGAACGGTAGCACGCGCGGCGCGCGCTGTCAATGGCAGGACTTACGCGGTGGTGCGTCCTGCACCCAGCGTGTTCCACAGGCGCTTGTGCAGGCGCTCCGCCCTGCACCCGGGCAGGAGGGCCAGCGACGGCCCTCCTGCACCACCCGCGCCAGGGCCTGCGGCCCTGGACCCGCAAGGGAACGCGTACTGTGCCAGTCTGCCCGTTGTCATGCCCACCTCCACCGATGCCCGTGCTCCAGGCACAGACTGATGTGCTGCGATGCCCACTGAGACGAGCGGCTGATGTGCTGCAGCGCAACGGGCAGAGCTGGTGAAGACATGCGGCTGGTGCGCTGAGGCATGACAACGGGCGGGCTACGGGAGGTGGCACCGCTTGCGGGGATGGTTCGGA
>CALJIC010000247.1 GCA_937974195.1 uncultured Roseiflexaceae bacterium | reverse complement strand
GCCCTGCGGGAGTGATGCGTCTCTATCGCGGCGAGCACCGAGCGCGGCTGTGGTAGGATGGTTTCGACTTCAGCCACGCCGAGTAGAACTGGAGAGCCACCGATGGACGAGGTCGCGCAGGCCGGCGATGCGCCCCCGCGGCGAGGCGCGGCAGCGGAGGTGGCGCTGCTGGCCCTGCGGCTCGGCTTCACCGCCTTCGGCGGGCCCGCGGCCCACATCGCCATGCTGCGCGACGAGGTCGTCACCCGGCGCAAGTGGGTGACCGACGAGCACTTCCTCGACCTGCTGGGCGCGACGAATCTCATCCCCGGCCCGAACTCGACCGAGATGGTGATCCACATCGGGCAGGTGCGCGCCGGCTGGCGGGGGATGATCGCCGCCGGCGTCTGCTTCATCCTGCCGGCGACGCTGATCGTGCTGGCCTGCGCCTGGGCCTACGTGGCCTACGGCACGCTCCCGGCGGCCACCTGGCTGCTCTACGGCATCAAGCCGGTGATCATCGCCATCGTGGCCCAGGCGCTGTGGGGCCTGGCGCGCACCGCGGTCAAAGGGGCGTTCCTGGCGGCGGTCGGCGCCGGGGTGCTGGCGCTCTACCTGCTCGGCTTCAACGAGCTGGCGCTGCTCTTCGGCGGCGGCGCGCTGGTGATGCTGGTGCGCAACGCCGGCCGCCTGGCCCGCGGCGGACATGGCGCGGGCGCGCTGCTGCCGCTCGGCGGCGCGGCGCCGCTCTGGCTCGCCCAGATGGCGGCGGAGGTGTCGCTCGGGCAGCTGTTCTGGAGCTTCCTCAAGATCGGGGCCGTGCTCTACGGCAGCGGCTACGTGCTGCTGGCCTTCCTGCGCAACGAGTTCGTGGTGCGGCTCGGCTGGCTGACCAACCAGCAGCTGCTCGACGCGGTCGCGGTCGGCCAGTTCACGCCCGGCCCGGTGTTCACCACCGCCACCTTCGTCGGCTACACGGTGGCCGGGCTGCCCGGGGCCGCGCTGGCGACGATCGGGATCTTCCTGCCGTCGTTCATCTTCGTGGCCGCGGTCAACCCGCTCATCCCGCGGCTGCGCCGCTCGCCCTGGATGGCCGGCTTCCTCGACGGCGTGAACGTTGCGGCGCTGGGCCTGATGGCCGCGGTGCTGTGGGAGCTGGGGCGCTCGGCGATCGTCGACTGGCTCACAGCCCTGCTAGCGGTCGCCGCGGCCGTGCTGCTGCTCCGCTTCAAGCTCAACTCGGCCTGGCTGGTGCTGGGGGCCGGCCTGATCGCGCTGCTGGTGCGCTGGCTCGCGCCGACCATGCTTCCCGCCTAGAGGCTGTTATGCGCTTGAGACCTTGAGGGTGGTAGACTCAAGGGCGCAAGCGCATAACAGCCTCTAGCCCAGCTCTCCGTGTGCCGGCTGCACAGGAGCGGGCGACGGCACAGAGTCTCGGCGCTCGGCTCCTGTGGCCGGCAGCGCCACATTCCACAGCCAGGCGCCCACCACGATCGCGTAGTACCCCAGCAGCAGCCACAGCGGGAAGCGCGGCACCTGCACCGCGGCGTACGGCAGCTGCGCGAACAGACGCGTCCCCTCGGTGAGCCAGGCCAGGAACAGGTAAGCAGGCCACGCCAGCACCTGCCCGAGCGGCAGCCACAGCAGCGCGCCCGCGAGCGCGATCGCGCCGAAGAGCATGGCGTACGGGATCACCGGCACCAGGATGACGTTCGCCAGCGGGGCGACCAGGCTCAGGTTGCCGAAGGCGTACAGGATGAGCGGCAGCGCCAGGATCTGCGCCGCGAACGTCGCGGTGAGCGCCTCGCGCGCCCAGTCCAGCCACCCGGCGCGCAGCGGCGTCCGCAGGAGCAGCTCATCGGTGCTCTTGCCGTAGGCGAACAGGCTGGCGGTCGCCAGCGCCGAGAGCTGGAATCCCATGTCCCACAGCGTCTGCGGGTTCCAGAGCGTCATCGCCCACGAGGCGGCGAAGAGCGTGGTCCAGGCGTGCGCGGGGCGCTCCAGCCGCTGCCCTATCACCACCACCGTCCCCATCACCGCGGCGCGGATTACGTTGGCGGAGGCTCCCACGAACAGCGTGTAGATCCAGATCGCCACCACGGTGACCCAGAAGGCGCTGCGCTGCGACAGCCGCAGCCGCTCGGCGACGCCGTACAGCATTGTGCAGAGGATGGTGATATTCCAGCCGCTGATCACGAGGATGTGGCTGGTGCCGGTGATGCTGAAGTCGGCGGCGACGTCGTCCGGGATCGAGGACTGCAGGCCGAGCAGGATGCCGATGGCGAGCGACGCCTGAGGCTCGGGCAGGACGCGCAGCAGCAGGCGCCGGCAGTGGTTGCGCAGCTCCAGAAGCGCGGCGAGCAGCGGGTTCCCGCCGCCTGGCTCCAGCCGCTGCGCCCGCTCGGGCTCCATCAGCGAGAAGATCCCCTTCCGCTCCAGATAGCGCCGGTAGTCGAAGTCGCCGGGGCGCTGGGCATCGCGCGGCGTCTCGAGCTCGCCGACGAGCAGCAGGCGCTCGCCGTAGCTCCGCTCCGGGTAGGGCGGCAGGGTGACGCGCACGAGCCCTTCCGCAGGCCGCTGCCTGCCGCCGACCACCACCTGCTCAGCGGCGAACACCAGCCGCTGCTCGTCGGCCAGGCGCTGCGGGTCCTCCACGACCACACCGACGAGCGACAGCTCGCCCTGGCCGTTAAGCAGCCGCACGCTGTGTGGCGTGGGCGGGATCTGCGCGACGCCGAAGCGCACGCCCCCAAGCGCCGCGCAGCACACCGCGAGCGCCGCGACCCGCGCCAGCGGCCGGCGCCGGACACACGCGGCCAGGAGCGCGGCGCCTCCCGCGCCCCACAGCAGCGGGGCGGGCGACAGCTGCAGCGCATCCGCGGCGAAGATGCCGAGCAACCAGGCTATGGCGAGGACGATCAGGGTCACGGCGCCTTGGTGTAACGACGATTGGTTGTCGCACTCTCTACCGCACGACGCCCCCAAACGATACGGGAGTGCAGGAGGGCGGCGCCTGCCACCTCCGCTATCAATTTTCGCCAATTATCGCATCACTTTATGACATCTAACATGTTGACAAACGAAGCAATGTTAGCTTCCATTGTGGAAATTCAGTCTGTCGCTGGTGATCTTTGCCAACCTGTTTAGCAAGCACCGGCGGAGCAAGGAGGCGAGCCATGGGCGAGGAGCGGATGAAAGTCCTGGAGATGCTGGCGGCGGGGCAGATCACGGTGGACCAGGCCAGCCAGCTGCTGGAGGCGCTCGGCGAACTGCCGCAGGGGCGCGCGAGCCCGGCGCCGCAGCCACAGCCGGCGCCGCAGCCAAGGCCGCGGCGGGCGCCCGTCGGGCTCAGGCCAGACCAGATCGCCGAGCTCAAGATGCACGGCGTGGACGCAGCATTCGTCCGCGCGATGCGCGAGCTGCTCGGCGACATCTCGACCGACCAGATCATCGAGCTGAAGAACCATGGCGTCGACAGCCAGTTCGTCCGCTCGCTCCACGAGCTGGGGATCACCGATCTGAGCACCGACGCGATCGCCGAGCTCAAGATGCACGGGGTCAGCGCCGCGTACATCCGCGACATGCGCGAGCTCGGCTTCGAGCGCCTGTCAGCCGAGCAGCTCATCGAGCTCAAGATCCACGGCGTCGACCCGGGCCACATCCGCGCGCTGCGCGAGGCCGGCCTCGAGGATCTCTCGCCGAGCGCGATTGCCGAGCTCAAGAGCCACGGCGTGGACGCCGCGTACATCCACGAGCTCCAGGCGATGGGGCACGGAGAGGCCTCGGCCGAGGAGATCATCGGCATGAAGAGCGGCGCGGGCCACGCGCCGTACGTCATCGAGACGCACGCGCTCCACCGCGGCCACGAGGGCGAGGCGTAGAACCGGGGGCTGCTGTGAGCAACGAACCGATCTTCCCGCTCATCACGCGCGACCCGGTGAGCGGCGGCGAGCTGATCGTGACGCGGCTGGAGTGCCCGACGAGCGGCATCGTCATCGAGGGCCGCTTCAGCCTGGGCTGGATGGCGCGTCTCACGCCCGACCAGCTCGGCTTCGTCGGGCTGCTGGCGCAGAACCGCGGCAACCTCCAGAAAGTCGCCGCCGACCTGGGCGTCTCGTACAACACCGCGCGCAACCGTATGGAGGACATCGCGGCCGCGCTGGGCGGCGAGCCGGAGCGACCGGGCCCGAGCCAGCGCAGCGAGGTGCTCGACCGGCTGGCCGCCGGCGAGATCAGCTTCGAGGAGGCGATGCGCCGGCTCACCGAGGGCTAAGAATGAGGGTTACGCGGGCGGCGCCCACGGCTGCGGCGCCCGGTAGTGGAGGCCGGTCACGACCTCGACGACGGCCGGCAGCTCGGACTCGAGCGCCTGCCGGATCGCGCCGGCGATCTCGTCGGGGCGCTCCACGCGCACGCCGTCGCAGCCCATCTCCTGCGCGATCCGCGCGAAGCTGACCGGCTCGAAGCGGTACAGCTCCTCGGGCCGCCCGGGCCGCCCGCCGTACACCGCGTGAATATCGTCGATCCCCTGCGCGAACCCGCCGTTGTTATTGATAACGGTGACGGTGCGGATGCCGTGGCGCCGCGCCGTCTCCAGCTCGCTCAGGTGGTACCAGAACCCGCCGTCGCCGGTGAAGCAGACCACCGGCCGATCCGGCACGGCGCACTTGACCCCCAGCGCCGCCGGAAACGCCCAGCCGAGCGAGCCGGCCGCCCGCAGGTAGGTCTGCCCGGGGTGGTTGAGCTGGAGCATCGTGGCGGTCCAGATCGAGGCGTAGCCCGTGTCGGCCACCAGCACCGCGTCCTCCGGCAAGGCGTCGCTCAGCTCCTTGCAGAGCCGCTCGGGCCTGATGGGCACCTCGTCGGAGCGGCGCAGCGGCTCGATCTCGCGCCGCCACGCCTCGACCCGCGCCCGCGCCCGCTCGAGCCACCCGGCCTCCACGCTTGTCGCGCCCAGCGCCGCCGCGAGCCTCTTCACGGCCACCTGCGCGTCCCCCACCACGCCGATCGCCCCGGCGTAGCTGCGGCCGATCTCGGTCGGGTCGATATCGATCTGCACCACCGCCGTCCCGAGGGGCGGGATCGTCCAGTTGTGCGTCACCTGGTCGCCGGTGTGGCTCCCGATGTAGATCACCAGGTCCGCCTCGGACACCACCTGGTTGGCACAGCGCGCCGAGTACGAACCAACCACGCCGATGTGGAGCGGGTGGTTCTCCGGGATCGTGCCCTTCGCGTTGAGCGAGGTGGCCACCGGGATGGAGAGCTGCTCGGCCAGGGCCACGACCGCAGGCCCGGCGTCCGAGAGGCGCACGCCCCCGCCGGCGACGATCACCGGCCGCCTGGCGGTGGCGATCACACGCGCCGCGCGCTCGACGGACGCGTCATCCGGCGCCGGCCGGTACGCCGGATAGCGGGTGAACGGCTCGTCGACGACCACCGGCGGCGGCACGTCCGCCGCCTCCAGCGGCCGCCCGGTGTGCCCGAGCAGATCCAGGTGCGCCGGCCCCGGCGCGCCGGAGGTGGCCTCGCGGAACGCCTGGCGCAGCTGGTACGGCAGCTGGGCGGGGGTCACGACGTCGGCGCTGTACTTGGTGACCGCCGCGAAGAGCGGGCCGTGGTCCAGCTCCTGGTAGGCGTTGCGGCGCTGGAACAGGGGCGGCTTCTTGCCGGTGAGGGCGATCACCGGCGAGTGGCCCAGGTAGGCGTCCTGCAGCCCGGCGGCCAGGTTCGCCGCGCCGACCGACTGGGCCATGCAGACCCCCGGGCGGTAGGAGATGCGCGCGTAGCCGTCCGCCATGTACGCGGCGGCCTTCTCGGAGTGCGTGATCACCCGGCGGATGCCCAGCTCCTCCAGCTCCACCATCGTCTGGCGCAGGATGGCGTCGACGTAGAAGACGTGGGTGACGCCGTAGCCCTTGAGCGTCTCCGCGATGAATCTAGCGCCGGTTATCGTCATACTGCTCACCACACTGGACAGAAGTGCACTATGGGCAGGGCCGGGGGCGGGCTGCGAGCCCCGCGCCCCCCTGCGTGTGGGGATGATGCACGACTGCGCCGGCCCTGTCAATTG
>CALJIC010000246.1 GCA_937974195.1 uncultured Roseiflexaceae bacterium | reverse complement strand
TAGCCCGCCGCGGCTAGCCCTTCCGAATGCGCCCTTCCTCGCACCGCACGATACAGCATTGGAGATAGACATGAGCCGCACACGCGCATACTGGGAGCAGCAGGCCGCTCGCCGCATCGGCGTGGACTTCAGCGGCGAGCTCGGCACGCTGGACCTGCTGCGCCGCAACCTGCACATCACCGAGGCCTATGCGGAGATGTACCTGCGGGCGCCCGAGGTGTACAAGTGGGCCGGCATGGCCGCGCTGACCTCGGCGACCGTCGGGCGGGGGATGCACCTGATGCTGGCGCTGCGCTACAGCGGCGCCTCGGTGCTGATCGGGCTGTGGCCGCGCGAGGCCGAGGTGATGTTCCGCCAGCTCTGCGCCGGCAACGCGCTGGTCTTCGCCGACATCTACTGGCAGCACCTGGCCTACGAGCGCGCCGGGCTGGCCGAGATCGAGGCGATCGCCGCGTCGGAGGGGCTGGCTGAGCAGCTGCTCGACGGGTGGCGGCAGATCGACGCCGGGCGGCGCGGCGGCGACCCCGAGCTGGTGTGGCGGGGCAACACCCTGCTGCTGGAGTACGAGCAGCGGCAGGTCCTCCAGCCGGGGGTGTACGACACCGACCCGGCCCTGTGGCAGCGGATCGCCGGCTGGATCCCGTCGCCCATCCCGGAGCAGTACGAGACATTCGCCAGCTTCTCGTCCGGCAGCGACGTGGGCGTGTTCGCCGCCCGCTGGCGCTGGATCGTCGAGCGGATGCTGCCGCGCTGGCAGGAGCTGTCCGACGAGCGGCGGGCGCAGGTGGACCAGCGGCTGATGCGCTACGTCACGGCGGCCACCTGGCTGAACGCGCTCAAGGCGTCGCCCGACGCGCTGGCGCCGCGGCTCTCGGCCTGGCTGCGCCTCGCGCCGAGCCTCTCGGCGGTGCTGTGAGCTTGCTATGCCGCAGCCAGCGGATGGCGCCGCCGCGAACCCCACTGCTATAATGGACCGGGCTGACGCGGGCGCGACCGCGCAGCTCCCATCATGAAGAGGACCGAGATGCCGACTATCGAGCGTGAGATCGAGATCGACGCGCCGGCCGAGGCGCTGTTCGACCTGACCCAGGACTACGACCGGCGGCTGCTGTGGGACCCGTTCCTGAAGGAGGCGCGGCTGGTGGGCGGGGCGCGCGAGGCCGGAGTCGGCGTGCGCGCCTGGTGCGTCTCGCGGCTCGGCATGGGCATGGAGACGGAGTACGTCTCCTTCCGGCGCCCGCGCGTCGTGGCGGTCAAGATGACGCGCGGGCCGAGGATGATCGCGACGTTCGCCGGTTCCTGGCGCTTCTTCGAGCTGGCGCCGGGCCGGACGCGGGTGGTGTTCCGCTACTCGCTCACCGGCAGCCCGAAGTGGCTGCGGCGGCTGCTCGACCCGATCCTGGCCTGGGTCTTCTCCCGCGACATCGCCGACCGCCTGCGCGACCTGAAGCGGGTGGCCGAGACGACCGGCGTGCTGGCGAGGGAGGTCGCGGCGTAGCACACGGGGATGATGCTGTTCCTCGCGTCGATCGTCTTTGGCGGAGCGTGGTGGCTCGGGCTGTACCTGCTCGCCCGCGATGTGCGCAAGCCGATCTTGCGCCGCGCCGGCCTGGGGCTGGCGGCCTATGCGCTCGCGGTCGCCGCCGGCCTGCTGCGCGATGTCGTCCCGTCCCCGCAGCAGGCGCTCTTCGCGCGCCTCCAAACCTTCCTGGTGTTCGTCCCGGCGCTGCTCTGGACCGGGGCGACGCTGCTGCTCCTCCCGGAGAGCCCCGAGCCTTCGCTCGTGGGGCGCGAGCGGCTCGACCGCCTGTGGCGCCTGGGCCTCTGGCCGCTGGGCCTCGTGACGCTCGCGGTCGCCGCCGGGGGCGCGCTGCCGGGGACGGCGCCCGGCGAGCCGGCCTACCTGCTGCTGGCGGCCCTCGTGCTGCTGCCCCTGGGCGGATGTCTGGCGCTCCTGCTGCGGGCGCGGCGGGCCATCCGCCCAGGCGGCGTGGTAGGGCTGGCGAGCGTCGCCACGCTGTTCTTCGCGCTCGGCATGGCGCTGTTGCTCTTCCCCCTCGGGCTCCTGGCGCAGGAGTGGGCGCTGCTGGCGATCGGGCTCGACCTGGCGCTGCTGGGCCTGGCCGTTGCGGCGTGGGACGCCTTCGAGGAGGGCGAGGTGCTGCGGCGCGACATGCTGCGCTCCCTGCTGGGCGCGGCCGGCGCCGCCCTGCTGTTCGGCGGCCAGGTCGCGCTGGTGATCGCCGCAGGCGCTGCCGGCCAGGCCCCCATGGTCGCGCTGCTGCTGGCGACGATCGCGGCAGCGATCGCGGCGCACGCCTTCGGGCCAGCGATCCAGACGCTGCTCGACCGGCTGGCCTTCGCGCGCGAGCCCGAGCTGCTGCGCGCCCGGACCGAGCTGCGCGCCGGCGAGGCGGCCCTCCCGCGGCTGCGCCTCGACCCAGAGCTCGCCGCGCTGGACGAGGCGGAGTTCGCCAGGCTCACGCGGCGCGCGCTCAGCCACTACGGCGACCTCGTGCGGCTGGCGGCCAGCCCGCTCACCCGGCTGCCGCGGATCGACGAGCGGCTGGCCGCGCGCGGCGCGCCCGACCACCCCGTGGAGCGCGCCGTCGAGCTCCAGGCGCTGCTGCGCGAGGCCATCGAGCGCCTCAAGCCGCGCGAGGGCGGCGACTTCGGTACGAGCGACGCCTGGCGCTACTACAACGCGCTCTACTTCCCCTACGTTGCGGGCGTGAAGCCCTACCGGCGCCGCGCCGACACCAACGGGCTCGACCCGACGGCGCGTCAGGCGCTGGCGTGGTTCGACACGCAGGTGCCGCAGCGGACCCTCCACAACTGGCAGAACGCCGCGGCGCGGCTGGTCGCCCAGGATCTGCGGGCCAACTGGCAGTAGATGGCAGTGTTTTGTGTCGATCTGGCAGCGGCGGCTGGCCATACTGGTGCCTGTGACGACCCTTCTCGACGGACGCACAAGGAGGCACCAATGGCAACTCTGACCCGCACGAACTTCGACGGCGCGCTGTTCCTGCGGCGCGTGCTTCAGGTGGATGGCGCGGCTGTCACGGTGAGCGGCGCCGCGTTCCTGGCCGGCGCCGGCCGGCTCGAGGAGCTGCTCGGCATCCCGGCCGCGCTCCAGGTCCCGCTCGGCGCCGCTCTGCTGGTGTGGGCCGCCGTGCTCATCTACGGCGCGACGCGCCCGGTGATCAGCCGGCGGCTGGGCTGGGCGGCGGTGATCGTCAACGCCCTGTGGGTGGCCGACAGCGTGCTGCTGCTGGTGGCCGGGTGGCTCCCGCTCACGCAGGCGGGCTTCTGGTTCGTGGCGGCCCAGGCGCTCGCGGTCGCGGTCCTGGCCGAGCTCCAGTACATCGGGCTGCGCCGGATGCGGTAGCGGCGCAATCTCCACGCCCCGCGCGTATGCTGTGCGCGCGGGGCTTTGATTCTCCCCGGGCCTACACCTCCGCGAGCAGCTTGTACATGAAGGCCGAGCCCTCCAGGCGGCCGTCGATGCTGCGGGCGTAGTAGGGGATCACGCCCGCGAGCTGGTAGCCAAGCCGCCGGTAGAGGCGCTCGGCGTCGTCCCCGACGCGCGTGTCGAGCACGAGCAGCGTGCGGTTCGCGGCGCGCGCCGCCTCCTCCGCCGCACCCATCAGCGCCGCGCCGACCCCCTGCCGGCGCGCCCAGCGGTGCACCAGCAGCTTCTGGATCTCGGCGCGGTGCGACCCGTTGGCGCGCGGCTCGAAGGCCACCTGCACCGTCCCGGCGAGCCGGCCCTCCTTCCGGGCGACCAGCAGCGCCTTCTGGCCGCTCGCCACGCTCGCCACCACACCGCTCCAGTACGTCTCCAGCTCGCCGTCGGCCAGCGGCAGGACGAAGCCGACCGAGGCGCCGCCCCGGACGGCCTCCTCCAGCAGGGCGGCCAGCTCGGGCAGCGCCGCGCGCGCCGCCGGCGCGTCCAGTTGCTCGATCGTGATGGCCATTGCTGCCCCCTCAGCTTCACAGGCTGTGACGCCACACGCGCTACTCTACGCGAGGCATCCCGCCCCATCAAGCCGGCGCCGCCGATAGCTGGTATCACGATCGGTAATCGGAGCGGGCGCAGGCGCGGCGGGGACAGCGGCCGGAAGACTCACTCTTAGCAATTTCTCACGCCCGGTGGATAAACTGCTACTATACTTATCTTAACTTACATGACTTACGCGGTGCGGTGCTGCGAGAGGTGTGGCGGGTTACAGGCCCTCCGAGTTCCTCTTTTCGGGGAGCCTTCGCCTCCCCGGACCCCACCGCCGGGTGCGAGGCGGAGCGTAGGGGGAACAGCGCGCCCGTGACAGCGGACGCAGGCATGCTGGCATGATGGACAGATCGACTCCGCAGCGGGGTGGATGGCGGGAGCGGCTGAAGCGTCTCCCCCCACAGGCGCGTGCGGCCGGGACCTTCGCCGCCGGGGTGCTCGCCGCCCTCGTCGCGCTGCTGGTCGCCAACCGGCTGGTCGCGCCGCCGCCCCAGCTCACGCTGCGCGAGGTGAACGAGGCCGTCGCCCAGGCCATGGCCTCGGCCACACCGGAGCCGGCGCGCTCGGCGCTGGTGTACCAGACGATCCTGCCCTCGCTGGTGCTGATCCAGACCAGCGGCCCGGCGGATGGGCAGGAAGCTGTCGAAGGCATCGGGAGCGGCGTGGTCGTCAGCGCGGAGGGCGATATCCTGACCAGCCTGCACATCGTGGCGGACGCCTCCACCATCGAGCTCACCTTCGCAGATGGCACGCGCTCGCCGGCCGAGGTGGTGGCGGCGCAGCCCGAGAACGACATCGCCGTGCTCAGGGCGACGCAGCCGCCGCCGCAGATCGTCCCGGCCACGCTCGGGAACCCGAACGCGATGCGCGTCGGCGACGAGGCCTACGTCGTCGGGCACCCGCTCGGCCTCTACGGCTCGATGAGCGCCGGGGTGATCTCGGGCTTCGACCGCTCGTTCCGGCCGCCGGGCAGCGACCAGGTTCTGACCGGCCTGATCCAGATCGACGCCGCGGTGAACCCCGGCAACTCGGGCGGGCCGCTGCTCAACCGCGACGGCCAGGTGATCGGCATCGTCGCGGGGCTGGTGAACCCGACGGATCAGCGGGTGTTCATCGGGCTCGGCTTCGCCGTCCCGATCACTGTGGCGGGGGGCGCGGCGGGCCTGCCGCCCTACTAGGACGCGGAAGGCGCGGCGGGCGGCGCGCTCTGCCCTCCCGCTGCAGAGGATTGAGCGGCGAGGGGCGGGCTCGCGGGGGCTGAGCCCCGCCGGAGGAACGACATGCGGGGCCGCGAGGCCCACTGAGGAGCACTGCTGATGGAGCAGCCAATCCATCCGGAGAGCCGGATGCGGATCGAGCGCGTGCTGTACGAGGTGAAGAAGGTCATCGTCGGGCAGGACCACCTGCTCGAGCGGCTGGTCGTCGCGCTGCTGTCCCGCGGGCACCTGCTCGTCGAGGGCGTGCCGGGCCTGGCCAAGACGATGACGATCAAGACCCTGGCCGAGGCGGTGGGCGGCGAGTTCAAGCGCATCCAGTTCACGCCCGACCTCGTCCCGGCCGACCTGGTGGGCACGCGCATCTACAACCAGAAGACCGGCGAGTTCACCACCTCGCTCGGGCCGGTGTTCACCAACCTGCTGCTGGCGGACGAGATCAACCGCGCGCCGGCCAAGGTGCAGAGCGCGCTGCTCGAGGTGATGCAGGAGCGCCAGGTGACGATCGGGCGCGAGACCTTCCCGGTGCCCGACCCCTTCCTGGTGCTGGCGACGCAGAACCCGATCGAGACCGAGGGCACCTACCCGCTGCCCGAGGCGCAGGTCGACCGCTTCATGCTCAAGGTGCTGGTCGGCTACCCGAGCGCGACCGAGGAGTTCGTGATCGTCGAGCGCATGACCGGCGCGCTCGAGCGCGTGCAGAAGGTGCTGACCACCGACGAGCTGCTGGCCCTGCAGCGCGAGGCGGGCAGGGTGTACGTCGACCCGGCGCTGATCGAGTACGCCATCCGCATGGTGGCGGCCACTCGCGCGCCGCAGGACCACGGGCTGAAGGAGCTGGCGCCCTACATCACCTTCGGCGCCAGCCCGCGCGCGTCGATCAACCTGATCCTGGGGGCGCGGGCGCTGGCCTTCGTGCGCGGGCGCGCCTACGCGCTGCCGCAGGACGTGCGCGACCTGGCGCTCGACGTGATGCGCCACCGGATCGTGCTGTCGTACGAGGCGCTCTCGGACGGCGTGACCGCCGACGAGCTGCTGACCAAGATTCTGGACCGCGTCCCGGTGCCGGAGGTGCCCCTGCATGAGCGAAGCAGCGCCCGCGCCCACGCCTGAGCGCATCCTCCAGCGGCTGGACTGGCACGTCATCCGCCGGCTGGACGGGCTGCTCCAGGGCAACTACCGCAGCCTGTTCTACGGGGCCGGGCTCGACTTCGCCGACCTGCGCGAGTACCAGCCCGAGGACGACATCCGCTACATCGACTGGAACGTCACCGCGCGGATGCAGGCGCCCTACGTCCGCCAGTACGTCGAGGACCGCGAGATCAGCGCCTGGTTCCTGCTGGACCTGAGCCCGTCGATGGACTTCGGCACGCTGCAGGCGCAGAAGCGCACGGTGCTGATCGACCTGGTGGCCACGCTGGCGCGGCTGCTGACGCGCCACGGCAACCGCGTCGGCGCGCTGCTGTACGGCAGCCGCGTCGAGCGCACCGTCCCGGCGCGCAGCGGGCGCATCCACGTCCTGCGGCTGATCAACGACCTGCTGCGGCAGCCGGTGGCCGAGCAGGTGCCGCTCACCAGCCTGTCGGCGCTGCTCGAGGCCGGGCTGCACACCATCAAGCAGCGCTCGCTGATCTTCATCGTCTCGGACTTCATCAGCGAGCCGGGCTGGGAGCGGCCGCTGAAGGGCCTCGCCCGGCGGCACGAGGTGCTGGCGGTGCGGGTGTGGGATCCGCGCGAGGTGGACCTGCCGGACATCGGGGCGGTGATCATGCAGGACGCCGAGACCGGCGAGCAGCTCTACGTGGACACGCGCGACAGGGCGTTTCGGGCGCGCTTCCGCGAGGCGGCGCTGCAGCGGGAGGCGCAGATCCGCGAGACGCTCGGGCGGGCCGGCGTGGACCTGCTGGCCCTCTCGACGGAGGAGGACCTGGTGCGCGCGCTGGTGCGCTTCGCGGGCCTGCGCAAGCGCCGGGTGCGGTGAGGGGTGCGGCTATGTCGTTCATCTGGCCCGCGATGCTGGCGCTGCTGCTGCTGCTTCCGCTGTGCGTCGTGCTGTACGTCCGGATGCGCCGCCGCCGCGATGCGCTCGCCGCGCACTACGGCAGCCTGGGGCTGGTGCAGGGCGCCGGGCGCCCGCTCGGTGCGCGGCGGCACGTGCCGCCGGCCCTGTTCCTGGTCGGCCTCGCGATCCTGATCGTCGGGCTGGCGCGCCCGCAGGCGGCGGTGAGCCTGCCGCGCATCGCCGGCACGGTGATGCTCACCTTCGACGTGTCGGGGAGCATGGCCGCCGAGGACATGGAGCCGACGCGCATGGAGGCGGCCAAGGCGCTGGCGCGGGAGTTCGTGGCCGCCCAGCCGCCCGGCGTGCGCATCGGGGTGACGGCGTTCAGCGAGGGCGGCCTGACGGTGCAGGCGCCCACCGACGACAAGGACGCCGTCCTGGACGCGATCGGCCGCATCAGCCCGCAGCGCGGCACGTCGCTCGGCCAGGGGATCCTCGCCGCGCTCGCGGCCATCGCGGTCGAGGCCGGCGAGACGCCGCAGCCCGCCGGCAGCGACGCCCCGACGCCGACGCCGGTTGCGCCGGGGGAGATCGCGCCGGCCCTGATCGTGCTGTTCAGCGATGGCGAGAACACCGCCCCGCCCGATCCGCTCGAGGCGGCCCTGGCCGCGGCGGACCGCGGTGTGCGCATTCACACCGTGGGGATCGGCACCACGAGCGGCATCCCGCTCGAGGTCGAGGGCTTCACCGTCCACACGCGGCTGGACGAGGCGACGCTGCAGCAGATCGCCGATATGACCGGCGGCGCCTACTACGGCGCCGAGCGCCAGCACGAGCTGGACACGATCTACCAGGACCTCGCCAGGCAGCTGGTGGTTACGCCGGAGGAGACGGAGATCACGGCGCTGTTCGCCGGCGCGGGCATCCTCGTCCTGCTGGCCGGCGCGCTCTGCTCGCTGCTGTGGTTCGGCCGCGTGGCGTGAAGGGCGTGCGCGGCCGCTTCACCCGCGCCGCCAGAGGCTCTGGAGGCGTGCGGCCCTTCGGGCCGTTGCGAAGGGCGGGCACAACCGGGTCGCCCGTGTGACCTGAGGGTAGTGGGTTCCAGAGAGCGTCGCCTTCTGGGACCGATGGCCAGGAGGGGAGGATGGAACTGCTCTGGCCAGCATCCCTGCTGCTGCTCGGCGCGCTGCCGGTCATCGCCGCGATCTACATCTGGGCGCTGCGGCGCCGGCGGCGGTTCGCGGTGCGCTACTCCAGCCTGACGCTGGTGCGGGCGGCTCTGCCGCGGCACTCGTGGGTGCGGCGCCACCTGCCGTTCGCGCTCTTCCTGCTGGCGCTGGCGAGCCTGACGGTCGCGCTCGCGCGCCCGGTGGCGACGGTGCGGGTGCCGGCGGGGCGGGCGACGATCGTGCTGACGCTGGATGTCTCGCGGAGCATGCTCGCGGACGATATCGCGCCCAGCCGCATCGCGGCCGCCCAGGAGGCCGCGCTGTCGTTCATCGAGCGCCAGGAGCCCGGCACGCAGATCGCGATCGTCGCCTTCTCCGGCTTCGCCGAGCTGGTCCAGCCGCCGACGGATGACCAGCGGGCGCTGCGGAGCGCGATCCTGAGCCTCAACACCGGCCGCAGGACCGCGATCGGCAGCGGGATCCTCGAGGCGCTGGATGTGATCGACGGGATCAGCGAGGACACCGCGCCGGGCGGCGGCGCTGGCCTCGGTGCCGGCGGGGCTGCGCCCGTGCCGCCCGGCACCTACGCGCCCGACATCATCGTGCTCCTCACCGACGGCGTGAGCAGCACTGGCCCCAGGCCCCTGGATGCAGCCCAGCGGGCCGTCGAGCGCGGCGTGCGCGTCTACACGATCGGCTTCGGCACCGAGAGCGGCGGGCTGATGCCGGGCGGCTTCGACCCGTGGGGCGGCGGGGGCTTCCGGCGCGGGATCGACGAGGCGACGCTGCAGCAGATCGCCGATATGACCGGCGGCGCCTACTACGCGGCGGAGAGCGCCGATCAGCTCCAGCAGGTGTTCCGGGAGCTCCCGCTCACGCTCGTGACGAGGGAGGAGACGACGGAGATCAGCGTGGCCTTCATCGCCCTCGGCGCGCTGCTGGCCGCTCTGGGCGTCGGGCTGTCGCTGGCCTGGAACCGCATCCCGTAGCCGGCCGGCTGTGTAGCGGAGGATGGGTGGGCGAGGCGGAGTTTCAGTTCACCGAGGCGCTTGCCGCCGCGGAGCGCGCGCTCGGAGCAGAGCTGGGCGGCGAGGTGGCGCTCGGGCGCCCCGAGGTGCTGCGCGACGCGACCAGATGTGTGGTGGCGCGCTGCCGGGTGCGCGCCGCGGCCCCGGCGCCGGCCACGGTGGTGGTGAAGGCCCTGCGCGACGACGCGGCGACCGGGTTCACGGAGTGGGCCAGCCTGCTCTTCCTCGCGGATCAGCCCGGGGCGGCGGGGGTCGCGCCGCGGCTGCTGGCGGGAGACGTGGCGCGGCGGGTGATGGTGCTCGAGGACCTCGGCGCGGGCGAGACGCTGGAGGATGTACTGGGCGGCCACAGCCCGAGGCGCGCGTTCGCCGCGCTCCGCGGTCTCGCGGGCGCCATGGCCCGGCTGCACATCGCCGATGGCGAGGAGCGGTTCGCTGCGATCCGCGCCGCACTCCCGGCCGCGGCGGGGCTCGGGCGCGGCGCCGAGGCGGAGCGCTGGCTGGCCGGGCGCCCGGCGATTGAGGCGTGGCTGGCCGCCACGGGCGTGCCTGCGCCGCGCGGCCTCGGCGGCTGCATGGAGCGGCTGGCCGCCACGTATGCCGAGCCGGGGCCGTGGCTGCGCTTCACCCACGGCGACCCGGCGCCGAGCAACAACCACCTCGCCCGCGGGGTGGCCCGGCTGGTCGACTTCGAGTACGGCGGGTTCCGCCACGCGCTCTACGACATCGCCGCCTGGAACACGCTCTGCCCCCTCCCCCGCCCCGCGCTCCGCGCGATGCTCCGGACCTTCCGCGCGGTGCTCGCTGAGACTCTGCCCGAGGCGGCGGACGACGCGGCGTTTCGGCGCGAGTGGGCCGCGATGTGCGCCTTCCGCGCTCTGGCGATCCTCATGTGGGTCTCGCCCGCCGTGCTGGATGCCGACCGGCCGTGGGTGGGCGAGTGGACGGCGCGCGGCGCGGTGCTGGCGGGGCTGCGGCGGCTGCGCTCGGTGGCGGCAGGCGCCGGCGAGCTCGCGCCGGTGGCTGAAGCTGCCGCTGGGCTGGTTCGGGCGCTCGACAGCCGCTGGGGCGAGCTTGCCGCCCGGCGCGATCTGACCCCGCGCTGGCCGGCGCTGGAGCGCGCGGGCCCGGCGAAACCATAGGCACCGCCGAGGACAGAGGCGGCGCGTACTGCGCGCCTGAGCCCGCCGGCAACTATCCTGTCTTACTCCACCAGAAGGCTTCCAAACAAAGAGACGAGTCCACAGTCAAGCCTCCTCGCCTGTAAGCTGCGCGGGCTAGCGCGACCGCGAAGCGATGGCCCTGGACGGCGTGTAACGCTCTTCTGGCTTCCGCATACAGAGCGCAAGAGCCCACGTTCCAGTTCTGGAAGCTACCAGGTTGGAACGCCCGCGCGTATCCCTTCCCGGCGTGCGGGCGTTTCTTGGAGTGAGCACCACATCGCCCGCGGCCTTGGAGCGCGGCTGCAGCCCTGTTCCCGTTTCGATGCGCTACTGCGTCGCACCCAAGCTTGTGGTGGGTGCACTGCGGTGCTATATTCGTCACGAGAGGTGGCGTTCCTACCGGCAACGGAGCGGCCATGCCCGACGCTGTAGCTCCCAACCTGCTAGCGAATCTGCCTCGAACGGAGCCCAGCCGCCCTCTTCCTCGCCAGCGCGGAGTCGCCTCACCCGAGCGCCAGCTGATCGCGCTCACATGTCCACATTTGTGCAGGCAGGTCGCTGGTATTGTGATGACAACATGGGATGATCGACATCGAAGGGGCGCCTGAGACAGTGAGCCTGTGGGGAGAGAACGACGTGCCGAGCGTTCGCAAGAAGGCGCCCTCAGATGGAGCGCCACCTGAGCAGGCGCCGCTCACGCTCGATACGCCCGCCGCCAGCGGCAGGAACGGCGAGAGGCCTGGGGCGTGTAGAGCGCGGTCTTCAAAAAGGTTCAACGCATGCAACGTTCTTCGCCCACAGCCAAGTTCCGCCTGACCGCCTCAGCCATCGCTTCGCACTTCAAGCACCGCTGCGACCGTCTCTTCCGCTGGAACGCTGTCGCGACGGCGCATCGCGGCAAGCCGGGCATCGGCTGGAATGTCCCGCGCCGCGCCCGCGAGCACAGCCGCCCGGGTATCGCGCTCCTCATGGCGGCCGGCGATGAGTTCGAGATCGGGCGTGTCCAGGCGCTGGAGGCGGAGATCAGCGCCCTCTCGCCGGCCCCCGGCATCGAGCAGCGCATCCATTACGCCATCCAGCCCGACCGCGGCCGGCAGCGCGTGGCGCCGCTGCCCCTGCCCGACGCTCTGGCGCTCCTCCGCCAGCCGAGTGTGCCGCGCTTCATCGCGCAGATCGAGATCGACCTGGGGCCGCATCCCGCGATCGCGGCGCAGTTTCTCCAGATGTTCGGCCTGGACCCGGACGCCATCGAGCTTGGGGTCAGCCGCCCGGATCTGCTGGAGGTGCTGCCGCCCGATGAGAGCCACCCGCACCGGCGGCTGCGGGTCTGGGATTTCAAGGGCAGCCAGGTCGCGCGCCACGAGCACTTCATCCAGGTCGCCTTCTACACCATGCTCCTCGAGGCGGTGCTGTCCTGCTCCGACGTGACAGGCTACGCGGTCGACACAGAGCACGGCGTGGTCGAGTCGCGCGCCGAGCGCACAACGTTCGACCTCGCACCGTACCGCCTGGCGCTGGCGGACTTCCTCCGCAACCGTGTGCCTGCGCTGCTGGCGCTCCCCGCCGCCGACGCCCACTTCCACGTCCACGAGGGCTGCGTGCTCTGCGAGTACATGGACGAGTGCCGCAGCCGCGCCGACGCCGCCGACGACCTCTCGCGCATCCCGTATATCACCTCCGAGTCGAAGCGCCACCTGCTCGCGGCCGGCTACCGCAGCCGGCGCGACCTCGTCCCGCTCGACCCGGCGACGCGCCAGGAGGAGATCGAGCGCCTCCGGTCGCTGAGCCACGACCTGTCGACCAACGTCGCCCGCTACATCGCCGCTGCCCAGGCGCTCGACGATGGCGAGCCGCGCGTGCTGGAGAAGCACACCTTCCAGATGCCGTGGTACGAGGACGTGCGGGTGGTGCTGTGCGCCGAGCAGGACGCGGTGACCGGCACCTGCTTCGCGCTCGGCATCAAGACCTACGAGGGCTGGGATGCGGCGGCGAACCGCCCGCTCGGGCAGGAGCACGTCTTCATCGCGCAGGAGAAGGGCGATGAGGTGAGCATCCTCCTGCCCTTCCTCCAGACCCTCAACCGGCTGCTGGAGCGCGTCCACCAGGAGAATGCGAGCATCCGCGCGCAGGCGCCGGAGAGCGACCCGCAGGTGAGCGCCGCCGAGGCGCAGGTCGCCGCGGCACAGGCGGAGCTGGATGCCTTCAGGGCGCGGCACGAGGCGGATCTGCGCCGGCGTACCCCCCAGGGAGATGCCCTGCGCGCCCAGCGCGAGGCCCTGCGGCAGCGGGTGGAGGCGGCGAAGAGGGCGGCGAAGGACGCCCGCACCAACTTCTTCAAAGCGCAGCGGCGGGCGCAGAAGCGGCTGCACTTCTACCTCTACGACACGCTGGACGCGCTGGTGCTCAAGAGCCTGATCGAGCGGCACCTGTTCGACACCGAGCCGCCGGAGCTGCTCGCCGAGCTCGGCAACCTCGTCCGCCTCTTCCCGCCCGAGTCGGTGCTGCCGGACGCCGACACGTTCCGCACCATCCCGGCGACGGTCGTCGTGCAGATGCTGCGCGCGCTGGTGGCGCTGCCCGTGCCGTACGGCTACGACCTGCGCAGCGTCTCGGAGATCTACCAGCCGGAGAGCGGCGGCTTCCAGTTCCGCACCCCCTACGGCTTCAGCTGGGAGCACTCCAACCAGATCGCCTTCGAGCGCATCCACGATGTCTGGAACGGCACCGAGTTCCGCTACCAGCAGCGCGGGACCGCCCGCGTGCTTACGCCATCCGACATCCTGCAGGAGATCGACAAGGCCGTGCGCGCCAAGCTGCGCGCGACCGACTCCGTGGTGCGCCGGCTGAAGGCCGACCTCGGGCCGAAGGGGCAGCTGCTGCTGCGGAAGGAGCCGTTCCAGCTCTACACTGCCGGCGACCCGCTCCAGGTCCAGATGTTCGAGGCGCTGCGGATCTTCACCGCGCTGGAGGTCTCGCTCGCCGAGCTAGAGGTCAAGCGCGTCCATACGCTGCCGGTGAGCGACCGCGTCGCCAGCTTCGTGTGCATCCACGGCCTGCGGGCCGAGACCGACACCCTGGGCGCTGACGGCACGATCTGGTTTCGCTTTGACCCGGCCGCCTCCGACACCAAGTTCGAGCCTGGCGACTTCAACTTGGTGCTGACGCCGGCGGACGAGCCGGCGATCCTGCTGTCCGACATCGACGGCGAGCTGTTCAACAGCAGCAGCCGCTGGCGCTACGCCCCCTACAAGGTCAAGCTGGTCGCCTACGACCTGCACTCCTCGCCGCCGCGGGTGCAGCTGGCGCCGGACAACCCGCAGCCGTTCATGAAGCACTTCGACCCGGCCCGCACCTACGTGCTCGACCAGCTCTTCGTGGACTACAACTCGGCCAAGGTCTTCGATGTCTTGAAGCGCCTCGCCTCCGACACGGAGCAGACCGGCCACATCCAGTCGCTGCTGGTGCGCGGCACGATCGACGGCTGGCCGCCGCTCATCCCCGATGTCGCAGCGCTGGAGCGCCTGTTCCGCGAGCGTCTCGCCGGCGCCGGCGCAGATCCCGATCGGCTCCTGAACGCAGGCCAGTGGCGGGCGTGGCGCGGCGTGTTCCGCGAGCCGCTGACGCTCGTCTGGGGGCCGCCGGGGACGGGCAAGACCCACACGATCGCGCACATCCTGGTGGGGTATGCCCTTGCGGCGCGGCTGCTCCGGCGCCCGATCCGGGTGCTCGTCTCGGCCTTCACTCACCACGCGATCAACAACGTCCTCAAGAAGGTCGCCGAACTCGCGGATCGCTACGGCATCAGTGCCGCGGACCTCCAGATCGCCAAGATGCAGCGCGGCGGGCCGGCGGACGCCGACGCGACCCTTCCGGCTCGCGTCACCATGCTCGAGCCAGATGACTTCTCGCCGACTCCCCAGGCCGAGACCGCCTGCACGGTGATCGGCGCGACCGTCTGGGCCGTGCACCGCGCGATGTCCGCGGCCGGCGGCGTGGTCCAGTCCTGGTTCGATGTCGTCCTGATCGACGAGGCGTCGCAGATGAAGCTCCCCGACGCGCTGATCGCCTTCAGCGCCAGCGCGCCAGGGGCGAACATCATCCTGGCCGGCGACGATCGCCAGCTCCCGCCGATCATCCACGGCATCTACCCGGAGGAGCACGCGCACATGCTCACCTCGGTCTTCGCCTTTGTGCGCGACCGGATCGAGCGCCAGCGCGACACGCGCCCGGACCTCGAGGCGCGCATTCTGTTCCAGCTCGAAGAGAACTTCCGCATGAATGAGCCGCTCACGGCCTACCCGCGCGACGTTCTCTACAACGGGCGCTTCTTCTCAACCCAGCCGGATATCCGCATCGCGACCGCAACGCCGATCCCGGCCGACACCGACGATCTGCTGGAGTTCCTGCTGCACCCGGATCGGCCGGTTATACTGGTGCGCTACCAGCCGCCGCGGACGTTCACGGCGCGCAACCCGCTCGAGGCCCAGATCGCGGCCCGGCTCGTCGCTCGGCTGCGCGACATGCTGATCAATCCGCGAACCGGCAGGGTCTACACGCCGCACGGCCTGGAGCGTGACGGGGTGGCGATCCTCTCGCCGCACCGCGCGCAGAATAGCACCATCCGCCAGGTGCTGCGGGCGTACGGGTTCGGCACCGACGCGCAGCCGCTGCCGCTGGTGGACACGGTGGATAAGCTCCAGGGCCAGGAGCGCGATGTCGTGATCGTCTCATACGGCGTGGCTGACAGCGAGTACGCCGAGGGGGAGGCTGAGTTCCTGCTGAGCAGCAACCGCTTCAACGTCGCCGCGACCCGCGCCCGCCACAAGCTGATTGTGCTGTGCGCCGACACCGTGCTCGATGTCGTGCCGACCGACCAGCAGGTGCTGCTCGACGCGATGATGCTCAAGGAGTTCCGGCGCTACTGCGACAGCGGGCACCGCGTGTTCCCCTGGGTCGATGAGGGCGGTGCGCCGGTGGAGTTGCACGTGCAGTGGAAGGAGTTCGGCGCGTGAGCTCGTCTCGTGTACCCTCAGCGGGGCGCCGCCAGCGCCGGCCGGATGTCTTGCTCTCGCCGCTGCGCTATCCGGGCGGCAAGCGCCGGCTCGCGCCCTACGTCGCGGAGGCGCTCCGGCTCAACGGCCTGCGCCCGAGGCTCTATGTCGAGCCGTTCGCCGGCGGCGCGAGCGTGGCGATCCAGCTGCTCCACGAGAACCTGGTCGAGCAGGTCGTGCTGGGCGAGAAGGATCCGATGGTCGCCGGGTTCTGGAAAGCCGTCTTTACCGACCACGAGCAACTGATCGCCAGGCTGCAGAAGCTCAAGCCGACGCTGGAGAACTGGGAGTACTACCGGTCCATGCGGCCGCGCACGGTCCTCGGGTGGGCCGTCAAGTGCCTGTTCCTGAACCGGACGAGCTTCTCGGGGATCCTCAGCCCCACCGCCGGGCCGATCGGCGGCCGTAGCCAGGCGTCCGAGCACCGGATCGACTGCCGTTTCCCGGTGGAGCGGCTCGCCAACCGCATCAGGCAGATCGCGGCCTTTGCCGATCGGGTGCTGCTCGTGCATGAGGGTGACTGGCGGGATCTCATCGAGCACGTGCAGAAGCTGGGCTACGAGCGCGACCAGGTCTTCTACTACCTGGACCCGCCGTTCTACGAGAAGGCGGATCGACTCTACCGCTACTACTTTCACGAGCGCGATCACCAGGAGCTGCATGACACGCTGGGCAAGCTGGGCGGTAATTACATCCTGAGCTACGACGCCGCGGAGCCGATCGTCAGGCGCTACAGCGCTCACGCGAACGGCACCAGACATGTGGAGCTGCTGTACTCCGCTACGCGAAGGGGCGAGCTCATCAAAGCGCGCGAGCTGATCGTCTCGAATCTCCCGCGCCTGCCGGAGCACACGCGCCTGTGGCGCTCGAAGCGCGAGGCGGTCTCCCACGCGCTGCGCGCTCCGGACGAGAGCGTGGCGGCGATGGAAGCTGTGGCGCTCGATGGTCGCGAGGCGCTCTTCCTGCCGGCTGCGCTCGCGGACGCGCAGGTGTCGCCGGCGAGCCTCGATGTCCGCTGAGCTCACACAGGAGCCCAGCGCACGGGCGGCGATCGGCCGGCCGATCACCGCCCGTTGATTCATGTGGCGGTGGAGTCACGCAGCAGCGCAACGCGCGCAGCCGTTCGCCCGGTGCGGTGCGTCGGACCCCACGAGGAAGTCCGGGGGTGCCGAGATCGCTAGCGACCCTGCGCAGCTCGATGGCGATCGCCGGCCGTTCGCCGGGCAGAAGGTCGGGCGCAACCGCGTGCTCTCGCTGGACAACGAGGGTACAATGGGCGAGGATCGCTGGGAGGTCGAGGGTGCGCCGCCCAGCCACCAGCTTCGGGGACCGGGCGAGCGTGCTAGGCCGCTGCCGCTGAACCGCGCCTCGCGTGCGATCTGGTGGCAGTAGCCGCCTGGTGCAGTGCCAGGCCGAAGACAGCTACTTCAGGATGCACTGCGCGAGCATCTTCTGGACACCGATAATATCTGTGCCGCGCTTGAACTCGCGCTGGATGGGGACCGGGTTGCTCGAGACGTAGATCTTCATCTCCGCATCGCCGTCGAACGTGCCTGCGGTCTCCACAGAGAAGTGGCTGATGGACTTGTACGGGATCGAGTGGTACTCCGCCTTCTTGCCCGTGATGCCCTGCTTATCGATGAGGATCAGGCGCTTGTCGGTGAAGATGAACAGGTCACGGAGCACGCGGAACGCTCGCAGGAGTTGTTCGCCTTCGGCGAGGACCGCATCCATGTCCTTCTGCAGCGCCTTGATGTCGACTTCAGATGCGTTTCCGAACAGCCCGTGGAGCATTGCAACCTCCTGATAGTCGTCGCAGCTGCCTGTGATCCAGTATAGGGAGCGTGCGGCAGCTTGTCGAGATACGACGCGAGATGAGCTATCAGGTGATGCGGCGAGGTGTGGCGCGAGGCTGCCCGGCTCCAGGGTGGCTGCTCGTCCAAAGACATCGCCGGTGTGAGGGCGGGCTGCGACCGCATTCGGGTCGGCTTCGCCGCCTTCACACCGGCGGAGCGGCGCCAGGCCTACGAGCTGCTGGAGTCTCGGGTTCGGCCGGCGGCCGAGGATGGCATATAGGGCGCCTACGCGGAGCGGAGCCTCGATGCCCGGCGACTAGGGGTCGCGCCCGTCCGCGGAGCGCCGTCTTCTGGAGGGGCTACGCCGCCTCCCGAAAGTACTCTCCACTCATCAGCTCGAAGACCAGCTGGTCGAGGGTGACTTCGGCCTCGTGGTAGGTGCGGGCGAAGCCGACGAGCTCGCCGTCGAGGTACATTGCGTAGTCGTGGGTCTCCCGGTCGTACACTATCTCTTTGCGATACATGTCTGTCCTCTTTCTTGGGCGGGATGCCCCCGCAGTACGCGTGTGCTGCTGTCGTAGAGTATAGCACAGTTGTTCTAATCATGCAAGTCCTTTGTACAGGAGCTTCTGCATGGATCAGCCCTACGAGATCGAGGCCAAGTTCGTCCTGCCGGAGGCCCGCGCGGCCGCGCTCCTGGCGGAGCTGCGCCAGCTCGGCCCCTACACGCTCGTGCCGGCGGCCGACGAGTCGCAGCGCAACACGTACTTCGACACGGCCGACCTCGGCCTGGCGCGGCAGAACGCCGGGCTGCGGGTGCGCGAGCTGGGCACGCGGCGCATCGCGACCTTCAAGAGCGGCGGGCAGGTGCAGGCGGGGATCCACATGCGCGGCGAGTGGGAGCAGGAGCTCGGCGACGACGCGCGCGTGGGGGAGGACGGCCTGAGCCTGGAGCACTGGCCGCCCGGCCCGGTGCGCGAGATGGCGCTGCGCGCGACGGGCGGCGCGCGGCTCCTCCCGGTCGTGCGGGTGCAGACGCTGCGCCGGAATCTGCACGTCTCGCACGGCGACCGGCGTGTGGCGACCCTGAGCATCGACGAGGGGGTGATCGCGGCGAACGGCCGCGAGCTGCCCTTCCGCGAGCTGGAGATCGAGCTCTACGGCGAGGGCGAGCGCGCCGATCTCGATCGGCTGATCGCGCTGCTGCAGGGCGAGCTGCCGCTGGAGCCGGAGGACCGCAGCAAGCTGGCGCGCGGGCTGGAGCTGCTCCGGGAGGGAGATGGTGGGCGGCGGCCGGCCGGCGACACGGACGCTCGATAGCGGCCGCCCGAGCTGATCTCAGGCTGGAGGACGTGCGTGATCGACCGTCTACAGAGCTACATGCGCGAGATGGCGCGCGAGCAGTACGAGGCCGAGCGCGTGCCGCCGTTCACCGCCTTCTTCCACCAGCGCGAGCTGCTGACCTACCTGAACTACGCGATCCCGGACGAGCCGGCCGGCGGCGACCTGACCGAGCCGGTCGCGCGGCTGCGGGCGGCCTACCGGGCCAGGCACCGGCGGGCGCGGCTGGAGTTTATCGAGGAGTTCGCGCCGGATCTCGGGCCGGCGCTGCGGGCTGCGGGGCTGGTGGAGGAGGCGCGCCAGCCGCTCATGGTCTGCACGCCGCAGAGCTGGCGCGACCCCCCTGCGGTGCCGGGGCTGCACATCGTGATGCTCACCGCCGACTCAGCGCTCGAGCTGGTGAAGGAGCACCTGGCGACGAACGAGCGGGGCTTCAACCCGGGCAGCAGCAGCCTGTACAGCGACGAGGACGCCGAGCGGTTCCGGCGCGGGCTGGCGCAGGGGCGCGCCTTCACCGCCTACCTGGACGGGCAGGCGGTTGGGGTCGGCATGTTCAACCCGCCGCGCGACAGCCTGGCCGAGCTGGTCGGCATCGCGACGCTGGAGCCGTTCCGGCGGCGCGGGATCGCTACGGCGGTCACGGCGCGGCTGGCGCGGGAGGCGTTCGCGATGGGGGTCGAGGTAGCGTTTCTGACCGCGGCGGACGAAGCGGCCAGCCGGGTGTACGAGCGCGCCGGGTTCCGCCGGATCGGCACCATGCTCGCGTACATCGAGCCGCTTGGCTTCTTCTAGCCCGCGGCCTCGTCCGCCTCGGTGAGGCCCGCCGCCCGAAGTGCCTCGTCGAGTTGGTCGCCTCCTGCCACGCCAGAACAGTGGCAACAGGTGAGTCCATGAGCGCTTCTACCTCCTACGCCGTGCCGATCTTGTCGATGACAGGACTTACGCGGTGATCCATCCTGCACCCAGGCGTGTTCCGCAGGTGCTATGCCCTGCACCACCTGCGCCAGGGCCTGCCGCCTTGGACCCGCAAGAGAACGAGTGCCGTGCAGTCTGCCCGTCGTCATGCCCACCTCCACCGATGCCCGTGCCCCAAGCACAGACTGATGCGCTGCAACGCAACGGGCAGTGCGGTTAAGACGTGCGGCTGGTGTGCTGAGGCATGACAACGGGCGAGCGATGGG
>CALJIC010000245.1 GCA_937974195.1 uncultured Roseiflexaceae bacterium | reverse complement strand
GTGCAGGGCGGAGCGCCTGCAGAACACGCCTGGGTGCAGGACAGACCACCGCGTAACTCCTGAGAATGATTGCTGGGCCTCATTATGTGGAAGCTGCCACGGTGGATTCGCACCACCTGATCACACCCACAGCTTCAGTACGGCGTTGGATGCTTCCTAGGCAGCGAGCAGGCGCGCTCTAGAGCGAGAGAATATCACGATATATCGTAATAGAGGCAAGCTCGTTAGTCAACTGGGCTGCCCAACGGCCTGTGACCGCCGCAGCTCACGATTGCGTTTGAAGGGCCGCTGTCAGGAATATCCGCTCGCTTGCCGACAACGCCTGTCGATCGAGCGCCGTAAGCGGGACGAAGCCCGCCTCCAGCTCGTAGCCGTCCGTGTGCCGCGCGTGCTCGAGATACCGGCCTGGCACGGCGTGGTAGATCAGGTGCAGAAAATCGGGGTAGGGGTATGAGTATCCCGCTGGCTTCGGGGTGAGATGGTGGAAATGCCTGACACCTAGCAGCCTGAGCTGTTCGATCGTCCACCCCGTCTCTTCCAGCACCTCGCGGTGCACCGTTTCCTCAGGCGTCTCGCCGGGCTCGCGCCGCCCTCCGGGCAGGATGTGCCGGCCCTGCGGATCGCGCACGACAAGGATGCGCTGCGCGTCGGTGACGATTGCGCGAGCTGATGTGATCAGTTCGTTGGGCGGCAGCTCAGCGCAGAGATAGCTGGTCACCTGGAATCGCAGGGCGCCCCAGGCGTCGCTCTCTTCAGCTTGCGGCTGGTAGCGTGCGAAGAAGGCGCTCAGAGTTTCCATATGTCCTCGACAGGCCGCGGTTGGCCGGTGTGCTTTCGGAAGGTGCTTGAGGCTCGCTGGCGGGCCGCTCAGATTGCTTCGAGCACGTCCGTGAGCTCAGGGACCGTCAAACCGGTGACATCCCGCAGTCGCTGTGCGCCAAGGGCAATATCTATACATGGAAGGTGTAGATCTCGCTCTCAAATCCACTCACGGGGAATTTGAAATCGGAGACAACGACATCAGGAAACCGAGACGAAAGATAGGATGATTGCTGATCGGCTATGTTGCTTGTCACTATTCGCCCTTTGATAGATGTAGCGACCCGACAGTGGAGATCAGCTGTCCAGTTGATGAGTATGCCATTAGTAGAGTTCCGGCGGCGGTATAATTGGTGGCTATTTTCGCCGTGCAAGATACAAGATTGTGAGGTACTCTTTGGTGATTTGGCCTCCAAAGTGAGCGTCAATCACCTCGGCAATTCCTCGAAAGAGCTGTTCACGGATTGTATCATCCAAGCTCCGGTGATCAGAATATGTATTCAAGAGATTGATATAGCTGGTTGAGTCATACATCCTATTCCAGAGATATCTGCGTATGGTCACATCCCCGAACAAGCCGGTGTGATCGATCTCGTCCTTGACAGGCGCTGGGACCGTATCTGGATGCGACAGCCCTGGAAATTGAGCTGCCATATCCGGCACGATGCGCTCATAGACCGCTTGTATCGTCTGGAAAAAGCCGGTACTTACTTCGGTCCCGACATGGGTATTCCAAAATAACGCAATTGTGCCGTTGGGTTTGAGGGCGTGAGCGACCTTTTGATAGCGGACGGCGGGATCAATCCAGTGAAAGGCGGTTGCCGAGATCACGAGATCATAGTTTCCGTGTTGGGTGGGCCACGTTTCAAAGGCGCCAACCGATACCACAGCATGTGGATACGGAACAAGGTTCTGTCGCGCAACCGCTGCAAGCTCTGCCCCAAGTTCGATACAATGGATGGAGAAGCCACGCCGTGCGAAGGGAAGGGTGGCTTGCCCGGTGCCACACCCGATCTCCAATATCCGGCCATCAGGCGGAATGTGTGAGAAGGCAATGACATCATCAAACAAGGCATCGGGATAGCCTGGACGGGCTTGATCGTACAGCAAGGCCACTTGGTCAAAGGTAGCGCGTCGCTGATGATGGTTCGTTGCCATGTCCCCGCTCCATACTCTGGTTCCTGTTGCATACATGAGGTTGTAACAGTAATTCGAGAGTCACAACCTTTATTCGCACTGCCCAACACATCTTCTACTGCGCTGGTGGGCCGGCGCAACAGCTCCCGATCGGGAAAGCATTGGAGTGTGCCACAACGTGGAAGATCGCCCGGACAAGGCGTCCGGCTGCACGCAGTGTCAGGGCGCGGAGAAGGGTGGCGCGTGGTGAGAGTGGTTCAATGAGGCCCTGCCATGCCACCTAACGCCTCAGCGCCAGCACAACCACCCCTGTGGCGACCAGGGCGATGCCAAGCCACTCGCGCGACGACGGTCGCTCACCGAGAAATATGAAGGCGAAGATCGCGACCAGGACAAGGCTGAACTTGTCCACCGGCGCCACCTTGGAAGCGTCGCCGAGCTGCAGCGCGCGAAAGTAGCACACCCACGAGGCGCCGGTGGCCAGCGCGGACAGGCCGAGGAACAGCCACGTGCGCGCTGGCAGCGTCAGCGGGTTGCTCCACTTGCCCGCGAACCAGACGAACGCGGCGAGGACGAACAAGATGATGACCGTGCGCACCAGCGTCGCGAGGTCGGAGTCAACGCCCTGAATGCCCACCTTTGCGAAGATCGCCGTCAGCGCGGCGAAGACAGCAGACATCGCTGCCCAGAAGAACCAACTGTTCGAGGTCATCATAGCTGGCGGGGCCTCATGAAATGATTTGCGGCAGCTGCCGAACGTCTGACATCACCGGGCGCGCCTTCGTGGTTGCGTATGACGCCGCCTCCGTGCGCTCCGGCGCACGGCGACACGGCCACCGGCAAGTGCGTGCGGTGGCGCTGATTGTGGAGGAGCGACGCGGGAGCGCTGCGGCGGACGTCCTCCCGGTCAGGCGGCGTCAGGCCACAGCCGGGCCAGCCCTTCGATCCGCCGCCAGCCCTCGCCGCGCTCCACCGGCTCGACCGTCAGATCCGAGAAGTAGGTGTCGAGGACTGCCGCGCGCTCCATCGCCAGCGGCGGGTGGCAGTAGTCCTCTTCCTCCCAGATCACCAGGCCGTCCTCGATGACCCGCGCGCCGCACAGCCCGTCGTGCAGCGCGGTGCCGAACGGCCGCATCGCCCGGATCTCACCGCTGTCGAGCCGCTCGCGCAGCTCTGTCAGCCGCCCCTGGTCCGGCCTCGCGCGCACCAGATAGTAGGCCATACGCCACCTCCTTGCGGAAGGTCGTGCTGGTTGCAGCCGGCGACACCCGGCCGCTCGCCAGCGTGGATGCCGTCGGAACTCGCTTCCCATGCCTGATGCTGTAGGAGTGTAGCGCACCCGGCTGCTCGTGACAAGCCCGCGTCCCTGGGCTCCTGCGCGCTGTGGCTCAGGAGATCGAAGTCGCCGGCGCGCTCCTGTGGTGCGATATTGGTTGTCATAACTGTCCTCCTCTGCTGTGACGGGTCTGCTCCCCACGACAGCGTGGCCACTTGACCGTAAGATGCCCCTAACAGGCGGGACAGCTCCCCTAGGAGCGCATCAGGGCGCCGCGAGTGGCGCGGCGGTTCGCCCGCACTGCTTGGAGGGTCTGGGAAGGCGGAGCTCACTTTCCCGCCGCTCGCAGAGCATTAGAAAGAGGGAACGCGGTGGGCCAGCGTGGAAGCCGCCAGGTGGGCGCAGGCATCGCTTCTCAGGTGATTCTTAAGGCAGAAGGGCTGCTCGTACGGTACCATGTAGGGACGTGGCGTCGAACCTTAAGGCGGAGAAGGCGCGCAGCGGTCTGCCTACAGCGATGGTGAACCATAGATGATCTCGTCTGTCCCGAAGAGCCCTGTGTCCAAGCCCGTAGCCGGCATGAGCAACGAGCGCGCCCGGCTGCTCCTGACCACCGGCCTGATCTTCGTCGTCGTCATCCTGGTGGCGCTGATCGCGCTGCCGCCGCTCCTCAGCGCCCACGCCGACATGCTGCGCGCCCGGCTGGATCGGATGCAGCGCTTCAGCGACGCGCTGGTCGAGACCGACGACCGCCTCCAGGAGCTGCGGGTCGCCGCGCGCGGCTACGTCATCACCGGCGTGCCGTCTTTCCTGGAGCAGTACCGCGCCGCTCAGGACAGCATGCCGGCCGCGCTTGAGACGCTCACCCAGCTCGCGCCCGACGTCCACCCGGCGCTCGTCGAGCCGAGCGCGGAGCTGGTTGCGGCGGTCGAGCGCTGGCAGCGCGAGGGCGGCGACCGGCAGATCGCGCTCGCGCAGGAGGGGCGGGTCTCCGAGGCCGCCGCGCTGATCGCCTCCGGCGCCGGCCAGGAGATCTTCGACACCTTCCGCAGCCGCGCCGCCGCCATCCGTAACCGGACCGGCGACCTGCGGGTCGATCTCCTGGATCAGATCAACCGCACCCGCGCGCTGCAGGTCGCGGTCACCAGCGGCCTCAGCATCCTCGGGCTGCTCGCCGCCGGGCTGGTGGTCGTCGGGTTCCGCCAGACCCTCGCGCTGCTCCGCGAGCTGGAGGCCGAGCGCCGGCACGCCGCCGCTCTGACCGACGAGGTGCGCGCGCTCTATGAGACGGCCCAGACGGAGCGGCGGCGCCTGCAGACGATCTTCGAGCACTCCCCGGAGGGCATCATCGTCGCCGATGCGCCCGAGGGCCGCATCGTGCTCGCCAACCATGCCGCCGACGCGCTGCTCGGCCCGCTTGGGGCCGGCACGCCGCTCGACCCGCACCCGCTCGCCGAACGCGCCTTCCTCCCCGGCGGCCAGCCCTGCCCGCCTGAGTCCCTGCCGCTCGTCAGCACCCTGCGCGACGGGACCGAGCAGCGCATCGAGCTCGTCGTCGCTCTGCCCGACGGCCAGCGCGTGCCGGTCTACGTGACTAGCGTGCCCCTGCGCGACGAGGCCGGCGCCGTCCAGGGCGCGGTGGCCGTGGTGCAGGACCTCCGCCAGCTGCGCGAGGTCGAGCGCCTCAAGTCGGACTTCGTCGCGCTGGTGAGCCACGAGCTGCGCACGCCGCTCACCGCCATCAAGGGCGCCAGCCAGACCGTGCTGCGCCGCTCGATCCCGATCGAGCTGGAGCGGATGCGCGACCTGATGCGGATCGTGGACGAGCAGAGCGACCGGCTGCAGGAGCTGATCGACAACCTGCTCAGCCTCTCGCAGCTCGAGGCCGGCGCGCTGCGACTCCGGCGCGAGACGGTCGCGCTGCCGCCGATCATCCAGGAAGTCATCCGCCAGCAGCGCCAGCGCTCCGGGGCGCGCCTGCAGACCGAGCTGCCGCCTCACCTGCCCCCCGTCAGCGCCGACCCGCGGCGGGTCGAGCAGGTGCTGGCCAATCTGCTCGAGAACGCCCAGAAGTTCTCGCCTCCGGGCGGGGTGATCACCGTCAGCGCGGTGGCCGACGGCGATATGGTGCGCGTCAGCGTGCGCGACCAGGGGCCGGGCATCCCGCCCGCCGAGCGCGAGCGGATCTTCGAGCGCTTCTACCAGGCGGCGCAGCCGAACACGCGCAGCGTCGGCGGGACCGGCTTGGGCCTGGCGATCTGCAAGGCGCTGGTCGAGGCGCACGGCGGCCGGATCTGGGCCGACGCCGCGCCGGGCGGGGGCGCGCTCCTGCAGTTCACGCTCCCGGCCCTGCCGGGCGAAGCGCAGCCCACCAGCCTGCCTGTGCTGGCGGCGGACGGCCACGGGACGGCGTCTGTGCTCGTCGTGGACGACGACCCGGCGCTGCAGCGGGTTGTCGCGCACGGCCTGGAGGACGTCGGCTACCGCGTCCTCCAGGCCGCCGAGGGCCAGGCGGCGCTCGACGCGCTGGCGCAGTACGGGCCGGACCTGGTGCTGCTCGACGCGATGCTGCCGGGGACGGACGGCTTCGAGCTCCTCCAGCAGATCCGCGAGTGGACGTCCGTGCCGATCATCATGCTGACGGCGCGGGCGTCGGAGCAGGATGTGGTGCGCGGCCTGCACCTCGGCGCCGACGACTATATCACCAAGCCGTTCCGGCTGAACGAGCTGCTGGCGCGCATCGAGGCGGTGCTGCGCCGGACGCAGGCTGGACCCGCCGCCGGCGAGCCGACGCTGATCGAGAACGGGCCGCTGGCGATCGACCTGGCGCAGCGCCGCGTGACGCTGAACGGCGAGCCGGTGACGCTCACGCCGACCGAGTACCGCATTCTGGCGCACCTGGCGCGCCACATCGGGCAGGTGCTGACCCACGAGCAGATCCTCCAGGCCGTGTGGGGCGAGGGCTACGGGAGCGAGAACCACTACCTGTGGGTCCATATCGCCCACCTGCGCCAGAAGATCGAGGCCGACCCGCGCCAGCCGCGCATCATCCTGACTGAGCGCGGCGTCGGCTACCGGATGGCGCGCCTTTAACCTTTTGCTACGCTGCGCTTATGTTCGCACTCGCGTATCTTACGGCAGCCTTTAGGTGCGCGCGCGATACTGCGCCGCGTGCCGGCACGTGGCGGTCGGGCGGCCGCGCTATGTTCCCGAGCGCCGCAGGTGGCTCATAGAGAGCTTACGGCCCACCACATCCTCCCCACTTGACAGAACGTACGCGGTACAATAAGGGGTGGCGTCGCCACCCCAGAATATCCGTTTGCCGCAGCGCCGCGGCGACACGATGCCACGAGCGGTGGTGGAGAGGTCTGTGGCGGGCTGCAGGCCCACCACACTTCTTCTGGCGGATAATGGAGCGGAGCGATCTGAGTGACGGGGTGGCACGGCTCATGATAAACGTGGTTGTGTGGCTGCTGTGTGGAGTGGTGGTCGGCCTCGTCGCGAGCTGGCGGGGCGCGTCCAACGGCGCCGTCTTCCTGCTGCTCGTTGCGGCCGGCGCGCTCGGCGCGCTGGCGGGCGGTGTGGTGACGTTCATCTTCGACACCACGCCGCTCAACGCGCTCAGCCTGGTCAGCCTCGCGAGCGCGCTCGCCGGCGCGGTTGTGCTGGTGATCGTCGCGCGCCGGCTGAGCCGGACCGCCGCATAGCGCAGTGATCCTATCGTCCGTCGCACGAATAGAGAGGGATGCGTAGGCATGCAGGTGCTCCGTGATGGCCTGGATGTGGGCCAGTTCTTCCAGCGTGTCGGCGCCGCGCCGCGCCGGCTGCTGCTGCTGGACTACGACGGTACGCTCGCGCCCTTCCACGCCCAGCGCGATGCGGCGCGGCCGTACCCGGGCGTCCCCGCGGCCCTGGACGCCATCATCGCCGCGGGCCACACCCGCGTGGCTCTGGTGAGCGGGCGGGCAGCGGAGGAAGTCCCTCGGCTGCTGGGGCTGCGGCACCCGGTCGAGGTGTGGGGATCGCACGGCGCCGAGCGCCTGCTGCCCGACGGGACCTACCGCCTCGCCGAACTTCCGCCCGCCGCCCGCGACGCCCTCGTGCTGGCGCAGGCCTGGGCCTCCGCCCACGACCTGGGGGACTGCTTCGAGCGCAAGCCCGCGGCGGTCGCGCTTCACTGGCGCGGCCTCACCGAGCGCGCCGCCCAGTCGCTGCGCAGCCAGGCGCTCGATATCTGGCCGCAGATCGCCCGCGACGGCGGGCTGGAGCTGCGCCCCTTCGACGGCGGGCTGGAGCTGCGCGTCCCCGGCTTCGACAAGGGCGCGGTCGTGCAGACGCTGCTCGCTGAGTCGGGCGAGGGGACGGCGGCGGCCTACCTGGGCGATGACCTGACCGACGAGGACGCTTTCCAGGCCATCGATGGGCGTGGGCTCGCGGTGCTCGTGCGCCCCGCCCTGCGCCCGAGCCGCGCGAGCCTCTGGCTGCGCCCGCCTAACGAGCTGCTGGCCTTTCTGGAGCGCTGGCAGCAGGCGGCGGGCAACGCTCGCGCCCACAACGAATAAGCGCCGCTCCCGGCCGATGGGCGTCCGACACAGGTATGCCTGGCAGCCCTGCGGCCTGCCAGGCACGGCCGGGAGGGCTCGTAAGGAGGAGTCAATGCATACCGTCTCTTCGAGCCGCCCATCGCGGCTGATAGTTGTCTCGAACCGAATTCCTGTGACCGTCCGCCGCGATGGCCAGGGCGGCTGGACGGCAGAGCCAAGCGTCGGCGGTCTGGTCACCGCGCTCGCACCGATCCTGCGCGCCCGCGGCGGCCTGTGGGTCGGCTGGCACGGCGCCACGACCGGCGAGGGGGGCGCTGCGCTCACCCAGCTGAACGACTTGGTCGACGTCGGCTTCCCGCTGCTGCCGATCACGCTCACCGCACAGCAGCGCGACGACTTCTACCTCGGCTTCGCCAACGAGTCGATCTGGCCGCTGTTCCACGATCTCCTGACGCGCTGCACGTTCTCGCCCGCCTACTGGCATGCCTACCGCGACGTCAACCGCATCTTCGCGGAGACCGTGGCGGCGCACGCCCGCGACGACGACACGATCTGGGTCCACGACTATCATCTGATGCACGTGGCCGCGGAGCTGCGCGCGATCGGCGTGCGCGCGCCGGCGGCGTTCTTCCTGCACATCCCCTTCCCGCCGCCGGATATCTTCTCCAAGCTGCCCTGGCGCGCCGAGGTGCTGCGGGCGCTGCTGGCCTACGAGCGGCTCGGCTTCCAGACCGTGCGCGACCTGCGCAACTTCCTGCAGTGCGTCCGGGCGCTCCTGCCGAAGGCGACGATCCGGGTCGAGCGCGGGGGTGCCGTGGTGCGCGCCGCCGGGCGGACGGTGTACGCCGCGGCGGTCCCGATCGGGATCGATGCGCGCGCCTTCGCCCGCGACTCCACCCGGCCGGCCGTGCGCGAGCGGGCGGCCCAGCTGCGCGCCGCCTACGCGCCGGGCCAGATCATGCTCGGCGTGGACCGCCTGGACTACACCAAGGGCATCGTCGAGCGGCTGGAGGCGTTTCGCCACGCGCTGGCGACCTACCCGGAGCTGCACGAGCGGCTGACCTACGTGCAGGTGGTGGTGCCCAGCCGCACCGATATCGCCGAGTACGCTGAGCTGAAGACGCGCATCGAGCGGCTGGTGAGCGCGATCAACGGCGAGTACACCCGGCCGGGGTGGGTGCCCGTCCACTACCTGTTCCGCCAGCTGCCGTACGAAGAGCTGCTGGCCTACTACCGCGCGGCGGACATCGCGCTGGTTACTCCGCTGAAGGATGGCATGAACCTGGTGTCGAAGGAGTACTGCGTCTGCAACCCCGGTGACGGCGCGCTGATCCTGAGCGAGTTCGCGGGGGCCGCGGCGCAGCTCGGGCAGTGGGCGCTGATGGTGAACCCGCACGATGTGGTCGGGTGCGCCGCCGCCATCCACCGGGCGTTCTCGATGCCGGCGGCGGAGCGGCGGGCGCGCATGGCGGCCCTGCGGCGGGTGGTGCAGTCGCGCGATGTGTACTGGTGGGTCGAGAGCGTGCTGCGGGCCGGGGAGGTTAAGCCCGTGCAGATCCGCGAGATGAGAAGGCCGGTTGAGGTGGTGCGCCTGATGGCTGCCCGGCACAGCCGGCCACACGACGGCCGGGCCGCGTGAGCCGCGCTCACTGTGTTATGGCAATCTTACGCTTGCCCCCCGCGGCCGCAAGGTTTTCGTAGGGGAGCGCGGCCAGACTGAGCAAGACTCCTTTCTTGCGTGACAACGCTGCACCGGTGCCCGCGGTGCAGCGTTGTCATTTCACGACGTTCTCGGTGTTGGGGCGGGGCTGCCTCAGGAAGTGGCGCCGCTGGCGCGCCAGTCGTACACCCACAGCGCCTCGCTGCCGCAGTCCAGCAGCGCCATCCGCTGCCCGCCTGGGTACCACGCCTCGACCAGCTCCAGCTCGTCGGCGCGCCCCGGCACCGCCACCACGAGCAGCCCATCCTCGCCGGCGCCCTTGAGCGCCGCGGGGAGCTCGGCGCCGAGCGGCTCATCGATGTTCGTCAGCTCCATGCGCCCGCTCAGGAAGTCCACCGACCGGAACGGCCCGGCGCGGAAGCCGTGCTCCTGCGGCAGGACGAACACGTCTGTCTCACGCGGCAGGCCGTGCAGGTACCTGCCGAGCAGCCCTGCCTGCCGCGTCTCGATCGTCTCGTACTTGCAGGCCCCCGCGAAGACGCCGAAGTAGGTCGTGAGGTTGCTGTACGCGATGAAGGCCAGCGCCACGACGGCGAGCCCCTTCTGCAGGGACCCGAGCTGCGCCGCCGACAGGTTCGGCAGGCTCTGCTCCCGCTCGCGCTCCACGCGCCGCAGCAGCGTGTCGCAGGCGTGCGCGGCCATGATCATGGCCGCGGGCAGCACCACCAGCAGGCGGTAGTGGTAGGTCGACGGCGGGACCGTCGTCACGCCGAGCGCCACCACTCCGCCCCAGAACCAGCCGTTGAGAACGATCACGCGCCGGTTGAACGTCTGCCACAGCGCCAGCGCCAGCCCGAACGTCCAGAAGATCCCCGTCAGCTTGTCGAGCGTCGGCACGCCCACCCCGTAGAAGTCGATGAACGGCCGCTGCGTGAAGGTGCCGAGCGCCGCCAGGAACAGCTCCCCGAGCACCAGCGCCTGGTGCTTGCCCGTGAGGGCCGCCTCAGTCTCCAGCCAGCCGGAGGTGAAGGTGCCGTCCACCGCCATGCGCGAGCTGAACTCGGCCGGGAACAGCACGCCCCAGATCACCATGGGCGAGATGATCACCACCAGCGCGACGGCGAACATCGCCAGCGGCACGGCGTTGCCCCGGAACAGCCCGCGGTCGATGATCGCCCACGACGCCAGCAGGAGGAAGAGCAGCACCAGCCAGACCCAGCCGTCGACGTAGGTGTTGATATGCAGGCCGACCATCAGCACGCTGAGGATCATGCGCAGCGGGCTGCGGCGCTCGAGCCCGCTGAGCAGGAAGTAGAGCGCCAGCGGCACGAACAGAGTCGTGTAGATGTAGGAGACGGCGACCGTCCGGCTGAAGTGGATGTGCACGTGCGAGAGCGTCAGCAGCGCGGCGGCGATCAGCGCCGTGCGCGGGCTGAACAGGCGGCGCGCCAGCAGGTACGTCGCCGGCACCGCCAGCGTCCCGGCGATCGCCGGCAGGAGGCGCAGCGAGAACTGCGTCGGCCCGATGAGGCCGAACACCGTGTTCATGACCCGCAGGTAGAACGTCCCGACGCCATCCATCGCGGAGAAGGGCGTGGTCAGGATGCCGGACGCCCAGGTGGTGTCCTGCGCCCACATGCCGATCAGCCCTTCGTCGCCGTTGATGATCTTCGGCAGGCTGCCGAGCTTCCAGAAGCGCAGCGCTGCGGCTGTGGCGGTCAGGCCCAGCACTTGGAGCAGCTCGCGGCGGTGGAGCGCGGCCCACGCGCGTACGCCGAGCGGCTGCGCTGGCCACGCGGAGGCCACTAGCAGGCCGGCCGCGGTGAGCCACAGCATCGCGGTGGTGCTCTTGAAGTCAGTGCCGATGCGGAGGTAGAGCAGAAAGCGAATGCAGGTGAGGAGCCCTATCCCCACGGCGAGCAGCAGCAGGACCGGGCGCAGCCCGCGGGCCTGGGCCCACTCGTTGATACGTGTCCACCACGTGAGCGGCGACGTGCTCAGGTAGGCCGTGAGCGCCAGCATCGCCGCGAGCCCCAGCCAGGTCCCCAGGTTCAGCAGAGCGCGCGGTTCGTCGCTAAGCGTTGAGACCGCGTAGACGCACAAGAGAATGGCGCCTAGGTAGGCGATCTGGCTGTACCGTAGCCGGACGGAGAGCGGGGGGGATGAATGCATGGTGGATCTCCTGTTGGACAACAACCGCAATGTAATACTCCCTCTTGCATTCGTAGAACAGGATATACGTTTATCCCCGCGCCCGGCCACGAACTACGTTCTCATTTTGTGAGCAACTTGGGTACTATCAGGGGCTGTGACCGGCGCGGCGCTCCGCTCCAGAGAGCGCCGCGTGCCGTGTGTGACCGATGCGACATATACGGCTTGGCGCCCGTTCTCTTTTGGGGAGCTCCGAAGGGCGCAGGCGCCGGGGCAGCTTTCCAGCGGAAGTTGGAAGACCGCAGGAGCCGGGCGACTTTCAAGCGGGAGGTCCGGAGGGCCGCAGGCTCGTGAAGGCAGCTTTTCGGCCGCAGGCGCGCCGGGACAGCGTTTCGGCGCAGGCGCCGGGGCAGCTTTCCAGCGGAAGTTGGAAGACCGCAGGAGCCGGGCGACTTTCAAGCGGGAGGTCCGGAGGGCCGCAGGCCCTCCGAGAGTCTTTTTGCCCGCTGCTGTGCGGCGACACAGTCGCCGCACAGCAGCGGAGCCTCCCCAATCGAAGCGCTAGCGAAAGGATGGAGCGATGCATATCCTCGTCACCGGCGCGGCCGGGTTCATCGGCTCGCACCTGGCCGAGCGGCTCGCGGCGCTCGGCCACTCGGTCGTCGGGTTGGACTCGCTGACTGACTACTACCCGCCGGAGCTCAAGGAGCGCACTGTCGCGGAGCTGGCGGCGCGCGGCGTCCCGACGCTGCGCCTGGACCTGGCCGCCGACGACCTCGCCGGCGCTGTGCGCGGCGTCGATGTGGTCTACCACCTGGCGGCCCAGCCCGGGCTCTCCGCCCTGCCGTTCGAGACCTACGTGCGCAACAACCTCATCGCGACGCACCGGCTCCTTGATGCGGTGCGCCGGCACGCGTCGCCGCGGCTGTTCGCCAACGTCGCCACCTCCTCGGTCTACGGCGCGGACGCGACCGGCGACGAGGAGGCGCTGCCCCGCCCCACCTCGCCCTACGGAGTGACCAAGCTCGCGGCCGAGCAGCTCGTGCTCGCCGCCTGGCGCGACGCCGGGTTCCCGGCCTGCTCGTTCCGGCCCTTCTCGGTCTACGGCCCCCGCGAGCGGCCCGACAAGCTCTACCCGACGCTCATCCGTGCGCTGCTCGACGACCGGCCGTTCCCGCTGTACGAGGGGAGCGAGCGCCACATGCGCAGCTTCACCTACGTCGGCGACATCGTGGACGGGCTCGTCGCGGCGCTCGAGCGCCCCGAGGCGTGCGCCGGCGAGATCTTCAACCTGGGCACGGAGGCGGCGATCTCGACCGGCGAGGGCATCCGGATCGTTGAGGAGCTGGTTGGCCGCCCGGCGCGCATCGAGCGGCGCCCGCCGCGGGCCGGGGACCAGTCGCGCACGCAGGCGAACATCGCCAAGGCCCGGCGCGTGCTCGGCTACGACCCGGGCACCACGCCGCGCGAGGGACTGGCGGCGACGGTCGCCTGGTTCCGCCAGCAGCCCGATCTGAGGGTCGCGGCGCTGTGACGCCCCTTCCGGCGCCCTTCGACCCGATGCGCACGGATCACGCGGCGCTGCTCGACTTCGAGTTCGCCTGCCCGGCGCCGCGCCCTCGACCTGGCCATGGGGCTGCGGATGACGATGCGGGTGTGGGAGCATGCCACCCGTGGCCGGCCGCGCGTGTGGTGCTGGAGGCGTATGTGACGGGCGCGCTGCAGGCCGTGCTGCGCGGCATCATCTCTCTGCGCAACACGACTGGCTGGCTGGAGCGGCACGGCGCAGCGCCCGTCGAGCTCATCCGCTGCGCTGCGCTCTGCCGCCGGAGGGGCTCTGCGGCGCCGGGGGAACGGGACGCTTTCTAGCTGCCTTCGTCCGGCGCGATCTGCGCGCTCAGCCGCTTCGGGGCGGTCATGCGGTAGCTGTCGCGCACGAGCTGGGCGACGAAGCCCCACTCGACCGGCACGTCGAGCCAGACGCCGACCCAGCCGTGGTGCCCGACGTAGGGCGGCACGAAGCAGCGCTCCGGGTCGGCGCCAACGATCATGTCCTGGAAGCCGCGCGGCGCCTTGCACCACAGCGACGGCCGCCCGTCGACGCCGTGCTGCATCGCGAAGATCTTGTCGCGCACCTTGAACGACGGGTTGCCGACGCCGCCGGCCTCGACGGCCTCCGGCAGCGCCAGGCAGATGGCGCGCAGCCGCTCCAGCAGCTCACCGCTTACGCTGACGATCTCGCCCATGGCCCTGCGCTCCTCCAAGCTCTGTCCCTTCGCCGAAGGGCATTATAGCAACGCCGCTGCTCCTACGCAGAGCTTACGCGACGCTGTAGCACCTGCCGCAGGCGCGCAAGGGATGTCTTCCGCCGGGAGGTTCGGAGGCCTGCGGACGCTCTTTTCGCCTACGCGAACGGAAGGGCGCAGGCCCACCGAGACTGCTTGCGGCAGGGAGGTTCGGAGGGCCGCAGGCCCTCCAGATTCTCTTTTCCCCGCTGCTCTGCGGCGACGCAGTCGCCACAGAGCAGCGGAAGCCCCGGAAGGCTTCGCCTCCCCAAAAGCAAAGTCGTGGTTGGGCCACAGGCCCGCTACGACCTCCTTGGCTGAAGGCGCAGCGCGTATCGCGCTACTCCGGCTGTGTGTCGCGCAGCCAGGCGACGGTGTACTGCGGGTAGGGGTAGGTCTCGGGGCTGTTGCTGGAGTGCGGGGTCGCAATGTGGCGCTCGAGCTCGACGCGCGCCAGGCACGCGCCGCGGCACCGGCCGTCGGGCGCGGCGTAGTCGATCCGCACCTCGGCCCAGGCCGGCTCGCCGCTCGCGGTCGCCTCGCCCTGCGCCAGGATCTTCCCCTGCTTGAGGTAGCCGAGCCAGGCCCAGCCGAAGCGCAGCAGCAGCTCGCGCTCGGCCGCCTGGAGCAGCGGGCTCTCCAGGCCGGCCCAGCCGCGGTAGCAGCCGCGCAGCCGCGCGATGTCGCCCCGCCGCGTGGCGAGCAGCTCGGCCGTCTCCCGGTCGACGTAGGCCCAGTAGCGGAACTCCGGCATGTCGATCAGCGTCGGCGCGAACACGTGCCCGCCGAAGTGGCTCACGCGCCACGCCCGCAGGCGCCCGCCCGACTCATCGGCCAGCCGGCGCAGGTCGCGGTAGAGCGGGAAGCCGAACTTCGCGCAGGCGGCATCCACATTGCCGTGGGTGCAGACCATCAGGTCGCGGGTGCCGGTGTCCGGCAGGCGGTAGCGCGCGAAGTCTGGCAGCCTGTCGTGGTCGAACAGGAGCGCCCAGCAGAGCGGCCCGAGCTCGGCCTCCGGCGCGAGGTACTCTTCGCGCGCGAAGGCGGCGAACGCCCCTTCAGGCCGCCGGAACGACAGCACGCGGCGCATGCCCGGCTGCGAGTAGGCCGCGTCGGGGGCGATCGCGAACGCCGTCATGCTGAGCGTCTGCCCCTGGTAGTAGGCCTCGATCTGCCGACGCCGCAGCTCGATCAGCTCCTCCGGCAGCGGCCCCGGCCGCTCGTACATCGCCAGCGGCCAGGGGAGCGGGATCTCCACCGCCAGCAGGTGCTGGTAGGAGTCGGCGGAGCCGATCGGGTCGAGCCCGGCCTCCCGCGCGCAGAGTGAGCAGAAGCGGGTGTCGCTCGAGATCGCGCTCACTGTCTCACTCGCCTCCCGCCCCACGGGCGCCGATCGCCTTCAGTCCCTCGCTCCTCGCCTGCGCCGATCCGCTCGGGCGCGCGGACCAGCCATTCACGGAAACCGCCGCCAGCTGCTCGGCGGGCGCCTGGGCTACCTCGGCCGCCAGCCCGTAGGCCACGCACAGCGGAACCCCCGTGCGCGGGTCGGGCACCACGTCGGCCTCGACGCCGAACACATCGCGCAGCAGCCCCGGTGTCACGACGTCGGCCGGGCGCCCGGTGGCCACCACCTGCCCGGCGCGCATGGCGATCAGGTGGTGCGCGTGGCGCGTGGCGTGGTTCAGGTCGTGCACCACCATGACGATCGTCCGGCCCT
>CALJIC010000244.1 GCA_937974195.1 uncultured Roseiflexaceae bacterium | reverse complement strand
GGTCCGTACCAGCCACGATACCACGCAGGCTCATGGGTGTCAACAATGCGACGTGTGCGCTGCCCGCGCGGGCACCGGGAGGCTCGCAGGGCCGCGCGTTCCCCCAAAGCTGCTTACCGCCGAGAGGCCCGGAGCAGCGCTGGCCCTCTTGAGCAGCCTTCCGTAGGGAGGTGCGAAGGGCGGCACGCCCTCTACGGATATTTTTACCGGCGCTCTGCGGCGACCTCGCCTCCCCAAACCCTCCAGACGGAGCAGGGCCCACAGAGGAAGCCGGCGCTCTGGGGAGCCGCGCCGGAGCCCGGAAGACCCGGCCGCACTACTTGACAGTGCCTGATTGACTGCTAGAATGCAGGTACGTACCAGCTTCCGCCGCCCCAGCACCAGCCGCACGCCGCGCGCATGCGTCGCGACAGCGCGCACTGATCCGGGCAGGAGCCTCCAGTGACCGCGATACAGCTCGATCACGACAGCGCGATCCCGCTCCACGTGCAGCTGGAGCAGGCGCTCGCGCAGCAGATCGTCGCTGGCCAGTGGCGGCCGGGCGATATCATTCCTTCCGAGCGCGATCTTCAGCGGATGGCCGGCGTCAGCCGCGCGACCGTCCGGCAGGCGATCGGCACCTTGATCTCCAAAGGGATGCTGCGGCGCAGCCACGGGCGCGGCACGTTCGTCGCCCAGCCGCGCATCGAGCAGACGCTCCACAAAGTCTACAGCTTCGCCGAGCAGATCCAGCAGCAGGGCCGCACGCTCGAGGACCGGATCATCCAGCGCCGGGTGACGGTCGCGGGGCACGACCTCGCCACGCCGCTCGGGGTGGCGCCCGGCGAGCCGCTCATCCACATCCAGCGCGTCCGGACGCTGGAAGGGACCCCGTTCACGCTGGATAACTTCTACATCTCGCAGCGGCTCTGCCCCGACCTGCTCGAGATCGAGCCGAACGGGTCGCTCTACCGGCTGCTCGAGGAGCGCTACGGCCTGCCGGTGCTGCGCTCGACCGACACGCTCGAGCCGATCGCGGCCGACCGCGCGACCGCCTTCTACCTCCAGGTGTCCCCCGGCACGCCCCTGATGTACGTCGAGCGCGTCGGCTACACCCACGGCGACCTGCCGCTCCACATCGCGCGGAACTACGTGCGGGGCGATATGTGCCGCTTCCGAATCCACCTGGTGTCGGACCAGCCGCAGCTCGAGCTGAAGCCGTCGCACACGCGCAGCGAGCAGATGCTATGACGTACATCGGCATCGACCTCGGCGGCACCAAGATCGCCGCGGCGGCCGTGGACATCGCGACCGGCGCGCTGCGCGGGCGGGTGATCTGGCCGACCGAGGCGCACGAGGGACCGGACGCGGTGCTGGCGCGTATGGCGCGGCTCGTGCGGGAGGTGTGCGCCCGCGCCGACGTGCGCCTTTCGGACCTGGCCGCGATCGGGGTGGGCGTCCCGGGGCTGTTCGAGCTGGAGACCGGCCGCACGCTGTTCCTGCCGAACCTGGCCGGCGCCTGGCGCGGCGTGCCGGTGGGCGAGACGCTGCGGCGGGAGGCGGGCTGCCCGGTGTGGCTGATCAACGATGCGCGCGCCTTCGTGCTGGCCGAGGCCACCTTCGGCGCCGGCAGCGGCGCCCGCACCGTCGTCGGGCTGACGCTGGGCACCGGAATTGGCGGCGGCATCGCGTTCGACGGGCGGCTGCACCTCGGCCTGGACGGGACGGCCGGCGAGTGCGGCCACCAGACGATCGACCCGCACGGGCCGCCGTGCGGCTGCGGCAACCGCGGCTGCCTCGAGGCCCACGCCAGCGGCCCGGCGATCACCGCCATGGGCGTGCGCGCCGTCGTCCAGGGCGTCACGACATCGATCGGCGCGCTGGCCGGGCACGACCTCAACCGCATCACCCCCGAGGTCATCCGGCGCGCGGCCGAGGAGGGCGACGCGGTGGCGGCCGAGATCCTGGAGCGCGCCGGGACCGCGCTGGGCGTCGGCATATCGAACCTGATCACGCTGCTCAGCCCGGACCGGGTGGTGCTCGGCGGCAGCGTCGCGCGGCTTGGGGAGTGGCTGCTGCGCCCGGTGCGCGCCGAGGTGCAGCGCCGCTGCCACGTGACGCCGCTCGAGCGGGTGCAGATCGTGACGGCCGCGCTCGAGGACCCGGGGATCGTCGGCGCGGCGGTGTGGGCGAGCCAGCAGCGTCGCGCTGAACGTTGAACCTCCGCATGCGCGCCTTCTGAGCGCTTTCGCAGCAGCGCAGCGTCCCCACCCCAAACGTGCGGGCGCTCCGACGTGCTACGAGGAGATGAGCATGGCTGATACGCTCGACGACGACTATGGCCTAACCAAGATCACAGAGACGCCGCAGATCGCCGCGCCGGACCTGCCCTACCGCCCGCCCACGCCCAAGCGCTACCGCCCGGCGATCGGCCTGGTCGGCTGCGGCGGGATCTCGGCCCAGCACCTCTCGGCCTACCGCCACGCCGGGTTCAACGTGGTGGCGCTGTGCGACCGCAACGAGCACAAGGTGCGCGACCGGCAGGAGAAGTACTTCCCCGAGGCCGCGGTCTACACCGACTACCGCGAGCTGCTGCGGCGCGACGACATCGAGGTCGTGGACCTGACGCCACACCCGCGCGACCGCGGCCCGATCATCCGCGAGGCGCTGCAGGCCGGCAAGCACGTGCTGAGCCAGAAGCCGTTCGTCACCGACCTGGACCAGGGCGAGGAGCTGTGCGAGCTGGCCGAGCGCAACGGGGTGCGGCTGGCCGTCAACCAGAACGGCCGCTGGGCGCCGCACTTCTCGTACCTGCGCCAGGCGGTGCTGCACGACGTGCTCGGCGAGCTGAGCACCGCGCTGCTCACCGTCCACTGGGACCACAGCTGGATCATCGGCACCGCCTTCGAGGACATCCACGACCTGGTGCTGTACGACTTCGCGATCCACTGGTTCGACATCGTGACCGCCTTCTTCGGCGCGCGCGAGCCGCAGCGGGTGTACGCCGCCACCGGCCGCGCCGCCGGGCAGCGCGCCCGCCCGCCCATGCTCGCGCAGGCGCTCGTCGAGTACGAGGGCGCGCAGGCCACGCTGGTGTTCAACGCCACCGTCGTCCACGGCCAGCAGGACCGGACCTACCTGGCGGGGACGAAGGGGAGCGCGCTGAGCATCGGCCCGAGCCTCTCCGAGCAGACGGTGACGGTCTACACGGCCGAGGGGTACGGCAGCCCGCAGCTGGAGGGCACCTGGTTCCGCGAGGGGTTCCACGGCGCGATGGGCGAGCTGCTGTGCGCGATCGAGGAGGGGCGCGAGCCGTCCAACAGCGGCCGCGAGAACCTGCGCAGCCTGGCGCTGGCCTTCGCCGCGATCGCCAGCTCCCACAGCGGCGAGCCGAAGGTGCCGGGGCAGGTCCGCACGCTGCCGCAGAAATAGGGCGCCGGACGATCCGCGAGGGCACGGGCATCTGCCGCTTCCAAACATCTCCCTCCGTGTCCTCCGCGCCCTCCGTGGATCGTCTCTCCGCGCCCTCCGTGTATTCCGTGGATCGCCAGTGGACCGGCAACACGGGCAGCTGCCGGTTCGAAGTGCTGCCCCCATATCCCCCGTGTCCCCCGCGCCCCCGCGGCCCGGCGACACGGCGTACGAGGAGATGACCATGGCCCGCTACAAGATCGCCGGCATCAACTTCGAGCACTTTCACATGGGCGACCTGCTGCGCATGGTGCACGAGCACCCCGAGGCCGAGATCGTCGGCGTGTGCGACGAGCAGCCCGAGCGGATGGAGATGTCCATCCGCAACTTCGGCATCCGGCCCGAGCAGGTCTTCACCGACCCGCACGAGTGCCTGCGGCAGACCCAGCCGGACATCGTGATCCTCTGCCCGGCGGCCGCCCGCCACGGCGAGTTCGTCGAGCTGGTCGCGCCCTACGGCGTCCACGTGATCATCGAGAAGCCGATGGCGGCCAGCCTGGCCGAGGCCGACCGCATGATCGCGGCGATGCGCCCGACCGGCAAGCTGCTGGCGATCAACTGGCCGCTCGCGTGGTACCCGCCCCACATCACCGCCAAGCGCCTGATCGACGAGGGCGTGATCGGCGAGGTGATCGAGGTCCACTTCTACGACGGCAACCGCGGCCCGCTGTGGCACACCGCCGACAAGATCGAGGTCGAGCCGACGCCGGAGCGCAAGGCGGCCAGCTGGTTCTACAAGCGCGAGGCCGGCGGCGGCTCGCTGCTGGACTACCTCGGCTACGGCACGACGCTCGGCACCTGGTACCACGGCGGCCGGGCGCCGATCGAGGTCACGGCGGTGGTGGACGAGCCCGCCGGCCTGGAGGTGGACGAGCACAGCATCACCGTCGCGCGCTACGATCGCGGCCTGTCGAAGTTCGAGACCCGCTGGGGCACCTTCACCGACCCGTGGACGCACCAGCCGCAGCCGAAGTGCGGTTTTGTGATCGTGGGCACGGACGGCACGATCAGCTCGTACGACTACGAGGACACGATCCGCGTGCAGACCCGGGCGCACCCCGAGGGGCAGGTGGTGCCGGTGGACGTGCTGAGCGCGCCGAACCGCAACCCGGTCGAGCACGTCATCCACTGCATCGCCACCGGCAGCCCGCTCCACGGCCCGCTCACCCCGGAGATCTGCCGCATCGGCCAGCAGATCGTCGACTCGGCGGTGCTCAGCGCGCGCGAGAAGCGCACCGTGCCGCTGGTGCAGTAGCAGTATCGGGTGGCCCCGGTCGCCAGCGCCCAGAGCACCGATGCCGCCGGCAGCGCGCGCCGCGGCTGCTGGCGACCGGCCATCGACGGGAGACACCATGACCTCCTACGCACCTCTCCAGCTCGACTACAAGCCGCGGTTCCCGGACGGCTACCGCCCCGGCATCGGCATCATCGGCTGCGGCGGCATCGTGCGCGGCGGGCACCTGCCGGCCTACAAGAAGTACGGCCTGAACGTCGTCGGCGCCTACGACATCCGCCCCGAGGCGGTGCGCGCCGCCCAGCAGGAGTTCGGCTTCGCGCGCGCCTACGAGACGCTCGACGAGCTCCTGGCCGACCCGCAGGTGGAGGTGGTGGACATCGCCACGCACCCGGACCAGCGCGTGCCGCTGATCCGGCGGGCGTTGGAGGCCGGCAAGCACGTGCTGGCGCAGAAGCCGCTGGCGCTCGACGCCCGCGCGGCCGCCGAGGTGGTCGAGGAGGCGCGCCGCCGCGGCCTGCGGCTGGCGGTGAACCAGAACGGGCGCTGGGCGCCGGCCTGGCGCATCGCCACGCTGCTCGTCCAGCAGGGCGCGATCGGCGACGTGCTGGCCGTGACCCACCTGTACGACATGAAGTTCAGCTGGATCCCGGGCACCGTGTTCGACTCGATCCCGCACTTCGCGATCTACGACTACTCGGTGCACTGGATCGACATCACGCGCTGCTGGATGGAGGGGAAGGAGCTGACCGCCGTGCGCGCGCGCGACTACCGCACGCCGAACCAGCCGGCGCACGCCATCGGGAACTGGGGCCACTGGGTCGAGTTCTCCTACGCCGACGGGGCCAACGCCATGATCCGCGGCGCGGCCTGCTCCGAGACGCGCGTCAACGGCCACCCGTTCTGGATCCACGGCTCCCAGGGGACCATCCGCGGCAGCGTGCTGGGGGCCGCGGACTTCGTGGAGCTGGAGCGCGACGGCGCCTTCGTGCGCTACACGCTGGAGGGCTCGTGGTTCCCCGACGGCTTCGGCGGCACCAGCGGCGAGCTGCTGTGCGCGATCGCCGAGGGGCGCGAGCCGTTCAACAGCGCCGCCCACAACCTGCTCTCGCTGCAGATGACGCTCGCCGCGTGCAAGTCGGCCGACCTGGACGGCGCGCCAGTCACCGTTGAACCCCTGTAGGCGCGGAGGCTGTGAGCGGCGGCCAGGCCCGAGCGCTCGCAGCCCCCGCAACCTCTTCTGAAACCTTGCTCAGGAAAGCCCTGTTATGACCCTTAACCTCGCTCCGGCGCTGGAGTACCTGGATGCGGCGCAGGAGATTCTGACGAAGATCAGGCAGACCCAGCTCGAGAACATCGGCCGCGCGGCCGCCATCTGCGCCGACTCGATCGCGAACGGCGGGCTGGTGCACCTCTTCGGCACGGGCCACTCGCGCATCCCGGTGGAGGAGATCTTCCCGCGCCACGGCAGCTTCCCCGGCTTCCACCCGATCGTCGAGCTCTCGCTGACCCACCACACGCAGGTGGTGGGCGCCAACGGCCAGCGCCAGGCGATGTACCTCGAGAAGCTGGAGGGCTTCGGCGAAGTGATCCTGCGCAACTTCGTCTTCGGCCCGCACGACAGCTTCATCGTCTTCTCGAACGGCGGGGTCAACGGCGTGGTGATCGATGTGGCGCTCGGGGCGAAGGCGCGCGGCATGCCGGTGGTGGCGGTCGTCTCGCTCGCCCACTGCCTGGCCTCGCCCGCGCGCCACAGCTCCGGCAAGCGGCTGCCGGACATCGCCGACGTGACGATCGACAACTGCTCGCCGGCGGGCGACGCGATGGTGGAGGTCGAGGGCCTGGAGTACCCGGTCGGCCCCGGCTCGACGATCGGCTACGCGGCGGTGGTGAACGCGCTGAAGTGCCTGGTCGCGGCCGAGCTCACCCGCCGCGGCCAGCCGCCCCTGGTGCTGACCAGCGGGGTGCTGATCGGCTCCGAGCGCTCGGCCGAGCTGTTCGAGCGCACCTACGACGACTACCGCGCGCGGGTGGCGCAGGTGTACGGGCGGCCGCCGGCCGGCGGCTAGATTCACACGACGCAGGCGTGGCGGGAGATGACAACCATGCGACTGCAGGACAGGGTGGCGCTTGTGACCGGCGCCGGGAGCGGCATCGGACGGGCCGTCGCGCTGCGCTTCGCCGCCGAGGGGGCGCGCGTGGTCGGGCTGGATGTGAACCAGGCCGGCCTCGATGAGACGGTGGCATCGATTCAGGCTGCCGGCGGGGAGGCGCTCGGGCTGGCCTGCGATGTGTCGCAGGCCGCGCAGGTGCAGTCCGCGGTCGGGCAGGCGGCGGCGCACTTCGGGCGGCTCGACGCGCTGTTCAACGGCGTGGGCGTGAGCGGCCGCCGCTGGGGCGACGGGCCGGTCCACGAGTGCACCGAGGAGGCCTGGGAGCGGGTGCTGTCCATCAACCTCACCAGCATGTTCCTGGTGTGCAAGCACGCCATGCCGCACCTGCTCGAGACGCGCGGCGCGGTGGTGAACTTGGCCTCGGTGCTGGGGATCGTCGGCGGGGACGAGGACTTCGCCACGCACGCCTACGCCGCCAGCAAGGCCGGCATCATCGGCCTCTCGCGGGCCATGGCCACCTACTACGCCCCGCGCGGCGTGCGCGTCAACGTCATCGCGCCGGGCCTGATCGCCACGCCCATGAGCCGGCGCGCCCAGCAGGACCAGCACATCCAGAGCCGGCTGCGGCAGCTCCAGCCGCTCACCGGGGCCATGGGCGCGCCAGACGACATCGCGGCCGCCGCCGCGTACCTTGTCTCCGACGATGCCCGCTTCGTCACGGGAGTCGTGCTTCCGGTCGACGGGGGGTGGACTGCGCAGTAGCGACGCCCCGGCGGCCCGCCGCTGCTGCTCCATATCAGAAGGACATTCCACATGAACCTACCGATCATTCCAACCAGCGTCATCGGCTCCTACGCGTGGCCCGCCTGGCTGCACACCGCCCTCGCCGCCGCCGAGCGGGGCGAGTACGGGCCCGACGACATGCGCGAGGCGCAGGACGACGCGGTGGACATGGCGCTGCGCGACCAGGAGGACGCCGGCGTGGATATCGTCAGCGACGGCGAGATGCGCCGGGCCGGCTTCTTCACCGCCGCGTTCTACGGCTTCCTCACCGGCCTGCGCGAGCTCCCGCCGCGGCGCAAAGTGGGGATCGCCGGGCACGACCAGCGCGAGAGCTACGAGGCGGTCGAGCCGATCACCGCGCCGCGCGGGCTCGGGCTGGTGGACGAGTTCCGCTACGCGCGCTCCCGCACCAGCCGGCCGCTCAAGGTGCCCTGCGCCGGCGCCTACACGCTGGCCGGCCGCATCAAGCCCGGCTCGATCTACAAAGACCGCATGGAGGTCGCCTACGCGCTGGCGGACATCATCAACGCCGAGCTGAAGGCGCTCGTGGCCGCCGGCGCCGACTTCATCCAGCTCGACGAGCCCTCCTACGCGGTGCACCCGGACGCGCCGCAGGAGTTCGTGCGGCTGTTCAACCGGACGGTCGAGGGCGTGGAGGCGAAGATCGGGCTGCACCTGTGCTTCGGCAACTTCGTGGGGCGCCCGGTTGCTAAGCGCAGCTACCGGCCGCTCTTCCCGCACATCCTCGAGGTGCGCGCCCACCAGCTCGCGCTCGAGTTCGCCAACCGCGAGCTCGCCGAGCTGGACCTGTGGCGCGAGTTCCCGAGCGATAAGGAGCTGGCCGCGGGGCTGGTGGACGTGAAGAACTACTACATCGAGACGCCCGAGGACGTCGCCGAGCGCATCCGCGCCGCGCTGCGCTACGTGCCGATCGAGAAGCTGACCGTCACGCCCGACTGCGGCTTCAGCCAGACGGCGCGCTGGGCGGCGCGCGCCAAGCTCAAGTCGATGGTCGAGGGCGCGAAGATCGTCCGGCGCGAGCTCGCCGGGTAGCGATGCAGCCCTGAGCGGGCCGGAGGGGACGGATTTCTAGGTCTCACGCCGCACGCAGGCGCTTGCGCCGGGCCCTTGGCGGCGCCGGCGCAAGCGCCTCAGCGCTCAGTGGTTCTTGGGCCGGATGTGGAGCTCCTCGGTCGTGCCGGTTCGCTCGCTGCGGCGCTCTTCGTTGAGGTGCGGCAGCAGAATGAGTGTCAGCGCAATGGTAGCGGCCAGTAGCAGGCCGGGAATCGTCTCAATCATAGCGGTGCCGTACCTGTCTCTCATATATGACGGCGACAAGGCCGTGGGTGTGATCGCACAGAAGCACCGTGCTCCTCGCAGGGCCGCTTCGCCTGCATTCGCCCGGCATATTAACGACTTTCATACTATCTCGCAATGAACGCCGGCTGACAAGTGCGTGACAGATTCTGTCTGGCGCTGCCGGGCGGGCGAAGCCACCACGTACAAAAGCGGGCGCTCCGGCCCGCTAGGAAGCGAAGGTATGTCCGACTTCACCTTCCCCGATCTCACCGACCGGCTCGACATCCACCCGACCGCCTGGATCTCGCCGCACGCCTACGTCCACGGCACGGTCTCGATCGGCGCCGACTCGAGCGTCCTGCCGATGGCCGTCATCCGCGGCGACAACGGCGTGATCCGCATCGGCGCGCGGGTCAATGTTCAGGACGGGGCGGTGCTCCACGCCGACCCGGACGCCTTCCTGACGATCGGCGACGACGTCACCGTCGGGCACGCGGCGGTGGTCCACGGCTGCACCGTCGAGGACGAGGTGCTGATCGGCATCGGCGCGGTGGTCCTCAACCGGGCGCGGGTGGGGCAGGGCTCGCTGATCGCCGCGCGCGCCCTGGTGACCGAGGGGATGGTCGTGCCGCCCGGCTCGCTGGTGGTGGGTGTGCCGGGCGTGATCAAGCCGCTGCGTCCGGAGCTGCGCGAGCGCATCCGCCGCACCGCCGCCAACTACGTCCGCCTCAAGGAGCTCTACCGCGCCAGAGGCTGATCCGGCGCCTCAAGGCATCAGCGCCTCACGCGCCAGGTGCCGCAGGAGGCTCCGGGGGACGCTCGCTATCGGGCGCGGCCTCCTGCGCGGCGCCCGTCTGCCCATCTGAGCTCGCCGGGGGCGCCTCCGCAGGCGCGGGTGCGGGCGGCGCAGGTGTGGATGCCGCAGGTGCGGGCGGCGCAGGTGCGGACGCCGCAGGTGCGGGCGGCGCGATCTGAGGGTCACTCGGCGGCGTGGAGGCCGGGGGATGCGCGCCGTCCGGCGGCTGGGCCTGCCCGGCGAGCGCTTCGAGCTCACGCTGGACGAGGCGCCCGACCAGCAGGTAGCGGAACGGCTGCCCGCGGTAGACCCGGTAGGCGCCGAAGAGCCCGTACAGCGTCGCCAGGACGCCGAAGCCGAGCGGCAGCCCGAGCGCCAGGAGCGCCACCCAGAACGCAGGCGGCGGCCCGCCATCCGCGTACAGGTCCGGGCGCACCACGGCCGGCAGCAGCGAGAGCACCAGGCAGAGCACCCACCCCACGAAGAGCACCGTCATCAGCAGCAGCACCGCGCCCTGGTAGGCCAGCGCCTGCAGCGCGTGGGCGCGTACGAAGCGCGACCGCTCGCGCTGCGTCGCCCAGATCAGCGTGGCGGCGATCATCCCGGCCAGGTTGGCGATGTTGGCGAGAATGCTGGCGTGCGCCAGCGCGCCGAGAATGCGCTCGTCTCTGTCGGCCTGCATGGCTTGCCCTCCGCCCCGATTATAGCACGCCTGCACCGCCCGGGTATGCTACAATGAAGTGGCTTGCGACTCGGCGCGCTGCTGCGGCCGCCCCCGTTGGGCAGCCGCGCCACCGTTCCTGTCGAAAGAAGTGGAAGGCGCAGCCTCCCCGAGCCCCCGCGGTCTGGGAAGACGCTGCCTCCTCAGAGACTCCCTTGTTCGGCCGCAGAGCGGCGGAACGAAGCGCCCGTGGCGGGCCTCAGGCCCCCACACCTCCCCGCCCGGGGCGGGCGGCACGACCGCGTCACTCGTGCCCGTAACGGAAACGAAGAAAGAAGAGATGAGATCGTTCGCCTCCATTGATGAGCTCCAGCAGGCGCTCGCCGAAAACGACTACATCGCCGACCGCCCGCTCGCCACTGCGATCTTCCTGGCCCTCAAGCTCCAGAAGCCGCTGCTGCTCGAAGGTGAGGCCGGCGTCGGCAAGACCGAGATCGCCAAGACGCTGGCGCGCATGCAGGGCCGCCACCTCATCCGGCTCCAGTGCTACGAGGGCCTGGATGTGAACACCACGATCTACGAGTGGAACTACACCCGCCAGATGCTCCAGATCCGCCTGCTCGAGGCGCTCGGCACCGGCGACTCGCACGCCGCGCTGAAGGAGATCTTCGGCCCCGAGTTCCTGATCAAGCGCCCGCTGCTGCAGGCGATCGAGGAGAGCTGGGACCAGCCGCCGATCCTGCTGATCGACGAGCTGGACCGCGCCGACGAGGAGTTCGAGGCCTTCCTGCTCGAGCTGCTCTCGGACTGGCAGATCAGCATCCCGGAGATCGGCACGATCCGCGCGGCCACCCCGCCGACGGTGATCATCACCAGCAACCGCACGCGCGAGATCCACGACGCGCTCAAGCGCCGCTGCCTGTTCTACTGGATCGACTACCCCTCGCTCGAGAAGGAGCAGGCGATCGTCGCCGCCAAGGTGCCGCAGGCGTCCGAGCGCCTCTCGCACCAGATCGTGGCCTTCGTCCAGGAGCTGCGCAAGATGGACCTGTTCAAGCTCCCGGGCGTCGCCGAGACGCTGGACTGGACCACGGCGCTGGTGGCGCTCGACGCGCACGCGCTCGACGAGTCGAACGTGATCGACACGCTCGGCGCGCTGCTCAAGTACCAGGACGACATCAACCAGGTGCGCGGGCAGGGGCTCAGGTCGCTGCTGGAGAAGGTGACCGCCTGATGGTGCCCGGGTAACTGCTTCACAGGGCGACTAGTGACCAGGTGACAGGGTGACAAGGTGACAGGGTGACCAGGTGACGGGGTGACAGGGGAGGCACGAGGTTCTTGGCGCGGTACGGGTTTCCGGTTTCCAAGAGTCACCCCGTCACCCCCTCACCCCGTCGCCCTCTCACCCCCTCGCCCGGCAGAACAGCCACCTGGTCGTACAGAATATGACCGACACACAAGGCCATTTGCTCTCACACGTGCTCGCGTTCGTCCATCTGCTGCGCAACATGGGCGTGCAGGTGAGCACCGGGCAGGCGCTGGACCTCGTGCGGGCGCTGGAGCACGCGCCGATCGTCAACCGCGAGGACTTCCGCAGCGCGGCGCGCTGCACGCTGATCAGCCGGCGCGACGACCTGCCGCTGTTCGACGCGGCCTTCGCCTTCTTCTGGCGCAGCCGGTCCGGCTTCGACCCCTCCCAGATGGCGATCCCGGTGCTGCGGACGCCGGCCAAGCCGCTGCGGCTGCCGCGTCGCCGCGACGACCAAGGCGCTTCCGCGGCGCGCGAGGAGAGCGAGGAGGAGGAGGAGCGCGTCGGGATGGCGCTGCAGTTCAGCGCGGCCGAGCAGCTGCGCGAGAAGGACTTCGGCTCCTTCACGCACGAGGAGGTCCAGGCCTGCAAGGAGCTGCTGCGCAACCTGACCTGGCGCATCCCCCCGCGGCGCACGCGCCGCAAGCGCTCGTCGCCGCGCGGGCGCACGCTGGACATGCGCCGCGTGCTGCGCCGCAACCTGCGCTACGGCGGCGAGCCGCTCGTGCTATCGTACCGCGAGCCGCGCCCGCGCCAGCGGCGGCTGGTGGTGCTGTGCGACATCAGCGGCTCGATGGACCGCTACAGCCGCATCCTGCTGCAGTTCGTCCACACCATCTCGAACGGCCTGCGCGACGTCGAGGCGTTCGTGTTCGGCACGCGCCTGACGCGCATCACCCGGCTCCTGCGCGAGCGCGACATCGACGAGGCGGTGGCCGCGGTGAGCAAGCACGTCGTCGACTGGTCCGGCGGCACGCGCATCGGCGAGGCGATCAAGGAGTTCAACTACCGCTGGGGCCGGCGCGTGCTGAGCGGGAGCCCGGTGGTGCTGGTGATCTCGGACGGCTGGGACCGCGGCGACCCGCGGCTGCTCGAGCGGGAGATGGAGCGGCTGCAGCGCTCCTGCTACCGCCTGATCTGGCTCAACCCGCTCCTCGGCAACCCGCGCTACCAGCCGCTCACCCAGGGCATGCAGGCCGCCCTGCCCTACGTGGACGACTTCCTGCCGGTGCACAACCTCTCCAGCCTGGAGCAGCTCGGCGAGCGCCTCTCGGAGCTCGGCCAGCGCCGCCCCTCCCGGCGCCAGCGCCCCATGTCGGTGACATTGTGACGGGGTGACGGGGTGAAGGGGTGACTCTTGGACACCAGAACGCCGGTGGTCCACCAAGAACCTCTTGTTTCCCCTGTCACCCCGTCACCTTGTCACCCAGTCACCCCGCCGGCGCGAGCGCAGCGAGCGCGACACCCCGTCACCTTGTCACCCTGTCACCCTGTCACCTAGTCAATCTCCTCACCCCGCGGCGTCCAGCAGCTGCTCCAGCTGATTCAGGGCCGCCCGAAGCTCGTGGGCGCCACGCGGGGCTGGGCGCCGAGGCTGCGCCGCAGGACGCAGATCCCGGCCGTCACGCGGCTGCATGTCGATCCCGTGGCGAGCGAACAGCGCGCGGTACGCCTCCGGGCGCTCGGCCAGGTGCCGGGCCACCGACTCGTAGCCGTGCCGGACGATCTGCACCCGGCTGGCGTACCGCATCGGCATCTCCGAAAACATGCGCAGGTCGTCGCGGCCCGGCTCGATCAGCACCACGTCCACCTCGGGGTGGCGGCGCCGGATCTGCTTCAGGTGGTAGTGGAGCCCGGCGTGGACGAAGGTGCGGAAGACCTGGCTCGCCACGCCCGGCGCGCCCATGTCGTGGATGCGCGGCGAGCCGGCGGCCTCCGAGCGGTCGAAGGGGACGAGCGGATTGACGCAGACGATCAGCGTCGCGCCGCGCTCGATCGCCAGGTCGAGGCTGGCGTTTCCGCGCACGCTGCCGTCCACATAGTCGCGGCCCTCGATTCGCACCGGCCGGTAGAGGATCGGCACGGCCGAGGAGGCCGCCACGGCGCGCGAGATCGGCACGCCGTCCAGCGGCGGCTCGCCGAACACCACCCGCTCGCTGCTGTCGAGGTCGGTCGCGATGATCGCCAGCGCGCGCGGCAGGCGGCGGAAGTCGTTGGTGAGGCCGGGGCGGCTGAGCGCGGCGGCGAGGTAGCGCTCGAGGGCGCTGCCGTCGTAGATCCCGCCGGGGAGCGCCAGCGCGACGGCCTCGAGCGCGTCGAGCAGCGACACGCGCCCGCCGCTGGTCAGCACGGCACCCAGCAGCCGCAGCAGCACCTCCGGCAGCCGCGCGCCGTGCCGCAGCACGCTGCCGCCGTCGACTGCGAACAGGTCGCTGATGCGCAGCGGCGCGACCCCATCGACCGGCATCTCCAGGTGGCGCACCAGGTCGTGCGGCGAGAGGCGGTTCGCCAGACAGGCCGCCACCAGCGCGCCGGCGCTCGTGCCGACGTAGATGTCGAAGTCGGTGACGCTGAAGCCGCGCAGCGCGTCGTCGAGCGCGCGGAGGGCGCCGATCTCGTACATCGCGCCGGTCACGCCGCCTCCGGCGAGTACCAGCGCCCGCTTGCCGGGCCGGGATGGGATGGCGCTGTTCATGCAGATGCCCCGGGTGTAGGTCGAGCCGAGAAACAGGTGGAGGGCCGCGGCCTGGCGCAGGCCCGCGGAGCGCTCAGCTGCCGGGCTGGCGCCGCTCTGCGACCAGGCGCTCGATCGCCTCAGCCAGCGCATCGACCTGCTGGCGCAGCCGATCGACGTCGCCGCGGCTCGGCAGCTCGGCGGCTGCCGGCGTCCGCTCGGGCGCCTCCAGGAGCAGCTCGCGCAGCCGGGCCTCCTCGGAGGCGGAGAGGGCGCCGCTCTCGCGCAGGCCGGCCAGCCTGCGCGCGATCTCGGCGTCCACGAAGCTCATCCCGCCGATCGCCGTCCACAGCGAGCGGTGCAGGTGGCTGAGGGTGTCGCCGCCGCTGCGGATGATCCCGGTGAGCACGTTGGTCGGCAGCCACCCGCGCTCGCCGCGCGTCTGCAGCGCGACCTGCGCCAGGATCGGCGCCGTGATGTCCTCACCGGTCTCGTTGTCCACCACCTGCACCTGATCGCCGGCCTGGATCAGCGCGGCGATCCCCTCGAGGGTGATGTACCGCTTGCGGTTGACGTGGTAGAGCTTGCGGTTGGCGTACTTCTTGATGGTCTGCATGCGGCGTGTGCCTTGCTGGTGGCGGGCTGGTCGAGCGGAGTCTGCTCTGTTCGATTATAACACGGCGCGTCACATCGCGCCGGGCGAAGAGCGGGCGGAGCGTTCCTCAGGGGAGGTTTAGGGGTCGTGGGCGCGGGCGCTCGGCCTACTCGTGCGGGCGCGGCTCCTCCACCCGCTTCACCACCACCAGCGTCGCGTCGTCGAACAGCACGCCGCTGCTGAACTGGAACAGCGCGCCGCTGATCGCCTCGAGCACATCGCTGGCGCTGCCGGCGCGCGCCTCCTGCACCGCCGCGATCAGCCGGGCCACACCGAACTCCTCCTCGCGGTCGTTGATCGCCTCGGTGACCCCGTCGGTGTAGCACACCAGGATGTCGCCCACGTGCATCTGGACCTCGGCCTCGCCGATCGTCACCTCCTCGAGCACGCCGAGCGCGATACCCGGGGTGGTCAGCTCCTGCACGCTGCCGTCGGCGCGGAACAGGAGCGGTGGGTTGTGGCCGGCGCACGCGAAGCGCAGCACGCCGCTCCCCGGCTCCATGATGCCGTAGAACAGCGTCACGAACATGCCGGACTCGGAGTCGCGCGTGATCCAGCGGTTGGCGCGCGCCAGCGCGACGCCCGGGGAGGAGCCGTCGAGCGCGGCGGCGCGCATCAGGCTGCGCGAGAGCGCCATGAACATCGCCGCCGGCACGCCCTTGTCGCTCACATCGGCGATGACGAAGCCGAGGGAGGGCTGCGCGTCGGGCTCGAGATCGCCCGGAGCCGGCCGAAGGGCGCCGGGCGTGCCGGACGCCGCGCGCACCTCATCGGCGGGCTGGAGCCCGGAGTGCTCGGCGCGCGGCACGAGCCACCAGTAGTCGTACCAGTCCCCGCCGACGATACGCGCCGAGCGCCACTGCGCCGCGATGTCCCAGCCGGGCGCGTCCGGCACGCTGGCGGGCAGGAGCGCGGTCTGGATCTCGCGCGCCACGCGCAGCTCCTCCTCGAGCCGCGAGGCCTCGGCCGCCTCCTGGGCGAGCCAGGCGCTCTCGAGCGCGCCGGCCACCTGGTTGGCGATGCCGAGCGCCAGCGTCATCTCGGTCTGGGTGAAGCGCTTGCGCGGCTGGTTGTAGTCCAGCACCAGCACGCCGCCGATCGAGCCCCGCGCCCGCAGCGGGAGCGCCAGCAGCGTCTGGCCGCCGAACGGCTCCAGGATCGGCGGGCAGACGAACGGGCGGGCGCCGGCATCCTCCACCGCCACCGGGGCGCCGCTGCGGATCACCTCGGCCAGCAGCGGCGCCTGATCCTCTGTGATCGGGCGGCCGAGAAAGCCGGCGCGCTGCTCGCGGGTGAGCCCGTACGCGCCGAGCGGCACCAGCGCGTTCTGCTCGCGGTCCGGCACCAGGCAGTAGCAGCGGTCGCAGCCGAGCAGCAGCGGCAGCAGGCGCACCACGGCCGGCACCAGCTCGTCGAGCGGCATATCGCGCGAGAGGTTCTCGGCCACCTGCAGCAGGGCGTTGAGGGTCCAGGCCTGCTCGCGCTGCGCGCTGAAGGCCTGCGCGCTCTCCACCGCCACCGCGATCTGGTCGGCCAGCGTCTGCATCACGAACAGGTCGCTCTTGTCGAAGCTGTCCGGCTCGGTGCTCTGCACGTCCAGCACGCCGATGCGCCGGTCGCCGAAGCGGATCGGGACCGCCAGCTCGGCGCGGGTGTCGGGCGCCTCGCCCAGCGCGCGCTCGTCGTGTTGCAGGTCGTTCACCAGCACGTACTGGCCGTCGCGGGCGGCCTTGCCGACGATGCCCTCGCCCTCGCGGACGCTCATCTCGCGCAGCCGGGCCAGCTCCTCGCCCTCGACCGTGCTGGCGCGGAACACCAGCCGCCCGTCGTCCTCGTAGGTGAAGATGTGCACCGGCTGGTAGCCGAAGCGCTCGCGGATCAGCTTCACCACCGACTGCAGCAGCTCGTCCAGGTCGAGGATGGCGGTGATGCGCTCGCTCACCTCCTGGATCGCCTGCAGCTGCACCGCCCGCTGGCGGGCCTCGTCGAAGGCGCGCGCCTTGGAGATCGCCACCGCGGCCTGGTCGGCGATCAGCGAGAGGATGCGCATGTCGTCGGTGTCGAACGCGCGCGGCTGGTAGCTCTGGATCGAGATGCTGCCGATCACCGTCTCGCCGGCCAGCAGCGGCACGTAGATCCCGCTGCGCGGCGGCCGGTCGCTCTGGTAGCGCGGGCGCGCCGGCAGGCGGTCCATCTCGGTGGCGAAATCTTCGACAAGCAGCGCGCGGCCGGTCTCGCGCATCCAGCCCACCAGCCCGTCGCCGGAGGGCAGGTTCACCGTGAGCGGCGGCAGGCGCACCCGGTCCTGCACGCGCACCTTGAGCGTGTAGCGGTCGCTGCCGGGCTCGAACAGGCCGAGGTGGAACGAGGAGGTGTCCACCACCTTGCCGGCCTCGCGGTAGATCAGCTCGCACAGCGCATCCACCTCCAGGTCGGCGCGGATGATCGCCCGGCTGGTCTCGTTGAGCAGCGCGAGCTCGCGGACGCTCCGGCGCTGCCGGCGCAGGGCGAACGCCGCCCGGCGCACCGCGATGCAGGCGGCGAGCAGGCTGGCCGCGGCGAGCAGGAAGTAGCCCGTCCCCAGGGTGCTGTAGATCGCCGCGCCGAGCGCCCCGACGGGCAGCGGCGCGACCTCGGCGCTGAGCGCGGTGCCCCACGACGAGCGCCACCAGGTCAGCACTCCGGTGCGGCCGCCCTGGATCAGCTCGCGCACCGCGCGGTTGGTCTGGACCAGCAGCGGGTAGCTGACGATCAGCCCGCACGCCCGCACGGCGTCGCTGGCCTCGGGGCCGGCGGCCAGCCAGGCGATCCATGCGCCGGCCAGCATCGCCAGCGCGCGCACCCCGCCGCGCAGCACCGGGCGTCCCACCAGGCTGTACAGGGTGCGCGGGCGCCCGTAGATCAGCGGCAGCAGCATGCCGAAGATGACGCCGGAGACGGCGGCCACCAGCGCGCCGTTGGCCGGGCCGAGCGCCAGCGCGGCGGTGATCAGCACCACGCCCACCAGGCTCTGCGGGTCGGCGGGCGGCACGCGGAAGCCGACGCCCTCGATCAGCAGCGCCAGCACGATGAAGAGCAGCAGCTCGGGCCAGCGCGACAGATCGGGGCCGCTCGCGAACATCGCGCCCCAGCCGATCGCCCCGACGAGCAGTGCGTAAAGCAGGAGCCAGCGTCCGCGGTTCACGGCGATTCCTGGCCGAATGCCCTGAGCGCTTCCTCGCGCGTTGTGTGAATGGCGAAGACCTGGGTGAAGCCGGTGAGGGTGAACACCTCCAGCACCTGCGGCTGGAGGTTGCAGAGGCGCAGCTGCCCACCCTGGTTGAGGAGCTCCTTGCGCACCAGCAGCAGCGCTCGCAGCCCCGTGCTGCTCATGAACGTCACCGCCCCGAGGTCCAGCAGCACGAAGCGCGCGCCGGCGGCGACCGCCGCGCTCACCGGCGAGATCGCCTGCTGCGTGTGAACTGCGTCGAGCCGGCCGCCCAGCTCCAACACCTGCACCTCCGGCGCCACGGTGCCGATGCGCTTCTTCATCGTCAGCAGATTGCCCCGCTGGTCGTCGAAGTCGAACTGCACCGAGTCCATCAGCCTGTTCATAAGATACAGGCCGAGGCCGCCGGCCTGGCGCTCCTCGAGCGGCGAGGTCAGATCTGGCGGCGGCACCTGCTCCGGGTCGAAGCGCCGCCCGTAGTCGCGCAGCGTCACCACGAGATCCGGCCCGTCCACACGCCACGCCAGCTCGATCACCCCGGGCTCCTCTGGGTCGTAGCCGTGCTGGATGATATTGGTCGCCGCCTCATCGACCGCGAGCTGCACCTGCCAGGCGGTATGGTCGTCCAGGCCGAGGCGCGCCGCTGCGTCGGCGATGAACTCGCTGACCAGCGCCAGGGACTCGAGCTTGGCGGGGACCGTGCGTGTTTCCATCAGCAGTCAGTGGTCAGATGGTGAGGAGAACAGTAGTCAGTAGTCAGCTCGGCGGAGAGGACGGCGAGCGTCGACGTCTCACAGCGGCACTGGCTACTGACTACTCGGCGCAAGCTGCTCAGAAGGAGCCGACCGCCTCGGTGGTGTCCGGGTAGATCTCGAACAGCGAGGTGAAGCCGGTGAGGTCGAAGACCTCCTTGATGCGCGGAGGCAGGTTGGCGATCCGCACGTCGCCGCCCTCGAGATCGGTGATCTTCCAATCGCGGGCGCGTTTGCGGGCCTCGATCAAAACGCGCAGCCCCGGGCTGGCGACGTACTCGAGGCCGGACAGGTCGAGGACGATCCGGTACCGGCCCTGGTCGAACAGTTCGTCGATCCGCTGCTTGAACTGAGGCGCGCTCATGGCATCTAGCCGACCGGAGACGGTCAGCAGGTCCACCCGGTTCAGGCGCTTGTGGGTAATCTCCATCCTGTCCTCCTTCACGCGGCGCTGGCGAAGCCCGTCGGTGGTGTGAACATACGTGCGGCGATCCTGTGTGTCGCGGCCAAACGCCCTGCCGAAGCCCGTCTGCTCGCTGGCGCCCGCCGGACTCAGGCGGCGGGATGAGCGCGCTGCGTCAACCGCCCTGCCGATGCCCGCAGAAACTCGCCAGGGGCTGCTTAGCGTCAGTTGCGTGGCCGCAAAAGCCCAAGCTCTGGCGCTTGGGTGCCATCACGTAGCCTTGCCCGGTCATCTCATTATAGCACGCTTTGAGTCGCGCTTCATCGGGCGCAGGCGCTCGCGCAAGCCCTGTTCCGCGCCACGGCCCCCGCCGGCCGAGCTGCGGCGAAGGGCCAAAGGCGCCGCCGCGAACGCCTCGCCCCGCCGTATGGTGTTGCAACCCATACGAAC